>NZ_JAUXNA010000299.1 GCF_030682935.1 Polaromonas sp.
GCGCCGCCGGATGGAGGCCTTGCCCGTGGCCTGCAAGGCCTGCTCGATCCAGGGCAGCTCAATGAGGCTGCTCAACCCATCCAGACACGCCGGCGTCTTGTCCAGCGTTTGCGATAGCTCTGCTTGAAATTCCATAAAAAAAGGGACGTGATGAACACGTCCCTTTTTTACCCTACCTCGGCTGCAAATGCCTTAACTGACTGGCATTAGGCTTTTAGCCGGCCTTTTTCATGGCGCGGCGTGGGTGTCTGCGGGCGCCACTTCAGCTGGCAACGCCTGGGGGGTTGCGGCCACTGAAGCCTGGGCCGCCTGGGCCGTTTGGGCAAGGCGCGCCCGTTCCAGCGTTTCGGTCACTTCAGCCGGGTCCATGCCGTACATGTCGGCAAACTCGGCGACGGTTTTGCCGCTGGCCTCAAACGTCTTGCGCAGCGCCTCGCGTTTGGCAGCCTGCTCGCCCAGTTCGGAAAAAGCCTCGCCAAGCAGGGCTGTGGACACCTCGTCCTGTTGCCGCACGCACAGCAGGAAGTCTTCCCGGCTCAGGCCTGACACTTCAATCGCCTCGATCAGCTGCGCACGGGCGTAGGGGCGCAAGTCCTGGTCAGAGCGCATCTGGCGACGCCGGAACACTTCCATGATCGCGTGATGAACATGCTCCGGCGCGACGGGCTCCACCGGCTCGCCGCTCAGGTCGTGACGCGGATGACCGGCCGCCACGCTTTCCAGGTAGCGCATGGAGCGGGCGTGCAGCCCGAGCGCCACTTTCAGCTCTTCGCGCTTGAACAGTTCGGGGTGCAGCGCCAGCAGGTCCTGGAACACGCCGAGTTTGAGCGGCAGGAACTGCGCGCCAAACATTTTGGGGTACAGGTCAAAAAGCTGCTGCAGGACCGGGTGCACGGCGCGCGGTGCGCGGGCCTGGTTTTGCGGCTTCGCCGGGGTCCGGCCGCGGCCGCCTCGCCGGGCCTGGCGTTGGGGGGGCGTCGTAGGTTCGGCAGGTGCAGCAGGTGTGGGTGTGTTGTCGGTCATCAATCAGTTCTGTCAGGTTGAGGTTCGGGCGGCGCCTTGGCGTCGCTTTAAAAATGGTGAGCCAGGCTTTTGTGGCATTCTGGTAGCGTTTGCGGTGTTAAACCGTGAGGGCGAAGTATCCCCTATCCGTTGCCTGGCGTCGTATCAGGTGTCATCTCAGGCAACGGTCAGCCTCAGGCTTTCGGCGTCGGCCAGCACGCTGCGCGCCACCGCCTCGGCCACCTTGATGCCATCGACCCCGGCCGACAAAATGCCGCCGGCGTAGCTCGCGCCTTCGCCAGCCGGGTACAGGCCGCGTACATTCAGGCTTTGCATGTCCTCGCCGCGGCTCATCTTGATGGGCGACGAGGTACGGGTTTCAACGCCCGTCAGCACGGCATCATGGGTGTCAAAGCCCTTGATTTTTTTGCCAAAGGCCGGAAAGGCTTCGCGCATCGCTTCAATCGCGTAAGCGGGCAGGGCCGATGACAAGTCGCCGATGGCCACCCCTGGTTTGTACGACGGATTGACACTGCCCAGTCCGGTGGACGGCCGTCCCGCCACGAAGTCGCCGACCAGCTGGCCGGGCGCCTCGTAATTGCTGCCGCCCAGCACATAGGCGTGGGATTCAAGCTGGCGCTGCAACTCGATGCCCGCCAGCGGGCTGCCGGGGTAGTCGCGCGGATCAATGCCCACGACGATGCCGGCATTGGCGTTGCGTTCGTTGCGCGAGTACTGGCTCATGCCATTGGTCACCACGCGGCCGACTTCGGATGTGGCGGCCACCACCGTGCCGCCCGGACACATGCAAAAGCTGTACACCGACCGGCCATTGCTGGCGTGGTGCACCAGTTTGTACTCGGCCGCGCCCAGCGACGGATGCCCGGCATGGCGGCCCCAGCGCGCGCGGTCGATCAGGCTTTGCGGGTGCTCAACGCGAAAGCCGATGGAAAAAGACTTGGCCTCGATGTAAACGCCGCGCGCATGCAGCATGGCGAAGGTGTCGCGCGCGCTGTGGCCCAGCGCCAGCACCACGTGGTCGGCGCGCAATTCGTGCGTCTGGCCGGTCGCCTGGTCCAGCACCGTCAGGCCACGGATGTGCTTGCCGCCGGGGGTGTCCTCAATCAGCACGTCGGTCACGCGCTGCTGAAACCGAATCTCGCCCCCCAGCGCCATGATCTGCTCACGCATGTTCTCCACGACCTTGACCAGCTTGAAGGTGCCGATGTGGGGGTGCGCCTCGTACAGGATGTCGGCAGGCGCGCCGGCCTTGACGAACTCATTCATCACCTTGCGGCCCAGGTGGCGCGGGTCCTTGATCTGGCTGTAGAGCTTGCCGTCTGAAAACGTGCCGGCGCCGCCTTCGCCAAACTGCACGTTGGACTCCGGATTCAGCACGCCCTTGCGCCACAGGCCCCAGGTGTCCTGGGTCCGCTGGCGCACGCTGGTGCCGCGCTCCAGCACGATGGGCTTGAAGCCCATTTGCGCCAGCACCAGGGCCGCAAAGATGCCGCACGGGCCAAAGCCGACCACCACCGGGCGCAGCGGCAGGCTGGCCGGTGCAACGCCGACCGGGTGGTAAGCCATGTCGGGCGTGGGCAGGATGTGCGGGTTGCCCGCGTGCCGGGCCAGCAGCGAAGCTTCCAGCGCTGCGCTGGCCAGTTCCACATCGACGATGTAGACCTGCATGATCACGGCCTTGCGGGCGTCAAAGCTGCGCTTGAACACCGTGAAGCGCACCAGATCGGTGGGCGGGATCTGCAGTGTTTGCAGCAGGGCGGCCTTCAACGCGTTTTCAGCGTGCTCAAGCGGTAGTTTGATTTCAGTCAGTCGCAGCATGATGTGTCCGTTTCGTGGCTTGTGGTTATCAAGCAGAAGGCAGCGATGATAAAACGAAACTGACAGCCCGCAGCTGCGCCGGAAAGGCGGCGGCGGGCAGGCTCGGGGCTGCTCAGGTGGGGAAAAAGCCTTCGACCGACAGGTAGCGCTCGCCGCTGTCGTAGTTAAAGCCCAGCACGCGTGCGCCATCGGGCAGTTCCGGCAGCTTTTGCGCAATCGCCGCCAGCGTTGCACCTGACGAAATGCCCACCAGCATGCCTTCTTCGCGGGCCGAGCGCCGCGCCATCTCGCGGGCCGGTTCGGCATCGACCTGGATCACGCCGTCGAGCAGGCTGGTGTCCAGGTTTTTGGGAATGAAGCCTGCGCCTATGCCCTGAATCGGGTGCGGGGCGGGCTGGCCGCCCGAGATGACGGGCGACGCCACGGGCTCAACCGCAAACACCTTCAGTTGCGGCCAGGCGGCCTTGAGTACTTTGGCGCAGCCCGTCAGGTGGCCGCCGGTGCCGACGCCGGTGATCAGCGCGTCGAGTCCGTCGGGGAAGTCGGCCAGGATTTCCTGCGCCGTGGTGCGCGCATGCGCGTCGATGTTGGCCGGGTTTTCAAACTGTTGCGGCATCCATGCGCCGGGCGTTGCCGCCACCAGTTCCTGGGCGCGGGCAATGGCGCCCTTCATGCCTTTTTCGCGCGGCGTCAAGTCAAAACTGGCGCCGTAGGCCAGCATCAGGCGGCGGCGCTCCACCGACATGCTGTCGGGCATGACCAGCACCAGCTGGTAGCCCTTGACGGCCGCCACCATGGCCAGGCCGATGCCGGTGTTGCCCGAGGTCGGCTCAATGATGGTGCCGCCGGGCTGCAAGTCACCGCTTTTTTCTGCCGCTTCGACCATGGACAGCGCAATGCGGTCCTTGATCGAGCCGCCGGGGTTGCTGCGCTCGGACTTGATCCAGACCTGGGCCTGGGGGCCAAACAGGCGCTTGATGCGGACATGGGGGGTGTTGCCAATGGTCTGCAGAATGTTGTCGGCTTTCATGGGTTCTCCTTGTCGGTAGGCAAAAGCACATTGTGGCGCACTGCCATAATAGAGGGGTGAAGCTCGCCAGACCGCCGCTGGTGCAATTTCCGAAAGGAAGCACTGGAGGAACGTCCGGACTGCACAGGACAGCGTAGGAGGTAACACCTCTCCACCGTGAGGTGAGGATCAGAGCAACAGAGACGAGCCGATTCAGTTCGGGTGAAACGGGCAATCTCTACGCGCAGCAATACCAAGTAGGCCAGCGTTGATGTGGTTCCGCAGAGCTGGCGGGTAGGTAGCATTGAGCCGGGTGGGCGACCCCCGGCCCAGATTAATGGCGGTCACACCGGGCCAACTTGCTTTCGGGCAAGGAAGCCCGGCGCACAAAATCCGGCTTATCGGCGGGCTTCACACTTTTATTTAGGCCTGGCCTGCGCTCAGCGGCCAGCCAACAGCGAGCGGCCCAGTGCAAACACCGAATTCGGCGCCGTGGTGAGCACGGGTTTGGGCTTGGGCGCGAGGTACACCCCGCGTCTGGAAGCGCGTGGCTCAATTTTGACGCCCTTGGCGCGTTGCTCACTCGCCAGGTTGCGCAAACTGATGGACTGCATGTGTGCGAGCATCTTGGCGTTCAAAGTCGCCCACAGATCCTTGGTCATCCATTCGCCAGCGCCAGCTTGTTGCGCCAGGGTTTCCTCGCCCCTGCCGGGCTTGTTCAGAGGGGTTTCCACGGCGCCAATGATGTCGGCCACGGAAATCGCCTCACCGGCCCGGCCCAGCGAGTAGCCGCCACCGGGGCCGCGCGTGCTTTCCACCAGCCCGCTCCGGCGCAATTTGCTGAACAGCTGCTCAAGATAGGACAACGAAATCTGGTGGCGCCCCCCGATGTCGGCCAGCGAGACGGGTCCGGCATTTTCGCGAAGGGCAATATCTATCATGGCGGTGACCGCAAAACGGCTTTTGGTGCTCAAACGCATGTCTGTTCTCCTTGGTGCGTCACAAATGTCGTAAAAGCATCACTATAGGGATGTAGTTACTTCGTGTAAAGTCGTATTTAAAACCATTTCATTTCGAAAAAAACGAACAATAAGTTAAGCTGATGGATGTTTTTTTTGAGAGATTTTGATGGGAGCCAGATCGTGAACTTCAAGCACCTGCACTATTTTTGGGTCACCGCCAAGGCTGGCGGCATTGTGCGCGCCGGCGAGCAGCTGCACACCACGCCCCAGACCCTGTCCGGACAGATCAAATTGCTGGAGGCGTGGCTGGGTCGCCAGCTATTTCGCAAAAGCGGGCGCCGGCTGGAGTTGACCGACGAGGGGCGGCTGGCCCTGGGCTATGCCGATCAGATCTTTGCCCTCGGGGCCGAAATGGAGAGTGCCCTGCGGCAGGCGAGCGGGGGCCAGAAAATCCTGGACTTTCGCGTGGGGGTGGCCGATTCGGTGGCCAAGTCCGTGGTCTACCGGCTGCTGGAGCCCGCCTTGTCGGTGCGCGAGCCGGTGCGGCTGATCTGCAGCGAGGGCAAGTTCCCTGATTTGCTGGCCCAGCTGGCGCTGCATCGGCTGGATCTGGTGATGGCCGATGAACCCATGTCGGGCCGCGTCAGCATCAAGGCCTTCAACCACCCCCTGGGCAGCACGTCCATGAGTTTTTTCTGCACGCCTGCGCTCAAGACCTTGCTCCAGGGTGATTTTCCCCAGTGCCTCAACGAAGCGCCCATGCTGATCCAGGGAACGTCTTCATCGGTGCGCAAGCAGCTCGATAGCTGGTTCACCAAGTACCAGATTCACCCCCGCATCATTGGTGAGTTTGACGATGGCGCGCTGATGAAAGCCTTCGGGCGCGAGGGGCGGGGGGTGTTCATGTCGGCCAGCGTGCTGGAGGCCGAGACGGTCACGCAATACGGGGTGGAAGTGATTGGCCGCACCAAAGAGATGGTGGAGGATTTCTTTGCCGTCTCGGTCGAGCGGCGCATCACGCACCCGTGCGTGGCGGCCATTACCCAGGCCGCACGCGGGCAGTTTTTCACAGCCTGAATGGCCCCCCTCCGTGCAGGAGGTCGGCGCAGGTTCAGCAGCGACTGCCGGGTTTACTTCGAGGCCGCGGCGGCGGGTGCTGCAGGCGCAGCGCCAAAGTATTTCGCGTAAATCTGGTCATAGGTGCCGTCGGTCTTCATGGCTGCCAGGCCCTTGTTGATCTTTTCGAGCAACTCGGCATTGCCTTTCTTGACCGCGATGCCGTATTGTTCGGCCGCAAAACTCGTGTCGCTGATGGTCCTGAACTGCGCATTGGCGTTGTTGTTGACATAGTGAACCACGACACCGTTGTCGGCCACCACGGCATCGACGCCGCCGCCTTCAAGCTCCTTCAAGGCCAGGGGCGTTGACTCAAAACGCTTGATGTTGGCGCTGTCCTTGCCTTGCAGCCTGGTGATGACTTCGTCACCCGTGGTGCCGTTTTGCACGCCGACCTTGAGGCGCTTAAGATCATCGAATTTTGCGATCTTCGAGTCCTTTTTCACGGCGATCAGCTGCTGCGCATCAAAATAGGGCGCCGAGAAATCCATGGTCTGTTTGCGCTCGTCCGTGATCGTGATGGCTGACACCAGCAGGTCCCGGTCGCCCTGGCCCAAGGAGTTGAAGATGCCTTCCCATGGGGTGTTCAGGAATTTCACTTCCATACCGGCTTTTTGTGCCACCGCTTGCACCACCTCGATGTCAAAGCCGACGATCTCGCCTTTTCCGTTCTGCGATTCAAACGGGGCATAGGCGGCGTCCGTGCCGACCACGTAGATATTGGCGGCTGGCGCGGGCGCTGCAGGTGCGCTTGCGGCGGGCGCTGCGGGCTCCTGCTTGCTGCCTTTATCCCTGTGCCATGGCCTGCAAGGCCTGAAGCCGATCCACATGGGCCTGCAGCGAGCGCATGGCCACGGGCCAGAGCCGCGGGTCGGTATCGTCATAGACCAGCGCCAGCCAGTCGTTGATCGTGCCTTCGGGCCGGGCCTGCATGGCCGCTGCCACCTTGGCTTCGCGCTTGAGCCGGTGCGCCTTGAGCTGCGCAATCGACTGTTTGGCAGCGCCCAGCACATGGCCGTGGGCCGGCAAAATGAAGTCGATCTGATGCGCGTCGCAGGCCGCGCTCAAGGTGTCCAGCGAGGCGAGGTAGGCCGTCATCTCGCCATCGGGCGGACTGATCACGGTGGTGCTGCCGTTCAAAATGTGGTCGCCCGAAAACAGCAGGCCGTCTTCAAGCAGCAGCAGGCACAGATGGTTGGCCGCATGGCCGGGCGTGAAAATAACCATCAAAGTGTGCTGCAGCCCATTGCCTGTCAATACAAGATGCTCCTGATTTAATAGCTCCCGGTCGGGGGTGAACTGCGCATCGGGACGCGCGGTAGCGCGTGAGGCCAGCCCCAGAATCGGCGGGCGGCCGGCACACAGGGCCTGCAAAGGCGCGGCGGCGGGGGAGTGGTCGGGGTGGGAATGGGTGCAGACGATGGCCTGGATGCGCCCGCCCGTGGCCTGGTACAGGCGCTGGACATGGCCCGCATCATCGGGACCCGGGTCAATCACGATGTAGCCGCTGTCCGCATCGCCCACGAGGTAGCTGTTGGTGCCTGGCCCGGTCATCATGCCGGGGTTGGGGGCGGTCAGGCGCCTGACGTTTTTCAGCAGCGCAACCGGTTCTGCCGTTTGCCAGTCGAGGCTGTGCACGATCTGGCCGTCCGGGCAGGTCAGCGCGAGTTCGCCGTAGGGCGAATCGTGTTCCATGTAGCGCGATTCCTGGCCAGCCAGCAGACCGGCGCGCGGGCAGGAGATCCACAGCGGCGCCTCCGTTGCGCAGGCCAGCAGCACCGCGTCCACATGGGCGTAATGCTGCAGCCGCTCCAGCGTGCGCAGGGTCGGAAAAATCATGAAAAAGCCGCCGCGCTGGTGTCGCGCCAGCGCCTCGGCCGGGCGCACCCAGACCGGATCGAACTGCTCGGCTTCGTCGGCTACCGGACTTTGGCCTTCGGGCATGCGGGCCACCAGAAAAGGCACGTCAAAGCGGCGCGGCAGGTCGCGGTCGGTGACCCAGTGGGCCAGCACAAACACCTGGTCGCCCGCCAGCGTGAGGCCGCGTGCCCGGCACTGCGCGGCAAACGGGGCCTTGCGGTCCAGCGCCGCGATGTCTTCGCTGGTCACGTAGCCGCCGTGGTCATGGTGCGCCAGCAGCACGCCGAGCTCTTCAAAGCTTTCACGGATGGCCGCAATCGCCTGCGTCAGGTGCAGGTCGCTCTGGCTGGCGCGCCGCATGGAATGCCCGTGGGCCGCCGCATCTGCGGCGTCTATGCCGCCGCCGGGGAAGACATAGGCGCCGGGCGCAAAGCTGGCGGTCATGGAGCGCCTGGTCATCAGCACTTCAAGGCCTTGCGGCGTGTCGCGCAGCAGCAGCACGGTGGCGGCCGGGCGGGTGGGGGCCGGTTCGCGTTGGGGGTAAAGAAGTTGGGAAAGTCTGGGCATGAAGAATTATGGCGTTGAGCGCCGGTCTTTGCCGCTGGCTGGGTGTTGCCTCATCAGCCACCCGTCGCCCGCAACGCAGATAATCTCCTTCATGCGAATCCGATTTACAAAAATGCACGGTGCGGGCAACGATTTTGTGGTGCTCGACGAAACCCGGGGATCTCTGGGCCTGACGGCAGCGCAGTACCGTTTCCTGGCAGACCGCCACTTTGGCGTGGGTGCCGACCAGATTTTGACGGTACGGCCCTCACCGGCGGACGGCATCGACTTTGAATATGTGATCCACAACGCCGACGGCGGCGAAGTGGAGCAGTGCGGCAATGGCGCGCGTTGTTTTGTGCGTTTTGTGCGTGAGCAGGGGCTCACGGACAAAGACACGGTGCGTGTCAAAACCATGAACGGCGTGATCGCGCTGCGCATGCAGGCCGACGGCCAGGTGACGGTCGACATGGGCGCGCCGGTGTTTGCGCTGGACCGCATTCCCTTTGATGCATCCGGTTTGACGCCGCAAGCCGCAGGTTCATGGCAAAAATGGCCGCTGGCGCTTGGTGGACGGGCGCAGGACGCGCCTGTTTTTGCGGCAGTTTTGTCGATGGGAAATCCCCACGCCGTGCAGCTGGTGGACGATGTCGATACTGCCCCGGTGCTGGAAATCGGCCCGCTGATCGAACACCATGCGTGTTTTCCGAAACGCGTGAATGCCGGCTTCATGCAGGTGGTATCAACCCGCCAGATACGTCTTCGGGTCTACGAGCGCGGCGCTGGCGAAACGCTGGCTTGCGGTACGGGCGCCTGTGCGGCGGTGGTGGCGGGCATACGCTGGGGCTTGCTTGATGCGCGGGTCGAGGTGCTGACGCGCGGCGGTTCGCTGACGATTGAATGGTCGGGCCAACTTGATGCCCCGGTCATGATGACGGGCCCGGCCACCACGGTGTTTACCTCGGAGATAGACGTTCCAGACTTGCCCTGACCGGTGTCGGGGCTGGTGGTGGCCCCTGGCCGGGTGCCGCGCAGTGCCGGCCGGGGTCTTTGCGCCACCCAAAAAAACTGGCGACAATGCCAGCATGAATTCAACCGAACCTCCCATCACAGAAGACGACATCGCCAACTTTCTGGCGAATACGCCAGACTTTTTTGAGCGTCATGCCGAGCTGTTGTCCTCGGTGCAGCTCTCCAGCGGCCACGGCAACCGCGCGGTCAGTCTGCAGGAGCGTCAGGCGGGCATGTTGCGCGAGAAGATCAAGGGGCTGGAGACCCGGGTGGTCGAGATGATCCGCCACGGGCAGGACAATGTGGGCATTGCCGACAAGCTGCAGCGCTGGACCTGCAAGCTGCTGCAGACGGCGCAGGCCCGCGATCTGCCTGCAGCGGCGGCTGAAGGCATCGTCACCGAATTCAAGATACCGCAGGCGGCCATCAAGGTCTGGGGCGTCAATGGCATTTTTTCAGGCGAGCCTTTTGCATCGGGCATCAGCAGCGACGTGCAGACCTTCGCCGCTTCGTTGAGCACGCCTTACTGCGGTGTCAACTCCGGGTTTGAAGCGGTCGATTGGCTGGCGGAACCTGCGCTGGCGCTGTCGGTGGCCCTGATTCCCTTGCGCGCGGCCGCTGGCGCGCCGGTGGTGGGTCTGCTGGTGCTGGCCTCGCCCGAGCCCGAGCGTTTTCACAGCGACATGGGCACCGATTTCCTGGAGCGTCTGGGCGAACTGGCGGGCGCGGCGCTGTCGCGTTTGCGGCCCCAGACCCCCGTCCAGGGCGTTGCCGCGTAAGCGCCTGCATGACGCAGCCACTGCCCGCATCCGAGCCGTCCGGGCCTGAGCCGGCGCCGCACCCGCTGGTGGTGCGCTACCTGGCGCATGTACGGGTTGAAAAACGTCTGGCGCCGCGCACCGTGGCGCTTTACACGCTGGACCTGGAAAAACTGCAGGCGCAGGCCCAGCGTGCCGGTGTGGTACTGACCGACGTGGGACATGCGCAAATCCGGCGCTGGGTGGCGCAGATGCACGGCGCCGGGCGCAGCGGCCGCGGGATTGCGCTGATTTTGTCGGGCTGGCGCGGTTTTTACACCTGGCTGGGCCGCGAGGGCCTGGTGGCCAGCAACCCGGTGCAGGACCTGCGCGCGCCCAAGGCCGCCAAACCCTTGCCCAAGGCGCTCAGCGTCGATGAAGCGGTGCAACTGGCGGTCTTCCAGGGCGCAGCTGGCGACGACCCGGCGCTGCTGGCGCGTGACCAGTGCATCACCGAACTGCTTTACGGCTGCGGCCTGCGCATTGGCGAGCTGACCGGCCTGGACGTCGCCGCCAGCAGCCAGGCCAGCGGCTGGATCGACCTGCAGGCCGGCGAAGCGCATGTGCTGGGCAAGGGCTCGAAACGGCGTAGCGTGCCGGTCGGCAGCAAGGCGCTGGAGGCGCTGCAGGCCTGGCTGGCGGTGCGCGGCGGGTGGGCGAAGGACGACGCGGCGCTGTTCATCAGCCAGCGCGGCACGCGCCTGACGCCCCAGCACATTCGGGTGCGCCTCAAGCAGCGTTCATTGCAGGCGGGGCTGGCCACGCCGGTGCACCCGCACATGCTGCGGCACTCCTTCGCCAGCCACGTGCTGCAGTCCAGCGGCGATTTGCGCGCCGTGCAGGAACTGCTGGGCCACGCCAACATCACCACCACGCAGGTTTACACGCGGCTGGATTTTCAGCATCTGGCCAAGGTGTACGACGCGTCGCATCCGCGAGCGACTGTGGCAGGCCTCAAACCTGCCGGCAAGACCAAACCCTGACCGTCGCGGACGACGGCGGGGCCTCTTTAGTCAAGCAGGGGCCGCGGGTCCGGCTCTGCCGGCCCGCAGGCGCATCCTTCGACAGGCTCAGGACGAACGGAGCCCCCTCGGGGCTGAAGCCTGCGGCTCCAAAGCTGCTTGAGCAGCTTTGGACAGGCGACAGAAGCGAAGCCTCTGGTGAGCGGCGGCCTGCAAGGTGCAGGGAACTACACGGAGTGAGTGACCGTGGGGGCCTTATTTGTAGTCCGGCATCATGAACACCGCCCGTTTGCTTTGCGGTGACACGCCGGCCAGGGTCTGAGCCAGTCGGGCCAGCGCTATCTCTGCCGTCGGGCCCTGGCGCGGCACCAGCGCGTAGGCCACACGCACCTGCGCCACGCAATCGACCGGCAGGCCCTGGTACGGCATCAAACAGCGCGCGACGATGCGCGGCCCCAGCGTGGCGGCTTCCTCGGCCGTGAACGGCCCTTCCACCAGCATGCTGAACCGGTGCTCGGACAGGCGCGCCGCGCTGTCGATGTCGCGCGCGGTGGACAGCAGGCGCTCGGCCACCCGCAGCGGCAGGTCCTGAGCGGCCTTGCGGCCGAAGTCGCGCTGGATCTGTTCGCTGTTGACCAGGTCGATCATCAGCACCGCGCCCTGGTGTCTGAGCCGCTCCGAGCGCGCGATCATGCGCGACAGGCGCTCGGCAAACACCGACTCGTTGATCAGGCCGGTGGACGGGTCCACCCGGTCCAGCCCCTGGATGCGGCGCGTGTTTTCACGGCGATGCTGGCTGCGCAGGACCAGCACGGCCAGCATGGCAGGCATCTGCAGCGCCATGCTGGCCAGTACCGCCTGTTCGGTCACAAAACTCAGCGGCAGCCACTGCAGGTAGCGGCCTATGGCCAGGGCCAGGCTGATGGCAAGAGGCGCGGCGGCCAACAGGAGCCAGCCGCCGAAGCGGTCGCCGCGGCGCCAGGCCCAGAGGTTGACGACCAGCATCAGGACCGGTACCAGCACCAGGTAGGGCACGACCAGCGCGATGCGCAACTCGCTGTCGGTCAGCAGCAGTGCGGCCGACAACGCTGCCCCGCCCAGCACCACCGCCCAGATCAGGCGATGCAGCGGGCGCGAGCGCTGCGCCAGCGACACGATGGTGGCATTGAGTATCAGCAGCGCCATCAGCATCCAGACGCCCAGCACCACCAGCGAGCGGTCCGCCCATTGTGGCCAGTCCGGCCAAAGGTGCAGCGCTGCCACACCGGTGATGGCTGCCTGGGTCAGGCCGACCAGCGCGGAGCAGACCGCGTAATAAAGATAGGCGCGGTCCCGCAGCAACACCATGCCGGCCAGGCCGACGACCAGGCCGAGCAGCGCCAGTCCGAAATACACGCCCAGAAACAGCGAAACCTGTTGCTCGCCGCGCAGCACATAAGCCGAGCTGACAAAACGGATGGGCGCGCTGAAACCCTGCACGTTTTCAAGGCGCAGCATGTAATGGGTCGGTTCCTCGGCATTGAAATTGACCACCAGCAGCGGGTGCCGGTGCGGCGTCGGCCACTGGTTGACTGGCGTCAGGTCGCCGCTGCGCTGTTCGCGCCAGACGTAGGCGCGATCCAGCGTGTACAGCGAGGCCCGGTCCATCGCCGGGTAGGGAATCTCCAGCAGCCAGCGCTCCGCGTCCGGTGCCGGCGGCACGGTGAAACGGATCCACAGCGCCTGCTGCGGCTGCAGCGGATAGATGTTGCGGGCCAGCGTGGGCTGCCAAGGCAGGGCGGCATCGGCAGCGATGTCCTGCACGGTTTTTTGCGCGGTCGGGTCTATCCAGTAATCGCCCCAGTCGGCCAGGGCCACCGGTTGTTGCGCGGGGTCGAACTCCAGCACGGTGCGCGCAAGCGCCACTTGGCCTGCCAGCGCCAGCAACAGGGCACACGCGCAGGCGCGCCAGCAGCGGTGCAGGGCGGCGGTCAGTACGGCGCTGGTGTCGGCTGGATGTGTTGTGGAAAGGCGGCGCAAACCCATCGCGGGATTGTCGCAAATCTGCAGATCGGAATGTAAGAGACCTGTAAGCCGCGACAATGGCGCCATGAAATCCATTCGATTGAGACCCGGCAAGGAGCGCTCTCTGCTGCGGCGCCACCCCTGGGTGTTTGACGGCGCGATCGCCAAAGGCGGCGGCGACGCCGGTGAAACCGTGCGGGTGGAGAGCCACGAGGGACAGTTTCTCGGCTGGGCCGCGTTCAGCCCGAGTTCGAAGATACGCGCGCGTGTCTGGAGCTTCGATGAAAACGAACGCATCGATGCTTCTTTTTTCATAGCGCGCATAGTCCGCGCGATAAGGGCGAGGGATCGCTTTGCCATACCAAGTGACGGTGTGCGCCTGGTCCACGGCGAGTCCGACGGCCTGCCGGGCGTGGTGGTGGACCGTTATGCCGACACCTTGGTGGCGCAGTTTTCAAGTTGCGGGGCCGAGCGCTGGAAAGGCGTGATCGTGGAGGCCCTGCTGGCGCAAACCGGCCTGACGCGCCTGTACGAACGCTCGGACGCGAGCGTGCGTTCGCTCGAAGGCTTGCCCGAAGCCACTGGCTGGTTGAACAAGGCCCCCACGCTTGCCACTTCGCGAGCCTACGGCGGTACGCTGCCCCTTGAACCCGGAATTGGGGCGCTGCGTCTGCGGCCCGGCGAAGCCGGCTCCGCGGCCCCGGCTGGAGAAGAGGGAGCCTCCACGCATCCCCAAGGAGGGTCTGCGGACACCGAAGTCATCATTCGCGAACACGACTGGAAGCTGAGCCTGGACGTCGCCGAGGGCCACAAGACCGGCTTTTACCTGGACCAGCGCGACAGCCGCCGCAAATTTGCCGAACATACGCGCCGCTTGCAGTTCCAGGACGTGCTCAACTGTTATTGCTACACCGGTGGCTTCACGGTGGCGGCGCTGGCCGGCGGCGCAGCGCACGTGACATCGATCGACTCCTCCGGACCGGCAATAGAACGCGCCAAAGCCAATGTGGCGCTCAACGGCTTTGACGCGGCCCGCACCACCATGCTGGATGCCGATGTGAATGCCTCCTTGCGGCAGTTCCACAAGGAAGGCCGGACCTTTGACGCCATCGTGCTGGACCCGCCCAAGTTCGCGCCGACGGTGGCGCATGCCGAACGTGCTGCGCGGGCCTACAAGGACATCAACCGCATCGCCCTGTCCATCCTGGCACCTGGCGGGGTGCTGTTCACCTATTCCTGCTCGGGCGGCATCAGCGCCGACCTGTTCCACAAGATCGTCGCCTCGGCCGGCATCGATGCCGGGGTGGACGCCTTTATCACCGAGCGCCTGGGCGGCGCGCCGGATCACCCGATGACGGTGAATTTTCCGGAAGGCGAGTACCTCAAGGGCCTGGTGCTGCTGCGGAAGTGATTTTCAAGCCAATAAGGCCTCCAGCCCATGCTGGATAAGCGCAAACAGCTATTAAAACAGGAGCAATCCCGGTCTTTAACGGCGTGCCGCTTGACACGTCCTGTAGAGTGAACAGGTGCTAATCATGTCCCGGCATCAGGGCTATGGCCTGACCGCTAAACTCCCTGCTCCGGCCGCGCGCCCGCCGCATCTTTTCACCCTGTTTTTCCTGAGGTTGACCCCATGAGCTTGATTCCTGTGACCATCCTGACCGGCTTTCTGGGCTCCGGCAAAACCACGCTGCTCAAGCGCATCCTGACCGAAGCCCACGGCCAGAAGATCGCCGTGATCGAAAACGAGTTCGGCGAGGAAAACATCGACAACGAGATCCTGGTCAACGACACCGAGGAAAACATCATCCAGATGAACAATGGCTGCATCTGCTGCTCGATCCGCGAGGACCTGCGTGAAACCCTGCAGTTGCTGGCCGCCAAGAAGCGCAAGGGCCTGCTGGATTTCGAGCGCGTGGTGATAGAAACCACCGGGCTGGCCGACCCGGGCCCGGTGGCGCAGACCTTTTTCATGGACGAGGAAATCGCCGAGCAATACCTGCTCGATTCCATCCTGACGCTGGTGGATGCCAAACACGCAGCCACC
>NZ_JAUXNA010000301.1 GCF_030682935.1 Polaromonas sp.
TTTTGGTACCCGGCCTGTAACCGGTTCCATGTAAGAATCAGAAAACAAATTACAAGGAGACTCTTCATGTCGCTTCGCGCCACCAAAATCGTAGCTACCCTCGGCCCTGCTTCCAGCGATCCCGTCCTGCTGGAAAAAATGATACGTGCCGGGGTCAACGTGGTGCGGCTCAATTTCAGCCACGGCAAGGCGCAGGACCATGTGGACCGGGCGCAACTGGTGCGCGAAGTCGCCCAGCGCGCCGGCCGCGAGGTCGCCATCATGGCCGACCTGCAGGGCCCCAAAATCCGCGTCGGCAAGTTCGCCGAGGGCAAGGTGATGCTGGTGCCCGGCGAGCGCTTTGTACTCGATGCCTCGCGCACCGAGCCGGGCGACATCAAGGGCGTGGGGCTGGACTACAAGGAGCTGCCGCGCGATGTGATGGCCGGCGATTTGCTGCTGCTGAACGACGGCCTGATCGTGCTGACCGTCGATGCCGTGCGCGGCGAAGAAGTGCACACCACCGTCAAGCTCGGCGGCGAGCTGTCGAACAACAAGGGCATCAACAAGCAGGGCGGCGGCCTGACCGCCCCGGCGCTGACCGCCAAGGACATGGAAGACATCAAGACTGCGATGAGCTTTCAGGCCGACTACGTGGCCGTGAGCTTCCCCAAAAACGCCACCGATATGGAAATGGCGCGCCAGCTGTGCAACGTGGCCGCCGCGCCCCACAAGCACAAGCCCGGCCTGATCGCCAAGATTGAACGCGCCGAAGCGATTCCCAACCTTGAAGAAATTTTGCGGGTCAGCGACGGCATCATGGTGGCGCGCGGCGACCTGGCGGTCGAAGTCGGCAACGCCACCGTGCCCGGCCTGCAAAAACGCATGATCAAGATGGCCCGCGCCATGGACAAGGTCGTCATCACCGCGACCCAGATGATGGAAAGCATGATCCTGAACCCCGTGCCTACGCGCGCGGAAGTCAGCGACGTGGCCAATGCGGTGCTTGATGGCACCGACGCGGTGATGCTCAGCGCCGAAACCGCCGCTGGCAAATATCCGCTGGAGACGATCGAGGAGATGGCCAAGATTTGCGAGGAGGCCGAAAAGGCCGAGTACAAGGAGCTGAGCGCCGATTTTTCGGGCAAGACCTTCACCCGCATCGACCAGTCGATTGCCATGGGTGCCCTGTTCACGGCCCATCATTTGGGCGCCAAGGCGATTGTGGCGCTGACCGACAGCGGCTCCACCGCCTTGTGG
>NZ_JAUXNA010000307.1 GCF_030682935.1 Polaromonas sp.
AGCTGGAGCCCAGCATGGTGCGCTCCATGTGCTGCCGCCTGCAGCTCGATTTGCGCGAACTGCTCAAGCGCGGCAATGGCCTGTTCGGCAGCGCCGAGCAGACCGGTAGCCTGGGCGTGGTCACCGTCAACTGCGCGCGCCTGGGCCACCTGCACCAGGGCGACGAGGCCGGTTTGCTGGCCGCGCTCGACCGCCTGTTGGAGCTCGGCAAGCAGAGCCTGGAAACCAAGCGCAAGCTGATCCAGCGCCTGATGGACCAGGGGCTGTTTCCGTACACCAAGCGCTACCTGGGCACGCTGCGCAACCATTTTTCCACGCTGGGCGTGAACGGCATCAACGAAATGGTGCGCAACTTCACGCAAGACGCGCACGACATCACGAGCGACTGGGGCCACAGCTTTGCGGTGCGGTTTCTCGACCATGTGCGGGAGCGCATCATCGCGTTCCAGGAGGAAACCGGCCACCTCTACAACCTCGAAGCCACGCCCGCCGAAGGCACCACCTACCGCTTTGCCAAGGAAGACAGCAAGCGCTGGCCCGACATCCTGCAGGCCGGCACCGACGCGCGGCCTTTCTACACCAACTCATCGCAGTTGCCCGTGGGTTTTACCGACGACCCGTTCGAGGCGCTGGCACGCCAGGAAGAGCTGCAGTCCAAATACACCGGCGGCACCGTGCTGCACCTGTACATGGGCGAGCGCCTGTCCAGCGGCGACGCCTGCCGCGCGCTGGTGCAGCGCGCGCTCACGCGTTTTCGGCTGCCCTACATCACCATCACGCCCACATTTTCGATCTGCCCCACGCACGGTTATCTGGCCGGAGAGCACCCGTTTTGCCCGGCGTGCGACGAGGAGCGCCTGGCCGCCAAGCGCACAGCACTGGCCGCCTGATTTTCAGCGTTTTTTTCAACCTCCAAGGAGATGCATCCATGAGCCACTTTTTCACCACCGAACACGTCGCCAACGCGCAGATTCAGCTGACCGACGATGAGCGCCAGCCCTGCGAGGTCTGGACCCGCGTCATGGGCTACCACCGGCCGGTGGCCAGCTTCAACATCGGCAAGCAGGGCGAGCACCAGGAACGCCGTTTCTTCGCCGAACAGCGCGGTGCTTCGTGAGATAGTTGCAGCGCCCGGCATAGACGTGAGCGCTGAGCGCCTGCGCATTGGCGGCCTCACGCCGCTGACCAGCATCGACTTTCCCGGCCGCCTGGCGGCCGTGCTGTTTTGCCAGGGCTGCCCCTGGCGCTGCGGCTATTGCCACAACCCCGAGCTGCTCGATGCCACGGTGCCGGGCACCTTGGCGTGGTCGCGGGTGCTCGCTTTTCTGCAGCGCCGACGCGGCCTGCTCGACGGCGTGGTGTTTTCGGGCGGCGAGCCCACGCTGCAGGCCGCGCTGTCCGCCGCGCTGCCCGAGGTGCGCGCCATGGGTTTCGAAACGGCGCTGCATACCGGCGGCATGTACCCAGAACGGCTGGCAGCGCTCTTGCCGCAGCTGGACTGGATCGGGCTCGACATCAAGGGCCCGCTGCACTGCCACGACGGCATCACCGCCACACCGGGCAGCGGACCGCGCGTGCGCCAATCGCTCCGCTACCTGCTGGCCAGCGGCGTGGCCCATGAATGTCGCACCACCTGGCATCCCGGCCTGTTCAGCGTGAATGAGCTGCTGGCCCTGGCCGACGAGCTGTCCGAGATCGGGGTGACGCACTGGGCCTTGCAGCAATGCCGCACACCGGGCGGTGCGCCGTGTGCGCTCACGCCAGTCCAGACGCAGGCGCTGGCGGCGCGCTTTACCCACTTCGTCTTGCGCCGCGCTTGAGGGCGGCTCAGGCGCCAAGCACGCGTAGCACTTCGGCACCATAGGCCTGCAGCTTCTTGGTTCCCATGCCGCTGATGCCTTCCAGGTCCTGCAGCCTTTGCGGTGCCTGCTCGGCGATGGCGCGCAGCGTGGCGTCGTGAAAAATCACAAACGCTGGCAGGTTGTGCTCGCGCGCTACTTCGCCGCGCCAGGCCTTGAGGCGGGCCAGCCGTTCCAGTGCGCCGGCGTTGAGCGTGGCTTCGACCAGGCCCTTGACCGAGGTTTTGCTGCCGCGCTTGGGTTTGTCGGCTTTGGCGGCCAGGGCCTGCTGGCGCAGCAGCACGCTGGCCTCGCCTTTTAATACCTGGCGCGCGTCGGGCAGTAGCTGCAGGGTGTTGAAGGCCTCGGCGTTCACGCGCACCATGTTTTTGGCAATCAGCTGGCGCAGCACGCTGCGCCACTGGGCCTCGGCCAGGTCGGCGCCAATGCCGAAGGTGCTCAGGCTTTCGTGGCCGTATTGCGTGATTTTTTCGGTGGTCTTGCCGCGCAAAATGTCCATCAGGTGGCCCGCGCCAAAGCTGATGCCGCTGGCCTGCTGCACGCGGTAAATGCAGCTGAGCATCTTGCGCGCCGCCTCGGTGGCGTCCCACACCGCCGGCGGGTTCAGGCAGTTGTCGCAGTTTCCGCAGGGCTGGCTGGCTTCGCCAAAGTAGCCCAGCAGGCTGACGCGGCGGCAGCGCGTGTCTTCGGCCAGGCTGAGCAGGGCGTCCAGCTTGCCGCGCATCACCTGCTTGAATTCTTCACTGGCCGCTTCGCTGGTGTCTATCATGCGGCGCTGGTTCACCACGTCCTGCAGGCCGTACACCATCCAGGCGTCGGCGCTCTGGCCGTCGCGGCCGGCGCGGCCGGTTTCCTGGTAATAGCCTTCAATGTTCTTGGGCATGTCCAGGTGCGCCACAAAGCGCACATCGGGCTTGTCGATACCCATGCCAAACGCGATGGTGGCCACCATCACCATGCCGTCTTCGCGCAGAAAGCGGTCCTGCCGCTGCTGGCGCAGCTTGGCGTCGAGCCCGGCGTGGTAGGCCATGGCTTTGATGCCGGCGGCCTCCAGCATGCCGGCAATTTCTTCGACGCGTTTGCGCGACTGGCAGTACACAATGCCGGCTTCGGCGTCGTGTTCGGTCTGAATAAAGCGCAGCAACTGGCGCGTGGGGTCGGTTTTTTCGACGATGGTGTAGCGGATGTTGGGCCGGTCAAAGCTGCTGACAAACTCGCGCGCTTCTTCGAGCTTGAGCCGCTCTATCATGTCCTGGCGCGTCAGGTGGTCGGCGGTGGCGGTCAGCGCCATGCGCGGCACGTCGGGAAAAGTCTCATGCAGCAGGCTCAAACTGCGGTATTCGGGCCGGAAGTCGTGGCCCCACTGGCTCACGCAATGGGCTTCGTCAATCGCAAACAAACTCAGCAGGCCGCGCTCGTGCAGCGACGCCAGCAGGCCTTTCATGCGCGGCGTGTTGATGCGCTCGGGCGCGGCATACAGCAGCGTCAGTTCGTTGCGCAGCAGCTGCTTTTCCAGTGCGCTGCTTTCCTCAAAAGTCTGCGTCGAATTCAGGAACGCCGCCGAAACGCCAGCTTCCGTCAGCGCGCCGACCTGGTCATGCATCAGCGCGATCAGCGGCGAAATCACGATGGTCACGCCGTGCCCCGCGTTTTGCCGCACGATGGCCGGGATCTGGTAGCACAGCGATTTGCCGCCGCCGGTTGGCATCAGCACCAGCGCGTCGCCGCCGTGCACCACGTGGTCAACGATGGCCTCTTGTGGGCCGCGAAACTGCTGATAGCCAAAAACCTGGCCCAGCACGTCCAGCGGTGTTGACTGGGGCGAAGAAATGGATGCGGGCAAAGAGGACAAGGGGCCAAGCCTGAAAATGGGGAACGATGGGTGAGCGGATAAGCCTATTGTCGGGGAAAGTCAACGGCCATGAAGTCCGACCTAAAATGCAGGCCATGAAGCCGATCACCTACACCCGAGCCCAGCAGATCCCCGCCAATCTGGAAAAACGCATCGCCATTCTGGACGGCGCCATGGGCACCATGATCCAGCGCTTTC
>NZ_JAUXNA010000322.1 GCF_030682935.1 Polaromonas sp.
AAGGCCGCCTGCGCCGCAGTGACATGATCCCGAAGGAAAACCTGCGCTCCGGTGACCGCGTCCGCGCCATGATCATGGAAGTGGACACGACCTTGCGCGGCGCGCCCATCATCCTGTCGCGTACCGCGCCTGAATACATGATCGAGTTGTTCCGCCAGGAAGTGCCTGAGATCGAGCAGGGCCTGCTGGAGATCAAATCTTGCGCCCGTGACCCCGGTTCGCGCGCCAAGATCGCGGTACTGTCGCACGACAAGCGCGTGGACCCGATTGGTACCTGCGTCGGTGTTCGTGGCACCCGTGTCAACGGTGTGACCAATGAACTTGCCGGCGAGCGCGTGGACATTGTGCTGTGGAGCGAAGACCCGGCCCAGTTTGTGATTGGTGCGTTGGCACCTGCCAATGTGTCGTCCATCGTGGTGGATGAAGAGCGTCACGCCATGGACGTGGTCGTGGACGAAGAAAATCTTGCCATTGCCATTGGACGCGGTGGTCAGAACGTGCGCCTGGCTTCCGAGTTGACCGGCTGGAAGATCAACATCATGGACGCCAACGAATCTGCAGCGAAGCAGGCGACTGAAACAGATACCAGTCGCAAGCTCTTCATGGAAAAACTCGATGTGGACGAAGAAATCGCCGACATCCTGATCGCCGAAGGCTTTACCAGCCTTGAAGAGGTAGCTTATTTGCCGTTGCAGGAAATGCTCGAGATCGAGACCTTTGATGAAGACACGGTCAATGAATTGCGCACCCGCGCCAAAGATGCCCTTCTGACGATGGAAATCGCCAAAGAGGAAAATGCCGAAGGCGTTTCGCAGCACCTGCGTGACGTTCAAGGTATCACGCCCGAGTTGATTGCCAAGCTCCAGGAGGCGGGTGTCCATACCCGCGACGACCTGGCCGATTTGGCTGTGGACGAACTTACAGATATTACCGGCCAGTCTGCGGACGAAGCCAAAGCCTTGATCATGACGGCACGCGCCCATTGGTTTACCGATGAAGCTCCAGAGACCGCTGCACCAGCAACCGTCCAAGAGCAATGATCATGAAGGCCAGTCAGGAAACCAAATATGTCCAGTACAACTACCGTCGCTGAATTCGCAGCTGAATTGAATAAATCCACCGCCACCCTGATCGAGCAATTGACCAGCGCCGGTGTTGTCAAGGCGCAGGCCAGCGACCCCCTGTCCGAATCGGACAAGCAAAAGCTGCTCAGCTATCTGCAAGCGAGCCATGGCACCGTTGCGGTTGATCGCAAAAAGATCACGCTGGTCAAGAAGTCCACCAGCGAAATCAAGCAGGCCGACGCTACGGGCCGGGCGCGCACCATCCAGGTGGAGGTTCGCAAAAAACGCACCTTCGTCAAGCGCGAGGACGGCTCCGACCTGTCGGCTGAAGAAGTTCAGCCTGAACTCGCTGCCGCGCCGCAGGCGCCCGAGATTGATGATGCCGAACTGATTCGCCGCGAAGAAGAAGCCAACCGGAGTGCAGAGTTGCTGCGCCAGCAGGAAGAAGAATTGGTTGAAAAACGCCGTCTGCAAGCTGAGCACGAGGCCAAAGAAGCGGCGCGCGAACAGGTGCGTCAGGCAGAGCAGCAAAAAGCTGAAGCCGAGGCGGCTGTGCAGGCGGCCCTGGCCGCCGAGGCCGCCAAAAAAGCCAAGCCCACCATCGGAAAAATCGATAAACCCACGCCAGTCGTCACGCCTGAAGTGCCTGGCGCCGCTGAAATAGCGGCTGCGGCGCAGGCCGCCAAGGCGGCCGAAGCCGCGACAGCGCAGGCGGCGGCCAAAGCCAAAGCGACGGCAGAATTTCAGGCAGACGCCGCCAAGGCACAGGACTTGCAAGAGCGCAGGCGCAGGGCCGAAGCCGAAGCCGCAGGGATCCGGGCCATGTTGTCCGCGCCCAAGCGCGTGCTGGTGCCCCATGTGGACGTCAAGACCGTCGCCAAGGGAACCCTGCATAAACCAGCCGTGGTGCCGGGCGCCGTCAAGCCGGGTGCACCAGGTGCCGTGGCAGTCGCCGGTAAAAAGGAAGTCAAGTCCGAGGCCCTGTCTTCGACCTGGAAAGACGAAGCTGCCAAGAAAAAGGGCATCCCGAGCCGTGGCGCTCCGACCGTTCCCGGACGCGGCAGTTTCCGCGCCGGCCCGCGGGGTCGCCGCAGCGGCGGTCGCGAGGCACGTCCCGAGTCCAATTTCGTAGCACCAACCGAATTCAAGGTGCTTGAAGTCCATGTGCCTGAAACCATCACGGTGGGAGAGCTGGCGCACAAGATGAGCGTGAAGTCATCCGAGGTGATCAAGCACCTGATGAAGCTCGGCCAGATGGTCACCATCAACC
>NZ_JAUXNA010000331.1 GCF_030682935.1 Polaromonas sp.
CTGCCGATCGCCGTGGCGCATGGCGAGGGCTATGCCAATTTCGCCTACCGGGGCGATGCCGCCAAAGCGATTGCGGCCATGCGGTTTACGGATAACCAGGGCCAGCCCACGGAAGCCTACCCCGGCAATCCGAACGGCAGCGCAGGCGGGCTGACAGCCGTCACCACGGCAGACGGTCGCTTCACGGCCATGATGCCGCACCCCGAGCGCGTATTCCGCAACATCCAGATGAGCTGGACCCGCGGCGACGTGAGCGAACTGAGCCCGTGGATGCAGATCTGGCGCAACGCGCGCAAGTGGGTCGGCTGAGCAGGCTGGTTTGACGGGCGTTGCGGGTAGCTATGCTAATCATAGCTACTCGTTGTTCACTGGCGGGCGCCATCAAGCGCCTGAGTGTCAGGCTGCCAGCGTGGCTTGCGGCTGGTTGGCGGCGATCTGGGTTTGCGCGCTGATGTCCAGTGCTGCGGCGGCCAGCGCGGCCGTTTTGGCGGCTTCGCCCATCGCCAGGCCTTCGGCGCGCACAAAGCGCACGTCGGTCACGCCGAAAAAGCCGAACACGGTCTTCAAGTAGCTTTCCTGGTGTTCCATCGCATTGCCGGCGTCGCTGGTGGAATAAACGCCGCCACGGGCCGAGGCAATGATCACGGTCTTGCCGCCGGCCAGGCCGACCGGGCCCTTGTCGGTGTAGGTGAAGGTGCGGCCCGCTTGCGCGACGCGGTCAATCCACGCCTTGAGCTGGGTCGGGATGGCAAAGTTGTACAGCGGCGCGCCAATCACCAGCACATAGGATGCCAGAAATTGCGCGACCAGGGTTTCGGAAATCGCGTTTTCGCGCTGCTGCATCGCGCTCAGGTCAGCAGCACCAGCGGGCAGGCGAAAGCCCAGCGACTCGGTCGACAGGTGGCTGGGCGTGTCCACGGCCAGGTCCAGGTAGCTGACCTGGGTGGCCGGATGAGCCGCGCGCCACGAGGCGACGATTTGCGCCGTGAGCTGGCGCGAGACCGAATTGCCGCCAAGAATGCTGGAGTCGATGTGGAGAAGTTGGCTCATGGGGATGTCCTTGAATAAAAAAATAGATGGATTTGGCTTGGTTTTCAACCATGGAATAGATTGTGCCGGCGCATCGATTGGCTGATAAGCTGGCAAAATCGCGATGGATTGTCCCGCCAGTAGGACGATTGAAGGAGTTCAATGCAAGACCTGAACGACATGCTGTACTTTGCCGAGGTGGTGGAGCGGGGCGGTTTTGCCGCTGCCGGCCGGGCGCTGGGGCTGCCCAAATCACGGCTGTCGCGCCGCGTGGCCGAGCTGGAAGCGCGGCTGGGCGTGCGGCTGCTGCAGCGCACCACGCGCAAGCTTTCCTTGACGGAGGTCGGTGAAATCTACCTGCGCCACTGCAGCGCGATGCGCGACGAGGCCCTGGCCGCCGCCGAAGCCGTGGCCCACCTTCAGGTGGAGCCGCGCGGCACGCTGCGCATCACCTGCCCGGTCACGCTGGCGCAAAGCACGCTGGGCTACCTGATTCCGCGCTACCTGGCCCAGTATCCGCAAGTCAAGGTCGACATGCGGGTGACCAACCGGGTGGTGGACCTGGTGGAAGAAGGCATCGACATTGCGCTGCGGGTGCGGCCCACGCTGGACGACAGCGGCAGCCTGGTGGTCAAGCAGCTGGGCGCCACCTCGGGGCAACTGCTGGCCAGTCCTGCACAACTGCGCCGTCAGGGCACACCGACGCATCCTGAGGACCTGGTCCGGCTGGACACGGTGGCGATGTCGTCCACCGACGGGCGCAGTGCCTGGGTGCTGCTGGGCCCCGAGGGGCAGGAGTTTGTGTTCCAGCACCAGCCGCGTTATGTGGCCGACGACCTGCAAACGCTCAAGCTGGCGGTGCTGGCCGGCACCGGCGTCAGTTTTTTGCCCGACACGCTCAGCATGGCCGAGCGGCAGGCCCAACTGCTGGTGCCGGTGCTGCCGGGCTGGGCGCCCAAGCCGGGCATGGCGCATGCCGTTTTTCCCTCGCGCCGTGGCCAGGTGCCGGCGGTGCGCAGCTTTCTGGACTTCATGGGCCGCCACATGCAGGGCGAGCAGGTGGTGGACGTCAAGGCCTGACCCCCCGCCTGAGTTCATGAGCGAAATAGGACGCTAGCCCAATAGCAGAAGGCGCAAGTAGCTATCAAAATCATAGTTTTTTTCAGGCTGACCTCCTGGTCTGCGGGCAGGTATTTTCCGCGCTCACGTCTGTTGCTTTCCAAGTCAAATGTCCTTCTATATTTGTTTTTAGAGATAAATTAAGAGCTATATATTCTTTTGAGCTTTAACGTTTGCTCTCCACAATGCATGAATCCGATTCATTTTCAGCGATTCAAGGAGCAGATCATGGCCATTCCCAGACTTGGCGACACCGCCTCTCATTTCACGCTCAACCGTTAACGAGCGGTTCAGGCAGCGTGCGCATCATCATTGTTCCCGGCTGGCGCAACTCCGGCCCCGGCCACTGGCAAAGCCTGTGGGCCAACCGGCTGGCTGGCGTTGTGCGGGTGCAGCAGGACGACTGGATTACGCCCAGCCGCCAGGCCTGGGTCGCCACGCTGGCCCGCACCATCTTGCTGCAGGGCGAACCGGTAGTGGTAGTGGCGCACAGCCTGGGCTGCATCGCCACGGCGCATTTGCCGCCTGAGGCCGCAGCGCGCATTCAGGGCGCCTTGCTGGTGGCACCGGCAGACCCGGAACGCCGCGCCATTCTGAGCGACTTTGCGCCCGTGCCTTTTCAAAAGCTGCCTTACCGCAGCGTGCTGGTGGCCAGCAGCAACGACCCTTATTGCCCGGTGCGCCTGGCGGGGGCCTATGCCCGCGCTTGGGGCAGCGAGTTTGTGCGCCTGCCAGAGGCTGGCCACATCAACATCGAGTCGGGCCACGGCGAATGGCCGCTGGGCGTGGCCTTGTTGCAGTCCCTGGTGGGCGATGCCCGCCTGAATTCATCTTCTTTTTCTTATTCCGTATCACTGGAAACCGCATGACTTCAAAACTTAAATTGACGCTGGCCAGCCTGGCCTTGGCCGCAAGCAGCCTGGCTTCGGCGCAAACCCAAACCCTGCTGAACGGCTCGTATGACGTGGCACGCGAGTTTTACAAGGACTACAACACCGCCTTTATCGCGCACTACAAAAAAACCACGGGCAAAGACGTCAAGATTGACCAGTCCCATGCCGGCTCCAGCGCCGTGGCGCGTTCCGTGGCCGACGGCCTGGACGCCGATGTGGTGACGATGAACACCACCACCGACATTGAATTTCTGGCCCGCAGCGGCGTCGTGGCCAAGGACTGGGCCAAGCGTTTTCCCAACGACGCGTCACCCACCACCTCGACCATGGTGTTTCTGGTGCGCAAAGGCAACCCCAAAGGGATCAAGGACTGGGATGACCTGGTCAAGCCCGGCGTGCAGGTGATTGTGGTGAATCCCAAAACCGGCGGCAATGGTCGTTATGTCTATCTGGGTGCGTGGGGCTCTGTGCGCGAAAAAGGCGGCACCGACGCGCAGGCCGCCGAGTTTGTCGGCAGGTTCTACAAAAACGTGCCGGTGCTGGGCAAGGGCGGGCGCGACGCCACCGGGATTTTCCTGCAGCGCAACATCGGTGATGTGCTGGTGACGTTTGAGTCGGAAGTGATCCCCATCGAACGCGAGTTTGGCGCCGGCAAGGTCACCGCCGTGTATCCGTCGGTCAGCATTACGGCTGAAAACCCGGTGGCGGTGGTTGAGCGTACCGTGACCAAAAAAGGCACGGCGGTGCTGGCCAAGGCCTATCTGGACTACCTGTATTCGGAAGAAGGCCAGGAAATCGCCGCCCAGCATGCACTGCGTCCACGTTCGGAAGCGGTACTCAAAAAGCACGCCGCTACCTTCAAGCCGCTCAAGCAGTTCACCGTGGCCAAATACTTTGGCTCGCTGAGCGAAGCGCAAAAAGTCCACTTTGACGACGGTGGTCAGTTCGACAAGCTCTACACCGTCAAATAAATCATGACTGCTTTGTCTTCTGCAGCGCCGCCCGCCGCGGTGGCGCCAGCCTTGCGCGCGGGCGTCAAAAGATCGCCCAAGCGTGTGCTGCCGGGCTTTCGGCTCACGCTGGGCTACACCGTGCTCTACCTCAGCCTGATTGTGCTGATCCCGATAGTGGCGCTGTTTTTCAAGACCTTCACGCTCACCTGGGACGAATTCTGGATGGCCGTGACGTCGCCGCGCGTGCTGGCGTCTTACCGCCTCACCTTCGGGGCGTCGCTGATCGCCGCGCTGGTGAACCTGGTGTTTGGCCTGCTGCTGGCCTGGGTGCTGGTGCGCTA
>NZ_JAUXNA010000334.1 GCF_030682935.1 Polaromonas sp.
AGTTGCAGATCAAGGTCAACCCGACCACGGGCGTGATTGAAGACGCACGCTTTAAAACCTACGGTTGCGGCTCAGCCATTGCCTCCAGCTCGCTCGTGACCGAGTGGGTCAAGGGCAAGACGCTCGATGAAGCGGCCAGCATCAAAAACAGCGCCATTGCGGAAGAACTGGCCTTGCCGCCCGTCAAGATTCATTGCTCCATCCTGGCGGAAGACGCCATCAAGGCCGCCGTGAACGACTACAAGCAAAAACACGCCCACTGACGCCTGTGCGCTCGCGCACCCGCACCGATTGCCCTGTTTAACTTTCGAGTGATTTAAATGTCCGTTACCCTCACCGATGCCGCTGCCCGCCACGTGACCCGCAACATCACCAAGCGAGGCAAGGGTGTGGGCGTGCGTCTGGGCGTCAAGACCACAGGCTGCTCGGGCCTGGCCTACAAGCTCGAATATGCTGACGAAATTGCGCCTGAAGACGTGGTGTTCGAAGACAACGGCATCAAGGTGCTGGTCGACCCCAAGAGCATGGCCTATATTGACGGCACAAAACTCGACTTTGTACGCGAAGGCCTGAACGAGGGCTTCAAGTTCATCAACCCCAATGAGCGTGATCGCTGCGGCTGCGGTGAGAGTTTCCGGGTTTGATGGGCGCAATGACCTGATCTGCTGTATCGGCAGCAATGTGGGTGCCCCACGCATATGTAACCATTGAGCCGCCCACACGGAATGTGCTGGCGGCTTTTTCTTGACATGAATCTTCAATCGAACGACTTTGAACTTTTTCGCGTGCCCATGCAGTTTGCGCAGGATTGCGCGCTGTTGTCTGCGCGCTGGAAGGAATTGCAGCGAGAGGCCCATCCCGACAAGTTTGCGGCCCAGGGCGTGGCCGCCCAGCGCATTGCCATGCAATGGTCGGTGCGCATTAACGAGGCCTACCAGCGGCTCAAAGACCCTTTAAAGCGGGCCAGCTATCTGTGCGAGTTGCACGGCGCGCCCATCAATGCCGAGAAAAACACGGCCATGCCGACTGATTTTCTGATGCAGCAAATGCAGTGGCGCGAAGCACTGGATGACGCAAAAACGCTTCATGATTTTGAAGAAATAGCCGTCCAGTCCAATACCAGCGTGCGCGAGCAGCTATTGAAACTAGAGCAATTGCTGGACGTTGCGAGGGACTTTGCGGCTGCAGCACAGCAAGTCAGAAGCCTCATGTTCATCGAGCGTTTTTCCAGTGAGGTCGAGGCCCGAATCGACCAGCTGGAACCATAAATCATCACGAGAAATACGACGAAAAAGCCCTATGGCACTCCTGCAAATATCCGAACCTGGCCAGACGCCAGACCCGCACCAGCGACGCATCGCGATTGGCATTGACCTGGGCACCACACACTCGCTGGTGGCCAGCGTGCGCAACGGCCTGCCCGAGTGCCTGCCTGATGATCAGGGGCGCGTGATTTTGCCCAGCGTGGTGCGCTACCTCGATGCCGAGCGGCGCCAGATCGGATTCGATGCGTTGGCGGCCCAGGTTGAAGACCCGCGCAACACCATCTCCTCGGTCAAGCGGCTGATGGGTCGGGGTGTTCAAGACATTGGCAACCAAGCGCAATTGCCTTACCAGTTGGGCGACAAGCCCGGCATGGTGACGCTGCAAACCATCGCAGGCGAAAAAAGTCCGGTTGAGGTCAGCGCCGAGATTCTCGCCACCCTGCGTTATCGGGCTGAAGACACCTTCAATGACGATGTTTACGGTGCCGTGATCACGGTGCCCGCGTACTTTGATGACGCCCAGCGCCAGGCCACGAAAGATGCTGCGCAGCTGGCCGGCCTCAATGTGCTGCGTCTCATCAATGAGCCCACTGCGGCCGCCATTGCCTACGGGCTGGACAATGCCAGTAAAGGCGTCTTTGCGGTCTACGATCTGGGCGGGGGAACTTTTGATATTTCCATACTGCGTCTGACGCAGGGCGTGTTTGAGGTGGTTTCCACAGGCGGTGATTCCGCGCTCGGCGGCGACGACTACGACAGGGCGCTGGTGGAATGGGTTCTCGCCAGGGCCGGCCTGGCGGCAGACGCCTTGACAGCTTCGGACAAAGCGGCGTTGCAACGGGCGGCGCGGGCCTGCAAGGAAGCACTGTCGGCGGCAGAGTCGGCGCCGTTTTTTGTCCGGTTGGCCAAGACAACGGTTAATTTCGAGATGAAAGCGGCAGATTTTGAAGCTGCGACTGCGCACCTCACCCAGCGCACGCTGGCGGCGGTGCGCAAAGCCTTGCGTGACGCGAAGCTGGCTAAAGACGACGTTGATGGTGCTGTGCTGGTAGGGGGCTCCACGCGCATGCCGCAAGTGCGCAAAGCAGTGGCCAGCTTTTTTGGTCGTGAGCCCCTGACCAACCTCAACCCGGATGAAGTGGTGGCGCTGGGCGCCGCCATTTCCGCCAACCAGCTGGCCGGCAACAGCACCGGAGCGGATTTGCTGCTGCTCGACGTGATCCCGCTCTCGCTGGGTATTGAAACCATGGGGGGGCTGGTCGAGCGCATCGTGCCGCGCAACCAGACCATACCCACGGCCATGGCCCAGGACTTCACCACTTACCAGGACGGACAGACGGCCTTGGCCCTGCATGTGGTGCAGGGCGAGCGCGACCTGGTGGCCGACTGCCGGAGCCTGGCCCGCTTCGAGCTGCGCGGCATCCCTCCGATGGCCGCCGGTGCTGCGCGCATCCGCGTCACCTTTACCGTCGATGCGGATGGTCTGCTCAGCGTTGATGCCAGGGAGCAGGGCAGTGGGGTCGAGGCGCGCATTGACGTCAAGCCTTCCTATGGCCTGTCAGACGACGAGATCGCCCGCATGCTGCAGGACAGCTTTTCTACAGCCCAGCAAGACATGCAGGCACGCGCACTGGCCGAAGCGCAGGTCGATGCGGACCGCATGATCATGGCCACGCAAAGCGCGCTGGCTGCAGACGCAGACCTGCTGAGCACCGACGAGCGGGCGCAGATTGACAGCCTGATCCGCAGCCTGGCCGATGCGCGTGCGCATGGCGATGCGGCCACCATCGAAGCCGCCACCCAGCTACTGGCCAAGGGTACCGAAGCGTTTGCCGCGCAGCGTATGAACCGCGGGATCCGGCAAGCCCTGGCCGGAAAAAACATCGAGGCGGTCTAAACCCCGTTCGCTCCAGCCTCCATAACGTCAGATTGACACCATGCCCATCATCAAAATACTCCCCCATCCCGAATACTGCCCCCAAGGCGCCGAGATTTCGGCGCCTGCGGGTACCTCCATCTGTGAGGCCTTGCTCGACAACAAGATCAACATTGAACATGCCTGCGACATGAGTTGCGCCTGCACGACCTGCCATGTGATTGTTCGGGAAGGGTTCAACTCGCTGAACGAGCTCGAAGAAAGCGAAGAAGACCTGCTGGACCGCGCCTGGGGGCTGGAGCCCAATTCGCGGCTGAGCTGCCAGGCCTTTCTGGCGCAGACGGACGTGACGGTAGAGATCCCGAAATACTCTGTCAACCACGCGAAAGAAGTCCACTGACAGTGGCTTCTCGCGCCAAACCATAATCCCCTTTATGCGTCAAATCTTTCTCGACACTGAGACCACGGGTCTTTCCGCTGAAAACGGCGACCGCATCATTGAAATCGGCTGCGTGGAAATGGTGCGCCGCAAGCTCACCGGCGACAACAAGCATTTCTACCTGAATCCCGAGCGCGACAGCCATGAGGACGCGCTCAAAGTTCACGGCATCAGCAACGAGTTTTTGAAAGACAAGCCCAAGTTTTCGGCTGTAGTCGATGAACTGCTGGACTACCTGCAGGATGC
>NZ_JAUXNA010000340.1 GCF_030682935.1 Polaromonas sp.
CGTTGAAGTTGGCGCTCGGGGTGATCGTGAACGTGCCGTTGCCGTTGTTGACCACCGCGCCGTTGCTGGCGCTCAGGCCCGACACCGACAGCGTGTCGCCGTCCACGTCGGTGAAGCCGGCCAGCAGGTTGGCGGCGCTGACGATGTAGGCGGTGTCCTCGGTGCCAGCGGCCAGCGTGGCCGAGGCCGTGCCGGTCGTGGCATCGTTCGCGCCAGTAACGGTGAAGGTAACCTTTGCCCAGCTCAGGGTGCCGTTGCCGAGTTGGATCGAGTAGACGAAGGCTTCGGTGATCGTTTCTCCTGCTGCAAGACTTGCAATGCTCTGCCCTCCGAGCGAATGGGAGATGTCGAGTTGAATCTTTCCGTTAACGATCTGAATCCTGTTGCCGCTTGGCAGGGTCTCCCAGCTCGCATTCACGTTGTTGGTCAGCAGATCATTCAGAAAACCCGCGCTACCGTCGTCGATCGAGAATAACTTCTTCGCGTTACCGCCAAGGTCATTTGACATCACGTCGAGTGTCACGACCTGGTTCGCGTCGTTGTACGCCGCCAGAGCCAGAAGTTCCTCCTGCGTGTAGCTGAAGGTGTCGTCGCCCGCTTGGGGGGTTTTTGTGAAGGATGTACTGCTGACTGCCATGATGACCTCCTGAATTAACTATTAAGAAAAGCATTGCAAAGGTTGCCTGGTAGCAATCCGTCAATCAAACACTTCACTCCACCGGCGCCAGCCGCGAGACCAGGAACTTGAGCGCCACGCCGGTCTTGTCGCCCCTGGGTTCAATGCGGACGATCTCGCATTGCGCCTTGAACTTCATCAGCCCGCTGTGCCAGTCAAACTCGATTTCGAAATCAATCAAGCTGCCCGCCCGCTGCTCGCGATCCGCCTCGAAAAACAGGCCGGATGCGCTGATGTCGCGCGTCATGCCTTGGCGCCCATTTTCGAGCTGCAAGGGCAGGGCAATGCACTCACGGGGTTCGCTGCGGTGCTCTGTGAACATGGCATCAGTGTGCCCACGCCGCATGTTTCCCGCATGGGCGGTGTCTCTCTTTTTTTCCAGGAGCTTGTCATGAATGATTCCAATGATGTCCAGGACAAATATCCCGGGAGGCGCGTGGACGCAATGCAATGATGTGTCTTTACATTTTGAAACCTTTGCTATGATGTAAGGGCATTTCCTTTTGCCCTGGAAACGGCAGTTGGCCGCTTGATTACTTTGGTAAACCTGCATGAAATCCAGCTTTTTCGCCTTCAACCACCTTCACCTTTCGGGTGAGAGCGCTACGGACCCGATGGCGCTGCGCTGGCTATGCCATACGGCGTTACGCCGCCTTGCGGGCAGTAGCCCACTGCGTCGCCTGGTCTTGTCTGGAAAACCACTCACAGCACCCTCGGGCGCATCCAACTGCGGTTTCCAGGGTTGCAGAATCGCATGCTGAACGTCCATACCCCTCCCATCCAGGTATGCCTGGTGGCCTTGCCCCTGACGGCGTGGGGCCTGGCGCGCCTGGTGCAGACGGCGCATCCTCTGCTGGAGCTGGCAGGCGTGGCGGCCTCGGTGGCCGAAAGCCTGCTGCTGCTGAATCGGCAGGCGCCGCCGGACGTGGTGGTGCTTGATCTGGACGGTGAGGACGGCACCGGTTCGCTGGTCGTCCTGCACGCGCAGACGCGCGCCAAGGTCTTGGTGGTGAGCGGCTCGCGCGACGCGGCCTTGCACGACAGCGTGGTGCTGGCCGGGGCGTGTGGGGTGGTGCAAAAGCACGAGTCGCCTTCCATCCTGCTCAAGGCGATCGAGAAGGTGCACGAGGGCGAACTCTGGATTGACCGCGGCGCCACCAGCCGCATCTTCATGGAGTTGATCCGGCAAAAAGCCGCCCATGTCAAGGATCCGGAGAAGCAAAAAATCGCAATGCTGACGGTTCGCGAGCGTCAAGCCATTGCAGCCATGGCCAGCGATGCCTCGGCCCAGGGCAAGGTGTTTGCCGAGCGCCTGAACATCAGCGAGCACACGCTGCGCAACCACCTGACCTCGATTTACAGCAAGCTGGGCTTGTCCAGCCGCCTGGAGCTTTACGCTTACGCGCACAAGCACGGTTTGAACCAGGCCGGATGAAGCGTTTGGTTACATTTTTGACCGTTTGGGTTATATCGTTGACCTGTCCGGCCTTTTCGGCGCTCAAGGCACGGCGGCCGACCCGATAAACCGGGTGCAGCAGGTGCTCAACGACGAGCTGGTGTTTGAAGTGCCCGTGGCGGAAGTCAAATGGGTCTGGCTTGATGCATGGCCGGGTGGACGAGATCGATCGGTTTTGGGCCCAACTGGGAAAAAGCGCGCGGAGGAACGATCTGGTCGGTGGCCGGGAAAATTTCCAAACAGTCCGAGGCGTTTGAGCTGTTTCCCCTGCGACATCATTTACGCGCTCGGGCACCGCCTGAAAATGTCGGGCCCGTCGTCAAGGGGGACGCGATTGAGTGCCACATCAACGGGTTGGCCCGAGCTCAGCGTCAAATTCTTTTGAACCGCCGGGCGGGGGCTGGCGGCAAGATGCACTCAGGAGAGGCGACATAGCAGCAGAGGCTGAATACCCATGGGTATTTCCCTGAACTGGCAAAAGCTTGTATGACCGACTAGACTTCAATTGTTTGCTTCGAGCTCCCCTTCATTCCACTGCCCTTATTGAGGACATCACCATGCTGAACAACGACCAAAAAAACGACTTTAATGCCTTGCTGCCCGGCCAAAGCACCGAAGCCGGGGCCAGCCGCCGCACCGCCCTGAAAGCCGCGCTGGGCGTGGGTTACGCCGCTGCAGCCCTGCCCATCATGGCGCAAACCGCCATCAAAACATCGGCAGATGGCCTTAAAACCGGCGAAACGACGTTTGAAGTCAATGGCTTCAAGGTGCCTGCGTTTTACGCCGCTCCTGCCGGTAAAACCGATCTGCCGGTAATTCTGGTGATTCAGGAAATCTTTGGCGTGCACGAATACATTGCCGACACTTGCCGCCGCTTTGCCAAGGCCGGTTACCTGGCCATAGCGCCTGAACTGTATGCGCGCCAGGGCGACCCGAGCAAATATGGCGAAATGGCCAAGCTCATGTCGGAAGTGGTCTCCAGGGTGCCCGATGCGCAAGTCATGGCCGACCTGGACGGCGCCGTGAAGTGGGCCGGGGCCAACGGCGGCAACACCCGAAAAGTCGGCATTACCGGCTTTTGCTGGGGCGGCCGCATCACCTGGCTGTATGCCGAGTACAGCAAAAACGTCAAGGCCGGCGTGGCCTGGTATGGCCGCCTGGTCGGCACCCCTTCGGCGCTGATCCCCCAGCACCCGCTGGACCTGGCGGCCAGCCTCAAGGCACCGGTGCTGGGGCTGTACGGCGGGCAGGATGGCGGTATTCCGGTCACCACCATCAACCAGATGAAGGACGCGCTGGCGCAAGCGGGTAAAAAGAGCAACGCTGCCGCCAGGGCCTCGGAGTTTGTGGTTTACCCCGATGCTCCGCACGCTTTTCACGCCGACTACCGGCCCAGCTACCGCAAAGAGGCCGCAGAAGACGGCTTCAAGCGCGCGCTGGCGTGGTTCAAAACCCACGGTGTTGTCTGAACCCTCCCCTTGAGGGTGCTTTCATCAGCGCCAGCCGCCTCAACGCACGGGAGGCGGCTTTTTTATGCGTACCGCTGACACGCGGGATAATACGAACGCAATCCCCGGCCCTCGGCAGTCATGCCTCGCCCGGGGTTTTGTGATTTGCGGCGCAAGCACAGCCAAGGTATTAGCGCCATATTTTCTTAATAATTAAGGGCTCTAGCCCAATCGGGACGGGCGCAAGACGCTATGACTTTAGTAGCAATTTTGTTCGGAACCCTGACCGCCGGCATCGGCAGCGTATGGCTGGCGGCGCTGCTCAGCTTTGGCGTGCTGGCCCGCTACACCCAGCACATGCTCAGCCTGGCCGCCGGGGCGCTGCTGGCGACGGCCTTCATGCACCTGCTGCCCGAGGCGTTTGAAAGCCAGGCCGGCGCCCACGCCTTGTTCACCACACTGCTGGTGGGGCTGGTGTTCTTTTTTCTGCTGGACAAGGCAGAACTGTGGCACCACGGGCATGAACACCATGCGCCCGTGCACGCGGAAGGCGATGCCCATCTGCATCACGCACACGGCCACAGCCACGATGCGAAAAGTGGCGGCTGGGCCATATTGGCCGGCGACAGCGTGCACGCCTTTGGCGACGGCATTCTGATTGCCTCGGCCTTCATGGCCGACCTGCGCCTGGGCGTTGTCGCCGCGTTGGCCGTGCTGGTGCATGAAGTGCCGCACCACATGGGCGACCTGATGGTGCTGCGCCAGACCTCCAACAACCGGCGTGTAGCCGTGGTCAAGGTGACGCTTGCGGGCGCCGTCACCGCGCTGGGTGGCGTGGTTGGCTACGCGCTGGTCGACCAGCTTTACGACTACCTGCCGTTCTTTTTGGTCATAGCCTCCAGCAGCTTTGTCTATGTCGCGCTGGCCGACTTGATTCCGCAGCTGCAAAAGCGCGTGAGCGCCAGAGAAACTGCAGCGCAGATTGCCTGGCTGGCGATTGGTATTGGGCTGGTGACCTTGATCAGTGGTATTGCCCGTTCGCATTAAGTGCCGCAGTAAGGCGGCTCATTGCAGGAAATTTGACGTGGGTCATGACTGGCTCGGCCCGGTGCCGGCATCCTTGGAAGGCATTTTTAAAAAATTACCAGGAGATCGCCATCAAACACACCAGCATGCAAATCATTCGCGACGAGCATTCGTCCTTGGCCGCCATGCTGCGTTCCATGAGCCTGATGGTGGAGCGTGGTCCGGTTGACAATCCGCAGCAGTTCTTCGATGTACTGCGTGCCATGCTGTTTTATATCGACGAATTTCCTGAACGCCTGCACCACCCCAAAGAGTCCGACCTGCTGTTTCCGCGTGTCGTGCGGGCGGCCCCTTCGGTCATGGATGCGGTGGAGCGGCTGGAGCGTGACCACATGGACGGTGAGAAAGCCGTGCGCGAACTGCAGCACCTGCTGCTGGCCTGGGAGCTGCTGGGCGAGCCACGCAGACCCGCCTTTGCTGAGCAGTGCAAGCGCTATGTGGACTTCTACCTGGAGCACATGCGGCTGGAAGAAACCGTGATCCTGCCCGAAGCCGAGAAGATGCTCAGTGAGGACGACTGGAAAGAGCTGGATGCGGCGTTCGAGAAAAACTGCGACCCGCTGTCGGGCAAGTACCCGCCGGACCCGGACTATGACCGCCTCTTCACGCGCATCGTGATGCGGGCGCCAGCCCCGATCGGACTGGGCGACGCCTGAGCGTCTGCCGCAGCCGCTCAGGCTGGACCGCAGGCAGTGGCGGCGCCGCCGGTTGGGCTGCCTTTAGTGCTTGGCGGCAAGTAATTTCTGGACCAGCGGGTGCAGTACTTTTTTGTGGGCTGCAATCGCAAAAAAATGCTCCTCTACCCCCTCGCAGCCACCCACCCGCTCAACGCCATAGCGGCCTGCCAGTGCGTCGTGAACCAGCTCAGCCGCCGGAAAGACGCCCATGCCGGCAGCGCCAAAGGTTTCGAGCAGGGCGCTGTCCTCGAACTCGCCCACGACGTTGGGCCGGACTGCCATGCGCTCAAACCAGTGGTCCAGCCTGGGACGCACGGCGGCATGCATGGTGGGGAGCAGCACGGGAACCGTGGCCAATGAGTGCGGAAAGTCGCGTTGCGCCGCCGCCAGTAGAGACGCTGGCGCATACCAGGCCAGTGTGGATGCGCCCAGTGCATGGCTGTAAACCTTCAGGTTGGGATTGGGCGGGGCGATCCGGTCGGCCAGCACCACATCAAGCCGGTGCAGGGCCAGGTCGCCCAGCAAATCTTCGAATTCGTCTTCGTGGCATAGCAGGCGTAGCTTGGGCTCCAGCATCACCGGCTGCATTAGCAGCCTGACGATCTGCTTGGGCAGCCCTTCGGAAATGCCGACGGCCAGCCGCACCGTGGGTGAGCCGAGCGCATCGCGAAGCACCGCCGGCAATTGTTCGCCAAGCTGAAAGATCTGTTCGGCCTGCCGCATGGCCGCCACGCCCGCTTCGGTCAGCGCCACGCCGCGTCCGGCGGGTTTGAGCAAGGCGTAGCCGAGCGAGCGCTCCAGTTCGCGGACCTGTGTGCTGACGGTCTGCACGGCTATGTCCAGACGCTCGGCCGCGCGCGCCATGCCGCCTTCCTTGGCGACCACCCAGAAGTAGTAGAGGTGCCGGTAGCTGAAACTGGTGCTCATGTTCAGTTATTTCAGAAGATTAATTCAACAATTGTCTGCTTTTTATGGGATACAAAGTGCCGTATTCTTCGCTTCTCCAACGGTTTTGCAGCCTGTTCAGGTCTGGCGGACCGGATCAATCCACTTTTTAAGGAACCCACCATGAAATGCCCCTCCTGCCCCGATACCACCCTGGTGATGACCGACCGCCAGGGCGTGGAGATTGACTACTGCCCCCAGTGCCGCGGCGTCTGGCTCGACCGCGGCGAGCTCGACAAGCTGATCGATCGCGCCGCTGCACCTGCAGCAGCAGAACCAGCATCCCGGCACGACCGGGCGCCGTCGTCGACGCCTGACTTTGTGGATTCCGACTACCGCGACAGCGCCAGGTATCCCGCCCGGCGGAAAAAATCGTGGTTGAGCGAAATTTTTGACTGATTCCGCGCCATCCCCGCCACCCAATGCACCGGGTTTTTGCTCTATCCATTGACTGAAAGGCTTACCCATGATGCGAACTTACCCACGCAACAGCCCCCAGGCGGCAGCCCGCATCCTGGCGCTGGCAATGCTGGCTGATGGCCACCTGTGCAACCGCGAGTTGGCCGCGCTCAAGCGGCTGGGCGCGCACGAATTGCTTGGCCTGCAGGCCCATGAGTTGCATGCGGTCGTGCATGAATTTCGTGAAGACCTGCTCGCCTGCGGCGGCATGCGTTGGGCCGAGGCCTGCCTGATGGATCCCCGAAGGCTCAGACAACTGATGGACGAGGTGGATGACCCTGACCTGCGCCTGAAGGTGTTGGGCCTGTGCGTCTCGCTGATCGAGGCTGACCAGCAGCTGGCCGACAGCGAACGCATTGTGTTTGCTGCGGCGGTAGAGCACTGGGGCCTGCACGGCAGCGCGACGTCGCCGGCGCTGACGGCACAGGGGTGGCGCAACAGCTGACGCGCATGCCCACCCTGCCGTCCCTGGCGCGCGTGAAAAGCAGCCCCGCGTTATGGCGTTAAACGGTAAGGGCAGGCAGCACCGTGCCCCGGCATTCGCCAAAGCCGATGCGGCGAAACCCTTCGCGCTGGGCGTAGCCGCGCAGCATCACGGTGTCGCCATCTTCGAGCCAGCTGCGCGCCTCGCCATTGGACAACGCAAAGGGCCGCTTGCCGCCCGCGCTCAGCTCCATCAAGGAGCCGCCTTGTTCCGGTCGGGGTCCCGAGAGGGTGCCCGAACCCAACAGGTCGCCCGCGCGCAGGTTGCAGCCATTGACCGTGTGGTGGGCCACCAGCTGGGCCACGGTCCAGTAGGCATCGCGGTAGTTGGACCTTGAAATGCGGTCGCCGGCGTGGCCTGCGGCGCGCATCTGCGCCGTTTGCAGCCACACTTCGAGCTCAATATTGATGGCGCCCTGCGCCCGGTTGGCGGGGGAATCGAGGTAAGCCAGCGGTTCAGGGTCACCCTCTGGCCGGGTGAACGGCACGCGAAACGGCGCCAGCGCATCGAGCGTCACGACCCAGGGGGCGAGCGTGCTGGCAAAGTTTTTCGACAGGAACGGCCCCAGCGGCTGGTACTCCCAGGCCTGGATGTCGCGGGCGCTCCAGTCATTGAACAGGCTCACGCCGAACACATGGTCTTCGGCCTCAAGCATGGCAATCGGCTCGCCCAGAACGTTGGGCCGCGCTACCAGCATGGCGAGCTCCAGCTCGTAGTCCAGCCGCCGGCAGGGGCCCACGCTGGGCGCCTCCTGGTCAGGTGCCTTGGTCTGTCCCTTGGGCCGACGAAAGCTGTGGCCACTGGGCACAATGCTGGAGGCCCGCCCGTGGTAACCAATTGGCACCCATTTGTAATTGGGCAGCAAGGGGTTGTCGGGCCGCAGCTGCTTGCCAATGGTGGTGGCGTGGTGGACGCTGGTGTAGAAATCGGTGTAGTCGCCAATCTGGCAGGGCAGGCCCAGCTCGACCTGGGACTGCGCATGCAGCGCCGCCTTGAACGTCGCTTGCTGCGGGCTGCCCGCGCGCAAGCCTTCCGAGAGGGCCTGGCGCACACCGCGGCGAACCTCGGGCAACAGACGCATGAGCCGGTTCATGTCGCTGCTGTCGATCACCCGGGCGGCGCGCAGGTCCAGCACCTGGTCGCCAATCGCCACGCCGATGCGCCAGTCGCCGTCCCCAAATCCTTGGCCCTCGGTGCGAAAGCGGCCAAACGGCAGGTTTTGAATCGGGAAATCGGTGCCGGGGTCGTTGGCCGATTCGACCCAGCTTTGCAGCGCCGGGTCGTGGGTGTCATCAAGAACAATACTCATTGCTTGAACTCGCGCTCGTGCAGGAAGGCGCCCTGCTTGGGCGCGCGTTTGGTCTGCGACCATTCTTCGAGCATCTCCCACTTCACGGCGTCCAGCCGCTGGATCATGGCTTGCTCTTCGGGGTCCGGGCAGGCCAGCTCCAGGCGGTGGCCGTTCGGATCAAAGAAATAAATCGAGTGAAACGCGCCGTGGTCGGTCACGCCCAGCACCTCGACGCCGTTGGCTTCCAGGTGCGCCCTGAATTCCAGCAGCTCGGCCCTGTCCTTGACCCTGAAGGCGATGTGCTGCACCCAGGCCGGCGTGTTGGGGTCGCGCCCCATGGGCGGCTGCGTCGGCAGCTCGAAAAAAGCCAGCACGTTGCCCTGGCCGGCGTCCAGAAACACATGCATGTAGGGGTCGGGCGCCTTGGTCGAAGGCACATGGTCTTCGGCGATCGCCAGCACAAAGTCCATGTTGAGCATTTTTTGATACCAGAGCACGGTCTCTTTGGCGTCCTTGCAGCGGTAGGCGACGTGGTGAATACGGTCGATTTTCATGGGTTTCATGCCTCCACGGTCAGTGCGCCGCGCTGGATCTGGTCGCGCTCCAGCGACTCGAACAGCGCCTTGAAATTGCCTTCGCCAAAGCCCTCGTCGCCCTTGCGCTGGATGAACTCAAAGAA
>NZ_JAUXNA010000343.1 GCF_030682935.1 Polaromonas sp.
GGCTGAGCCTCAAATGGTGGCGCTTGAGTTCAATATCGGCGAGCTCCATAGCGTTGCTGACCAGCGTTGCCACATCGGCCGACGTGCGGTTGGGCTCGCTGCGTTTCACAAACGCGCGAATGCGCTGGATGATCTGCCCGGCGCGGTGCGCCTGCCTGGCGGTTTTTTCAAGCGCGACCAGCAGGTCTTCGTTACTGATTTGCTGGCCCTTGATGCGTGAGACCATGCCATTGCAGTAGTTGTTGATGGCCGTCAGCGGCTGGTTGAGTTCGTGGGCCACGCTGGACGCCATTTCACCCATGGTGATCAGCCGGCTGGCGGTCTGGGCCCGTTCGTTTTGCTGCGCCGCCTGTTCTTCGGCATGGCGCCGCGGCGTGATGTCGGTGGCAATCACCATCTGCGCCAGGCGGCCGTCCACCCAGGTGAGGTAGCGCGAGCGCACTTCCAGCCATTTCGAGAGTTTGGGCACAAAAATCTCGGCGTTTTCGGACTGGGCTGCGGTGAGTTCCTCGGTGGGCAGACCGGCGAGGCCATCGACCGCGTCAAGTGCGTCGCCGGTAGGCAAGGCTGCCGGCACGCCGGCCTGCGCAATCATGTTCATGTGCCCCGACACGTCGCCGCCAAACCAGGATCGGTACAACTTATTGGCAAACAACAGCTCCTCACTGCCCAGCGGCGCCACGGACACTGCCGCATCCAGTCCTTCCAGCACCGTGGTGAAACGCTCATAAGAGGCTGACAACTCTTCGCGAATCCGCTTGGGTTCGGTGATGTCGGTCATGGAGGTCATCCAGCCGGTTTGCTGACCGCGCGGATCAATCAGCGGCGACACGTACATGCGGGCGTCAAAGATCTGGCCGTTTTTGCGCTTGACCCGGATCTCGAAGCCACCGGGCGGCGTCCTGCCGTGCAGTTCGTCATCCAGTCGCGCCATCATGGTGTCGATCTCTGCCTCTGGCCAATGGGGGAAGGGTGGGGTACGGCCCACCAAGTCTTCTTCTGTCAGGCCGGTCATCTGGCAGAACGCCGGGTTGACGTAGGTGATGCGTCCCTGCAAGTCCAGGGCGCGCATGCCGGTGAGCATGGAGTTTTCCATCGCACGGCGAAAGTTGGTCTCGGAAATCAGGGCCTGCTGGGCCTGCACCCGGCGACGCGTATGGCGCCAGTTGCCGAGCAGCATCCAGACGGTCAGCGCGCTCAGGGCGCTGACCAGCCAAAAAAAGCCGCTGCCCACCACACCCAGCGAAGCGCGGTAGCCTTCGGCCCGAATCAGCAGTCCATTGCCAACCGGTGAGACCGGTATCTCGTAGGCTGCCGCA
>NZ_JAUXNA010000356.1 GCF_030682935.1 Polaromonas sp.
AGCGTGTCGGCCGAGTATTCGGCGTCGGCGTCAAACAGCTTGAGCAGCACTTCCTTGGCATCTTCAATCAGCCCGGGCGCGCGCCGGGCCCGCATGCGCAGCAGCCTGAACACCGGCACATCTTCATCGTGAATCGAAAACAGCACGCCTTTGCTCTTCAGGTCGTCGTTCACCAGGTTCAGGATGAAGGCCACGCGCACCGTGCGCGGCTCGTCCTCGTCGGCAATCAGGAAGTCGGACCGGATGTGCAGCTCGCCGTTGTCTTCTTCGTAAAAGCGGGCCGATTCCTCGATGTCCTCATCCATCACGTCTTCAGGAATCGACAGCCCGTAGTACTGCTTGATCCAGCGCTTTTCTTCAAGCGTGGGAGATTCCAGGTCCACCCAGATAGGCTGGAATTTGGAGAGTTCCTCCAGGGATTCGATTTCTTCCTGGAACAGCCTGCCGTTGGCGAGCGTAAAAATATTGAGCATGACTAAAGCGCCTATCAATTCAAGGGCTGACACAAGGCCCTGGCTGGCCTTGTGCGAGAAGGGGCTGTGGATGGCGGCATCGCTTTCAACCCCCCTTTAACGTCATCTGGCGTCAGTCTGTGGCGTTGAAAGCTAGCGACTGGGGCGGCTTTCCAAGGATCACTCCGTAGCAAATAAGCCGGGATTATGGCATTGCATAGTGGATTTATCTACCGCATCCTCTCGGCACGGGCACCGCGCTCAGCTTTGCCTTGGGACGACCGTCAGGCTTTGTCGGTTCCAGCCACTTTGGCCTTGCATTGTGGGGCGTGCAGGTCAAGATTTTTTTCAGAAGGTTTCATTATTTTTGGCGCTCCGAGGTTGCAATTGCAGGGCTCCGGGCGCATAGTAGATTTAAGAAAGCGTCCCCGTCTGCCGCCCCGCCGTCACTGGCAAAGCGGTGTTTTCAACCCAGTTCCAATTTTGGAAAAGGAGTTTCTTTATGAACTTGACGATCAGCGGTCACCATCTTGAAGTTACCCCCGCATTGCGCGGTTATGTGACGAGCAAGCTGGATCGGATTACCCGGCATTTTGACCAGGTAGTGGATGTGAAAGTCCTGTTGACAGTGGACAACATGAAGGAAAAGGAAAGACGCCAGCGGGCCGAATGCAATGTTCGTGTCAAGGGGCGCGATCTGTTTGCTGAAAGTTCACACGCCGATCTTTATGCCGCAGTCGATGAATTGACCGATAAGCTGGACCGCCAGGTAGGGCGTTACAAAACCAAAACCCAAGATCACCACCACGTTGCCCCCAAGCGGCAAGTCTAGGTATTTTTCACGCCTGCGGCAGTTTCCCGCCGCGGGCTCTGCTTGTGGCTGCCGCAAGGCAGCCACACTTTCGCAAGCGTGCTTGAACCGTGATTTAATCGGCATTCTTTCCTGCCGCTTGAGCTTTCAAGCGGCTTTTTTCTGCCCGTTTTTTTGCAACCCTTCCGCGAAGTGCATAATTCGCCGATTAAAAGATTGTTATGAACCGTCTTTCGCAAATTTTGCCCCCCTCCCAAGTACTGGTTCGTGTTGAAGCGACCAGTAAAAAGCGCGCTTTTGAAGAAGCCGGCCTGTTGTTTGAGAATCAGCACGGGATGAATCGCGCCCTGATCACCGACAGCCTGTTTGCGCGCGAGCGCCTCGGGTCGACCGGTCTGGGTCATGGGGTGGCGATTCCGCATGGCCGCATCAAGGGCCTGAAGGCGCCGATGGCCGCAGTTTTCCTGCTGCAGGCGCCTATCGGTTTCGATGCGCCGGATGAGCAGGCTGTGGCCTTGCTTATTTTTCTTCTGGTGCCCGAAGCGGCCACCCAGAAACACCTCGAAATCCTGTCCGAAATTGCCGAGCTGCTCAGTGACAGCGCGTTGCGCGAGCAGCTCAAAGCCAGTGCCGACGCCGCGGCGCTGCACCACCTGATTGCCTCCTGGCAATCTGCCCACGAAACCAGTTCCTCCGGGGCGTGAGTAACAGCCCGGCATGAAGCCCACTGTTGTCAGCGCTGACGTTTTATTTGAAGACCACCGTGCCTCCCTGAAATGGGAGTGGGTGGCGGGTCTGGGCGCCTCTGAACGGCGCTTCGACGAAGTGGCCGTGCGTGCAGCGCGCTCGGGGGCCGATCTGGTGGGTTACCTCAACTACATCCATCCTTACCGCGTGCAGATTCTGGGCGAGCGGGAAGTCGCTTACCTCACCAATGCCGGCCCCGAGGATTGCGCCCGGCGCACCGCGCGCATCATCACGCTGGAGCCGCCGGTGCTGGTCGTGGCGGACGGCCAGGCCGCCCCCGACACGCTGCTGTCGATGTGTGAACGTGCGCAGTTGCCCATGTTTTCCACGCCGGAGTCGGCCGCCTTCGTGATTGACGTGCTGCGGGCCTATCTGTCCAAACATTTTGCCGACCGCACTTCCATGCATGGCGTGTTCATGGACATTTTGGGCATGGGGGTCATGATCACCGGCGAGTCGGGGCTCGGTAAAAGTGAACTGGGGCTGGAGCTGATTTCGCGCGGGCACGGCCTGGTGGCTGACGATGCGGTGGACCTGGACCGCATCAACCAGACCACGATTGAAGGGCGTTGCCCGGAGTTGCTGCAAAACCTGCTCGAAGTGCGCGGGATTGGCCTGCTCGATATCAAGGCCATTTTTGGCGAGACGGCAGTTCGCCGCAAGATGCGGCTCAAGCTCATCGTGCACCTGGTGCGCCGCGAAACGCTGGAGCGCCACTACGAGCGCATACCCTACGAGCCCTTGACGCAGGACGTGCTGGGCATTCCCGTGCGCAAGGTCATCATCCAGGTGGAAGCCGGCCGCAACATCGCCGTGCTGGTCGAAGCGGCGGTGCGCAACGCCATTTTGCAGCTGCGCGGCATCAATACCTATCAGGATTTTGTGGAGCGCCACCGCAAGGCGATGGAGCAGGACGACTGAGCCTGGGGTGTTCGTGTCCGGTGGCTGATCGCCAGGAATTTGCTATCAAATAAATAGCTTTTTGTGCCCGTGGTTATTGGGCTGGTGTTGATTTTTATCTAAACTGCTCAGGGGTGATGCGCGCAGACGCTGCACCGCGGTAGGGGCAATTGTCTTTGGTGCAATTGGCATAGATCGACAAGGAATGGTCGGCAATGGCAAAGCCCTTGGCCTTGGCCACCGCATGCTGGCGCTTTTCAATCTCGGCGTCGTAAAACTCCTCGACCTTGCCGCAGTCCAGACAGACCAGGTGGTCGTGGTGCTGGCCTTCATTGATCTCGTAAACCGCCTTGCCTGACTCGAAATTGCTGCGGTTCAGCAGGCCCGCTTGTTCGAACTGGGCCAACACCCGATAAACCGTGGCCAGGCCAATGTCCGAGCGGTCCTCCAGCAGTACCCGGAAAACGTCTTCTGCCGTCATGTGGCGCTGTTTGCCTGCCTGGAAAATCTCAAGAATTTTGAGGCGCGGCAGGGTTGCCTTGAGGCCGGTGTTTTTCAACTCGTCAATGTTACTCATGGAAATCTCTCTGGGAAAAGCGGGGAGCGGCACCGTGCGGCTCGGCCCGGGCCAAGAGGCACCCTACCGCTACAATGATCCATCATATCGCTACACCTCCTACCATGTCAGCCCTGTCTGTAAATCAATATCACGGCGTCCGAACAGCTTTCATCGCCATGGCCTGTGCGGTTCTGGCGTCCTGCAGCAGCACGAGCAGTGGCATGAGCGGCAGCGCCATCAACCCGGTCAACTGGATCACCCCCTACAAGGTGGACGTGATCCAGGGAAACTTCATTTCCAGCGAGCAGGTCGGGCAATTGCGGCCCGGCATGAGCCGCGATCAGGTCAAGGCCGTCCTGGGCACGCCCCTGCTGGCCAGCCTGTTTCACACGGACCGGTGGGATTATGTTTTTACCCTGAAGCGGCAAGGCGTGGAGCCCCAGTCCTTCAAGTACGCGGTGTTCTTCAAGGGCGACCAGCTGGAGCGCTTTGAAGGCGACACCATGCCCAGCGAAGCCGAGTTCATTTCCAGGCTGGACTCCAAGCGCAAGATGGGCAAAGTGCCCGTTCTGCAGGCCACCGAAGAGCAGCTCAAGGCCGCCGAAAAGTCGGCTGCTGCGAAACCGGCGCCCAGTGAGGCAGCGACCAGCCTGCCGGCCGGTCCGCAGACCACGGTCTACCCGCCACTCGAGAGCCCGAAGCAGTGAGCGCGCTCTCCATGATGCAGGCGCGCCCTCACCGGATCGCGGTCGCCGGTGCCAGTGGCCGCATGGGCCAGATGCTGATTGAGGCCGTGAGCGCCAGCACCGATTGCCAGCTGACGGGCGCGCTCGATGTGGCGTCCAGCCCGGCGATGGGCCTGGACGCCGCCGCGTTTTCCGGCCGCGCCAGCGGGGTGCTGATTCGCTCGGACATTCGCCAGGGCCTCAAAGACTCCGGCGTGCTGATTGACTTTACCCGGCCCGAAGGCACGATGGCCCATCTGGCGGTCTGCCGCGAACTGGGCGTCAAGCTGGTCATCGGCACCACCGGGTTTTCTGACGAACAGAAGGCTGAAATTGCCGCTGCCGCCCAGGACATTGCCATCGTCATGGCGCCCAACATGAGCGTCGGCGTCAATGTCACGCTCAAGCTGCTGGAGATGGCGGCCAAGGCGCTGTCCACCGGCTACGACATTGAAATCATCGAGGCGCACCACCGTCACAAGGTCGATGCGCCCTCGGGCACCGCGCTCAAGATGGGCGAAGTCATTGCCAGCGCACTGGGCCGCGACCTCAAGGATTGCGCCGTTTATGCGCGTGAAGGCGTGACCGGCGAGCGCGACCCTTCCAGCATCGGTTTTGCCACCATACGCGGCGGCGACATCGTGGGTGACCACACTGTGCTGTTTGCCGGCATCGGCGAGCGCATCGAGATCAGCCACAAGTCCTCCAGCCGCGCCACCTACGCCCAGGGCAGCCTGCGCGCCGCCCGCTTTCTGGACAACCAGGCGCGCGGTTTGTTTGACATGTTTGATGTGCTTAATCTGAAGTGACGCAGGCATGAGTCTGCTGGCCCTCATCACGCAAGGCGGCCTCATCAGCCAGTTGGTCGCGATGCTGCTGCTGGCGATGTCGGTGGCCAGCTGGGTCGTGATTCTCTGGAAAGCCTGGCTGCTGCACCGCGCCGTGGGCGATGTGGCGCGCAGCACCGCCGTTTTCTGGCAGTCCGCGTCGGTCGATGACGCCACCGAAAAGGTTGCCGCGTTTGACCGCGAGGCGCTGGTGCTGCCGCTCATAGCGGCTACCATCATCAAGACCCAAGGCACCCTGGCAACGGCCGGCGACAAGGCGCAGCAACTCACCCGTGTGCTGCGCGATGCCCTGCATGCCGTTTTGAACAAGCTGCAGTTTGGCCAGGTGCTGCTGGCCACGGTCGGCTCCACCGCGCCTTTTGTGGGTCTGCTGGGAACGGTGTGGGGCATTTACCATGCGCTGACCGGCATGGCGGCTGCGGGTCAAGTCACGATTGACAAGGTCTCGGGCCCCGTCGGCGAGGCGCTCATCATGACGGCCGCTGGCCTTGCGGTCGCCATTCCTGCCGTGCTGGCCTACAACGTGTTTGGCCGCATGATTGGCCGGATCGAGGCTGACCTTGAAGGGTTTGCGCGCGATTTGCGCGAGTTGTTGACCGCCACAGAACGTGACGCGACAAGTGTGAGGGCAAGCGAACGCAGCGCCGGGCCGCCCCAAGCAAGTTCAGCCCCCCCGGGGGGCAG
>NZ_JAUXNA010000362.1 GCF_030682935.1 Polaromonas sp.
GTGCCCAGCGCCCAGTCGCGCATGTGGTCGATGGCGGCGTTGGCAGCCGAAGCAGCCGACGACAGGCCACGCGCTTCAATGATGGCGGCGCCACGCTTGCCCACGGTCGGCAGGAAGACGTTGGCGTTCCATTCCTGGTCATTGATCATCGCGGCGACGCTTTCACCATTGATGGTGGCAAAACGGTAATCGGCGTACATCGTGGGCGAATGGTTGCCCCAGACGGTGAGCTTTTCGATGTCTTTCACGGCCTTGCCGGTCTTGGCGGCAATCTGGCTGGCAGCGCGGTTGTGGTCCAGGCGCAGCATGGCGGTGAAGTTCTTGCGTGGCAGATCGGGCGCGCTCTTCATCGCGATGTAGGCGTTGGTGTTGGCCGGGTTTCCGACCACCAGCACCTTGACGTTGCGGCTGGCCACCGCGTTGAGCGCCTTGCCCTGCGCGGTGAAAATTGCACCATTGACGGCCAGCAACTCGGCGCGTTCCATGCCGGGGCCGCGTGGACGCGAACCGACCAGCAGGGCATAGTCGGCGTCCTTGAAGGCGGTCATCGGATCGCTGTGCGCTTCCATGCCGGCGAGCAGCGGGAACGCGCAGTCGTCAAGTTCCATCATCACGCCCTTGAGCGCTTTCTGGGGACCCTCGACGGGAACTTCGAGCAGTTGCAAAATGACCGGCTGGTCTTTGCCCAGCATTTCGCCAGAGGCAATGCGAAACAACAATGCGTAACCGATTTGGCCTGCTGCACCAGTGACTGCGACGCGGACGGGTTTTTTGCTCATGATTGACAACTCCAGTAAAGTAAAAAATGCTTTGCACCATTGGTGGCGTGAGGTGTTGGGCAGCATCCTGGGGATACCGGGCGGCCTCGGGTGCGTTTACCACCCTGCCCCCAAAAAAAATAGATCGCTTGGCGCGCCACACTCAGCCAAAGATTTTACGCTTGAAAAACGCCACAGGTCAATTTGTCTTATGTCTTATATAAGATATGATTCGGACTGGCTTGTAACGCGCAACCTGCGCGACCAGGCATCGTTTTAACCCGTGTACCCATGGCCATTGCCCCCTCTTCATTCACCGACATCGCCGCAGCCGCCAGCGCGGCAAGCGCACTTGCGGGTGCGACCCCAGCGTTTAGCCCGCTCTATCAGCAAATCAAGGTCTTGATTTTGAAGAGCCTGCAGGCAGGCGAGTGGAAACCGGGCGAATTGATTCCCAGCGAGATGGACCTTGCCGCGCGCTTTCGCGTCAGCCAGGGCACGGTGCGCAAGGCGATTGACGAGCTCGCCGCTGAAAACCTGGTGATGCGTCACCAGGGCAAGGGCACGTTTGTCGCCACGCACGCCGAACAACAGGTGCAGTACCGCTTCCTGAGGTTGATGCCCGATAACGGTGACATCAACAGCGAGGGACCGGCCGAGCGGCAGATCATTGACTGCAAACGCCTGCGCGCGCCCGCAGACATCGCCCGCTCGCTGGCCCTGCGCACCGGCGATGCCGTGCTGCAGTTGCGCCGTGTGCTGGCCTTTCAGGGCACACCCACCATTCTTGAAGACGTCTGGCTGCCCGGCGGCCCCTTCAAGGGCCTGACCGCTGAGCGGCTGGCCGACTACCGCGGCCCGATGTATGCATTGTTTGAAACCGAATTTGGTGTACGCATGGTGCGCGCCGAAGAAAATATACGGGCGGTTGCTGCCGATGCGGCTTCCGCCGAATTGCTGAAAGTGCCGGTAGGCGAGCCGCTTTTGAGCGTGGAGCGCACCGCCTACACCTACAACGATCTGCCCATGGAATTGCGTCGGGGCCTGTACCGCACCGACACCCACCATTACAAAAACGAACTGAGCTAACAGGAATACTTGAGGAGCTGCAAAGGTTTGTAAATTGCTTTGCTGCGTTGCAATAGAATTATCACGGTCGGAAGGTCACCGCATCCCCGGTTACCACGTAGTTACACCCACGAAAGCCCCACAAAATGACAGAGCTGGCACCAAAACAGCGTCCCAAGCGGCCTGAATTCCGCAATATCAACGCACTCACCGACCTGCCCGGTTACCGACTGCCCCTCGCAGGCCTTGTCTCCATCCTCCATCGCGTCAGCGGGGCGATCATGTTCATCCTGATGCCCTTCATCATCTGGATGTTTGACACGTCGATTTCCTCCGACATCTCCTTTGCCAGATTCAAGTCCGCATTCAATGTGGGCATGCTGGGCCTGCCCGGCGTGCTCTGGAAGCTGATCGCGCTGGCGCTGATCTGGGCCTACCTGCACCACTTCATTGCCGGTCTTCGCCACCTCTGGATGGACACCAGCCACGAAGCCGTCAGCAAGGATTTCGGCAGGCAGTCCGCCGCCTTCACGCTGGCCGTGAGCATTGGCCTCACGCTCGTGCTGGGCGCCAAGCTGTTTGGCATTTACTAATTTCCAGGGAAAGCACCATGTCTGTCAATTACGGCTCCAAGCGCATCGTTGTCGGCGCTCATTACGGCACACGTGACTGGCTGAGCCAGCGCATCACCGCGGCCCTGATGGCCCTCTTCACCTTGCTGCTGCTGGTACAGGTCATTTTCAGCAAAGGCCCCATTGGCTACGACCAGTGGGCCGGCATCTTTTCGCCGCAGTGGATGAAGGCGCTGACCTTCGCCGTCATTGTTGCCCTGCTGTTGCACGTATGGGTCGGCATGCGCGACATCTGGATGGACTACATCAAACCGGTCGGCCTGCGCTTGTTCCTGCAGGTGTTCACCATTGTCTGGCTGGTTGCTTGCGCAGGCTGGGGTATTCAGGTGCTCTGGCGCCTCTAGCCTTCCAAGTCATCCCCCAGTCAAACCTGGCCGCATCCGGCTACCAAGATTCGAGAAAAATCATGACCGCAACCTCCAAACTCCCCAAGCGAAAATTTGACGTCGTCATCGTCGGTGCCGGCGGCTCCGGCATGCGCGCCTCGCTGCAGCTGGCCCGTGCCGGCCTGAACGTCGCCGTCCTCTCCAAAGTGTTCCCGACACGCTCCCACACCGTGGCGGCGCAAGGCGGCATTGGCGCCTCTTTGGGCAATATGTCCGAAGACAACTGGCACTATCATTTTTACGACACCGTCAAGGGCTCCGACTGGCTCGGCGACCAGGACGCCATCGAATACATGTGCCGCGAAGCGCCCAAGGTCGTCTATGACCTGGAGCACATGGGCATGCCTTTTGACCGCAACCCCGACGGCACGATTTACCAGCGTCCGTTTGGCGGCCATACCGCCAACTACGGCGAAAAACCGGTGCAGCGCGCCTGCGCCGCAGCCGACCGCACCGGTCACGCCATGCTGCACACGCTCTACCAGCAAAACGTGAAGGAAAAAACCAGCTTCTTTGTCGAGTGGCTGGCGATGGACCTGATCCGCGACGCCGATGGCGACGTCGTCGGCGTGACGGCCATCGAGATGGAAACCGGTGACGTGCATATTTTTGAGGCCAAGACCACCCTGCTGGCCACCGGCGGCGCCGGGCGCATTTTTGCGGCGTCGACCAACGCCTTCATCAACACCGGCGACGGCCTGGGCATGGCGGCACGCGCCGGCATTCCGCTGGAGGACATGGAGTTCTGGCAGTTCCACCCCACCGGCGTGCACGGTGCCGGCGTGCTGCTGACCGAAGGCTGCCGTGGCGAGGGCGCCATTCTGCGCAACAGCAATGGCGAACGCTTCATGGAGCGCTATGCGCCCGCCTACAAGGACCTGTCACCGCGCGACTATGTGTCACGCTGCATGGACCAGGAAATCAAGGAAGGCCGCGGCTGTGGCCCCAACAAGGACTACATCAACCTCGACATGACCCATCTGGGCGTCGACACCATCATGAAGCGCCTGCCTTCGGTGTTCGAAATTGGCCACAACTTTGCCAACGTCGACATCACCAAGGAACCGATTCCCGTCGTGCCCACCATCCATTACCAGATGGGCGGCATCCCGACCAACATCCATGGCCAGGTGGTCACGCAGAACGCCGATAACCAGAGCGAGGTCGTCAAGGGCCTGTACGCGGTCGGCGAGTGTTCCTGCGTGAGCGTGCATGGCGCCAACCGCCTGGGCACCAACTCGCTGCTGGACCTGCTGGTGTTTGGCCGCGCTGCCGGCAACCACATTGTCGAATTCAACCAGGCCAACACCGAGCACAAGCCACTGCCGGCAGATGCCGCGGACAAAACCATGGCGCGCATCGATCGCCTGGACAACGCCACCACGGGCGAGTATGCGCAGGACGTGGCCGATGCCATCCGTGCGGCCATGCAGCAGCATGCCGGCGTGTTCCGTACCCAGGCCATCATGGACGAAGGCGTGACCAAAATTGCCGAACTGCGCAAGCGCGTCAACACCATCGGCTTGAAAGACAAGTCGAAGATTTTCAACACCGCACGCATCGAGGCACTGGAAGTTGAAAACCTGATTGAGGCCGCTGAAGCCACCATCGTTTCCGCCGCAGCCCGCCATGAAAGTCGCGGCGCCCATTCGGTCGACGATTACGGCGACACGCCCGAACATCCGAACGGCCGCAATGACACGGACTGGCACAAACATACGCTGTGGTACAGCGAAGGCAACCGCCTCGCCTACAAGCCGGTGCAAATGAAGCCACTGACCGTCGAGTCCGTGCCCCTCACCGTTCGCTCCTTCTAAAAATACAAGCGGGACCCCCATGACCAAACGTACTTTCCAGATTTACCGCTACGACCCCGACACCGACGCCAAGCCTTACATGCAGACCATCGAGGTTGAACTCGACGGCAGTGAGCGCATGCTGCTCGATGCCTTGATGAAGCTCAAGGCGATGGATCCAACCATTTCCTTTCGCCGCTCCTGCCGCGAAGGTGTTTGCGGCTCGGACGCCATGAACATCAACGGCAAGAATGGCCTGGCCTGCCTGACCAACATGCGCACGCTGACGGGAACCATCGTGTTGAAGCCGCTGCCCGGCCTTCCGGTCGTGCGCGACCTGTTTGTCGACATGACGCAGTTTTTCAAGCAGTACAACTCGATCAAGCCCTACCTGATCAACAACAACTTGCCGCCTGAAAAAGAGCGTCTGCAAAGCCCTGAAGAGCGCGACGAGCTCAACGGCCTGTACGAGTGCATTTTGTGCGCCAGTTGTTCCACGGCCTGCCCCAGCTTCTGGTGGAACCCCGACAAGTTCGTGGGCCCGGCCGGACTGCTGCAAGCTTACCGATTCCTGGCTGACAGCCGCGACGAAGCCACCGCCGAGCGGCTGGACAATCTGGAAGACCCCTACCGCTTGTTCCGCTGCCACACCATCATGAACTGCACCGACGTTTGCCCCAAAGGGCTGAACCCGGCCAAGGCCATTGGCAAGATCAAGGAAATGATGGTGCGGCGGACGGTCTGAAGACCTTGCAGCACGGACGCCCGATGGACATGACACACACGCTACTCGATCAGCGGGGTTTAAGCAAACTGAGGTGGCGCTGCCGCCGCGGTTTGCTGGAAAACGACCTGTTGATCGAGCGATTCTTTCTGCGCCATGAGGCCACCTTGACCGTCAGCCAGGCCAAAGGCCTGGATGATTTAATGGCGCTGTCTGACAACGATTTGCTGGACCTGCTGCTCAAGCGCAAAGAGCCTGACCAGCTTTCTGATTCGCTGGCAAAGGAAAGCGCATCAACCTCCGAAGCACTTGAAGTTTTAAGCTTGCTTCGTCCTGGGGCTACGGCTCCGTAACACGCCCCCTCTGATACGAGAGAAAGAACCCCACATGAAGTTAGCTGACAACAAAGCCACCCTGTCTTTCAGCAATGGCAGCCCCAGTGTCGATTTGCCGGTGTACCAAGGCAATGTGGGTCCGGACGTCGTGGACATCCGCAAGCTGTATGCCCAGACCGGCATGTTCACCTACGACCCCGGCTTCCTGTCAACCGCGTCTTGCCAGTCGGCCATCACCTACATTGACGGCGACAAGGGCGAGTTGCTGTACCGCGGCTACCCGATTGAGCAGCTTGCCACCAACTGCGACTACCTGGAGACCTCTCACCTGTTGTTGTATGGCGAGCTGCCCAACAGCGACCAGAAAAAAGACTTTGTCAGCCGCGTGACCAACCACACCATGGTCAACGAGCAGATGCAGTTTTTCCTGCGCGGTTTCCGCCGCGACGCGCATCCGATGGCCATCATGACCGGTCTGGTCGGCGCCCTGTCGGCTTTCTACCATGACAGCACCGACATCAACAACCCAGTACACCGCGAAATTGCCGCGATCCGCCTGATTGCCAAAATGCCGACGCTGGTCGCCATGGCGTACAAGTACACCATGGGTCAGCCCTACATGTACCCCAAGAACCACCTGAGCTACGCCGGCAACTTCCTGCACATGATGTTTGCCACGCCGTGCGAAGAGTACAAGGTCAACCCCGTGCTCGAGCGCGCGCTGGACCGCATCTTTACCCTGCACGCGGACCACGAGCAGAACGCTTCCACCTCCACGGTTCGCCTGTGCGGCTCGTCGGGCACCAACCCGTTCGCAGCCATCGCTGCCGGTGTCGCCTGCCTCTGGGGCCCGGCACACGGAGGCGCCAACGAAGCGGCGCTCAACATGCTGGGTGATATCCAGAAGAACGGCGGCATCGAGAACATCGGCGAATTCATCAAGCAGGTCAAGGACAAGAACTCCACCGTCAAGCTGATGGGATTTGGTCACCGTGTTTACAAAAACTACGACCCGCGCGCCAAGCTGATGCAGGAAACCTGCAAGGAAGTCCTGCAGGAGATGGGCCTCGAAAACGACCCGCTGTTCAAGCTGGCCATGGCTCTGGAAAAAATTGCACTGGAAGACGACTATTTCGTTTCCCGCAAGCTCTACCCGAACGTGGACTTCTACTCCGGCATCGTGCAGCGCGCCATCGGCATTCCCGTGCCGCTGTTCACCGCAGTCTTCGCGCTGGCCCGCACCGTAGGCTGGATCGCCCAGCTCAATGAAATGATTGGCGACCCCGAATACAAGATTGGCCGTCCACGCCAGCTGTTCACCGGTTCGACCCAGCGCGACGTCAAGCCCATGGCCCAGCGTTAATCAGCCAGATTAGCGCCTTGCCTCAAACCCGCCAGATGGCAACATCGGCGGGTTTTTTAATGCCCCGCTGACCGGACATTGAATGCTATTTTTTCAATAGCTTCCTGCGCCGGCCCTGTATGGGCAAAGTACCGAAAACATTGATAACTTTTATGGGAACTTCCAGGTGCGGAAATCCCAACAAGCCGGCCATCTCGCATTGCGATGACAGGCCGGTTAATTAAGGGGCAAAATGGCAGTCCATCGCCAACTGCGATGACCAAAAACCCATGTCCATCAAGAGTTCCGAACGCAATTTCGCCCGCCGCATCGACCTGACCTCGCTTCAGTTGTTTGTGGCGGTGTGCGAGCTCGGCAGCATTGGCAAGGCGGCCGAGCGGGAGTTCATCGCGGCATCCGCTGTCAGCAAACGCCTGAGCGATCTGGAAGCCGCGCTGGGCATCACGCTGCTTTACCGCCATACCCGGGGCGTCGACCTGACGCCCGCAGGTGAAAGCCTGCTGCACCACGCCCGTTCGGTGCTGTTCAGCCTTGAAAAAATGCAGGGCGAGTTGAGTGAGTATGCCGACGGCGTGCGCGGCCATGTGCGCGTGCACGCCAGCATTTCGGCCATCGTGCAGTTTTTGCCCGAAGACCTGGGCGCCTTCATCCGCCAGCATGCCGAGATCAAGATCGACCTGGAAGAGCACCTCAGTACCGAGGTGGTGCGTGCCGTGCAGGAGGGCGCTGCAGACCTGGGGGTGTGCAACACTGCCAATGGTGCGGGCGACCTGCAAACGCGGCCCTACCGCACCGACGACCTGGTACTGATTGTGCCCAGAGGCCACGAATTGTGCGCGCAAGGCGCTATTGACTTCGAAGCAGCGCTGGACCATGACCAGGTCGGCCTGCATGCCAACAGCTCGATTTATCTGGCCATGCGGCAGGCCGCCGCTGCTGTGGGCCGCACCATCAAGCTGCGCATCCACGTGACCGGGCTGGACGCCATGTGCCGCATGATCCACAACGGACTGGGTGTAGGCGTGATGCCGCAGCGTGCGTTTGCATTAATGCATGGCGTGGGCGCGCTTGAATCCGTCGCGCTGAACGATGTCTGGGCCAAGCGCCAGATTCAACTGGTGGCGCGGGATTTTTCCACCCTGCCTTTGACGGCCCGGCTGCTGGTTGATCACCTCGCGCAGTCCGCGCCGCACGGCATGCCCGCAGCGGCCTAAAATTACCGATAGACCACAGAGACCACGAAGGAGCACATATGGGACGCATGAATCAAGAAACGCACGGCCGCACGCTGTACGACAAAATCTGGGACGAGCACGTGGTGCATACCGAAGAAGACGGCACCTCCATTCTTTATATCGACCGCCACCTGGTGCACGAAGTGACCAGCCCGCAAGCCTTTGAAGGCCTGCGCGAAGCCGGCCGCAAGGTCTGGCGCATCAGCTCCATCGTGGCCACCGCCGACCACAACACGCCCACCACCGGCTGGGAACTCGGTTACGACGGTATCACCGACCTGGTCAGCAAGGAGCAGATCACGACGCTGGATGCCAACATCCACGAATTTGGCGCGGCGGCCTTCTTTCCGTTCCTGTCGAAACGCCAGGGCATCGTGCATGTGATTGGCCCTGAAAATGGCGCCACCCTGCCCGGCATGACCGTCGTTAGCGGCGACTCGCATACCTCCACCCACGGCGCGTTTGGCGCGCTGGCCCACGGCATTGGCACCAGCGAAGTCGAGCATGTGATGGCCACCCAGACCCTGCTGGCCAAAAAAGCCAAGAACCTGCTCATCAAGGTCGAAGGCACGCTACCCAAAGGCTGCACCGCCAAGGACATCGTGCTGGCCATCATCGGCAAGATCGGCACCGCAGGCGGCACCGGTTACACCATTGAGTTCGCTGGCTCCGCCATTCGCGATCTCAGCATGGAAGGCCGTATGACGGTCTGCAACATGGCGATTGAAGGCGGCGCGCGCGCAGGGCTGGTTGCTGTCGACCAGAAAACCATCGACTATGTGAAAGGCCGCCTGCTGGCGCCGGGAACCGACCCCAAAACCGGCCAATTTGTGGGCGGCGCCGAATGGGACATGGCCGCGCAATACTGGGCGACGCTGCACTCCGATGCTGATGCGACATTTGATGCCGTGGTCGAGCTGGACGCCAGCCAGATCCTGCCTCAAGTCAGCTGGGGCACCTCGCCCGAAATGGTGCTGTCGATTGAAGACAAGGTGCCCGACCCCGAAAAGGAAAAGGACGCCAACAAGCGCGCTGCCATCGAACGCGCGCTGACCTACATGGGACTTGAGCCCGGCAAGGCCATCAACGACATTTACATCGACAAGGTATTCATAGGCTCGTGTACCAACAGCCGGATTGAAGACATGCGCGAAGCTGCCGCAGTGGTGAAAAGAATCGGCCAGAAGGTCGCCAAAAACATCAGGCTGGCCTTGGTGGTACCGGGCTCCGGCCTGGTTAAGGAACAGGCCGAGCGCGAAGGCCTGGACAAGATTTTCATCGCTGCAGGCTTTGAGTGGCGTGAACCCGGCTGCTCGATGTGTCTGGCAATGAATGCCGACCGGCTGGAGCCGGGCGAGCGTTGCGCCTCCACCAGCAACCGCAATTTTGAAGGTCGCCAGGGTGCCGGAGGCCGTACCCATCTGGTGAGCCCGGCCATGGCGGCGGCGGCGGCCGTGCATGGCCACTTCGTCGACATCCGAAAATTTGTCTAAGTCCACGTTTCAGGAGAATCACCATGAAAAAAACCACTTCCCTGCTCGCACTTTCACTGGTTTCAATGGCCTTTTTGCTGGCCGGATGCAACACCTTCAGGGGCCTCGGGCAAGACGTGCAAAAGGTTGGCGAGAAAATTGAAGACTCTGCAAAGAAGAAATAATGCAAAAATTCACCGTACACAAAGGCCTCGTGGCCCCGATGGACCGCGAGAACGTCGATACCGATGCCATCATCCCCAAGCAGTTCCTCAAATCCATCCGCAAGACCGGCTTTGGCCCCAACCTGTTTGACGAGTGGCGCTATCTGGATGCCGGCTTTCCCGGCCAGGATCCGGCCAGCCGCAAACCCAACCCGGACTTTGTGCTGAACCAGCCGCGCTACGCCGGTGCCTCCATCCTGCTGGCGCGCAAGAACTTTGGCTGCGGCTCCTCGCGCGAGCACGCGCCCTGGGCGCTCGACCAGTTCGGCTTTCGCGCCATCATCGCGCCCAGCTATGCCGACATCTTTTTCAACAACAGCTTCAAGAACGGCCTGCTGCCCATCGTGCTGCCCGAGGCGCAGGTAGCCCAGCTATTTGACGAAGTGCATGCCTTCCCGGGCTACACGCTGACGATCGACCTGGAGCGCCAGGTCATCGTCAAGGCGCAAGGCGAAGAGCTGCCTTTCGAGGTGCAGGCTTTCCGCAAATACTGCCTGCTCAATGGCTTTGACGACATTGGCCTGACCCTGCGCCAGAGCGACAAAATCAAGGCCTTTGAAGCTGAACGCCTGGCGACCAAGCCCTGGCTGAACCACACGGTAGCGGGCTGACTTCCCATCATTGAAGTAAAAATCTGCGTCAACCCAATAGATACGGGCGCAAGCAACTACAAATAAGATAGCAATCATGAAAATCGCAATTCTTCCCGGTGATGGCATCGGCACCGAAATCGTCGCCGAAGCGGTCAAGGTTTTGAAGGTTCTGGACCTGAAGTTCGAAACCGAAAGCGCACTGGTCGGCGGTGCCGCCTACGAGGCCTACGGCCATCCACTGCCGGAAGCCACCTTGAAGCTGGCCAAAGACGCCGACGCCGTGCTATTTGGCGCCGTGGGCGACTGGAAATACGACACGCTGGACCGGCCACTGCGTCCGGAACAAGCCATTTTGGGCCTGCGCAAAAATCTCGGCCTGTTCGCCAATTTCCGTCCAGCCATCTGCTACGAGCAGCTCACGCACGCTTCAAGCCTCAAGCCCGAGCTGGTCGCGGGCCTGGACATCCTCATCATCCGCGAGTTGACAGGTGACGTGTACTTCGGCCAGCCGCGTGGCCGCCGTGTGGCCACTGACGGCCACTTTCCGGGCGCCGAAGAAGCCTTCGACACCATGCGCTACTCGCGCCCCGAGATTGAGCGCATCGCCCATGTGGCTTTTCAGGCAGCGCGCAAACGCGGCAAACGCCTGACCAGTGTCGACAAGGCCAATGTGCTGGAGACCTTCCAGTTCTGGAAAGACGTGGTCACGGAGGTTGGACGTCAGTACCCCGACGTGGCGCTGGACCACATGTACGTGGACAACGCGGCCATGCAGCTGGTCAAGGCCCCGAAAAAATTTGACGTCATCGTCACCGGCAACCTGTTTGGCGACATCCTGTCAGACGCCGCCGCCATGCTGACCGGCAGTATCGGCATGCTGCCGTCGGCCAGCCTCAATGACAAAAACCAGGGCCTGTACGAGCCCAGCCACGGCAGCGCCCCTGACATTGCCGGCAAAGGCGTGGCCAACCCGCTGGCGACCATTTTGAGTGCGGCCATGATGCTGCGCTTCAGCCTGAACCAACCTGAAGCTGCCGCGCGCATTGAAAAAGCCGTCGATCAGGTGCTGACCCTGGGCCTGCGCACGCCGGATATTTACAGCGAAGGCACAATCCGCGTTGGCACCGTCGAAATGGGCGATGCGGTGGTCAAAGCCCTGCGCTGAAGCCTTTCGTTGCTGGCGGGCAAGTCGGCACAGGCTTGTCAGCCAGGCCAAAGGCGAGCCTGGCTACAATAACGGCCTATGTGGAAAATTCCCGCACCCCTCCCCTGTTTCGCCGCGCTGCGAGCGGGAAGCAGCGCGCCGGTTTTTACCCAAATCACCACAACGACCACCATTAAAGGCTAGCAAGCCCGGTTCGTCGTGCCCGCCGGCTCGATGAGCCGGACCAAAAAGCTTGAATTTCTCTCGTACTTTTTGAAGGGCAACCCCATGAAACTCACAGGCAATCTCACAGGACTCGTCGGCTGGCGCGGCATGGTCGGCTCGGTGCTGATCGACCGCATGCAGGCCGAAGGCGACTTCGAACTGATCGAGCCGGTTTTCTTCTCCACCTCGAACGCGGGCGGAAAAGCTCCGGCCCAAGCGAAGAACGAAACCACGCTCAAGGATGCGTTCGACCTTGAGGCGCTCAAGAAGTGCGACATCATCCTCACCGCCCAAGGTGGCGACTACACCGCGGAAGTGTTTCCCAAGCTGCGCGCTGCAGGCTGGACCGGCCACTGGATTGACGCAGCTTCGACCCTGCGCATGAATGACGACGCTGTCATCGTGCTGGACCCGGTGAACCTGCCCGTCATCCAGAACGCGCTGGCCCGGGGCGGCTACAACTGGGTAGGCGGCAACTGCACGGTCAGCTGCATGCTGATGGGCGTGGGCGCGCTGTACAAGGCGGGTCTGGTTGAATGGATGACCAGCATGACCTACCAGGCGGCGTCGGGCGGCGGCGCGCAGCACATGCGCGAGTTGCTGACCCAGTTCGGTACGCTCAACAGCGAAGTCAAATCCCTGC
>NZ_JAUXNA010000364.1 GCF_030682935.1 Polaromonas sp.
CGAATCGAGCCCCACGCCGATCAGCTTGTCGCGAAAAGGCAGGGATTGCTCCAGCGTTGCAAACGCATCCTCCTCGCTCAGATGGCGCAAGAAGCACATGATCAGCGAGGCGCTGACGCCCAGTTCGGCCTGGGCATCGACACAGGCGCGGTGCAGTCCGTTGATGACGGCTTCCATGGACACGCCCCGGGCCGTGTGCGTCTGCGGGTCGAAAAACAGCTCGGCATGCACCACGTTGTCTCTGGCTGCCTGCAGCAGGTAGGCACGCGTCATGTCGTAGAAATCCTGCTCCTTGAGCAGCACACTGGCGCCGGCGTAATAAATATCGAGAAAACTCTGCAGGTTGGTGAAGGCGTAGGCGCTGCGCAGCGCAGCAACGCTGGCATAGGGCAAGGCCAGGCCGTTGCGCTGCGCCAATGCAAAAATCAGTTCGGGTTCAAGCGAGCCTTCGATGTGGATGTGCAGCTCGGCTTTGGGCATGCGCCGCAGCAACTCGGGCAGGCGGTCGGCGGCAACCGGTTTCACGGCATATTCAGGCAGATTCATGTCAACTCCAAAAACAAAAAAGCTGCCCGAAGGCAGCTGTCAGGTCGATCTTTTGCGAACAACCCGGGGGATCAGTTACCGGGAACCTTGCCTTCCACGCCCTTGACGTAGGTTTTCAGGCCACCCAGGAACTTGTCGTCGGCCACCACATCCTTGGCGACCAGTTCCTTGCCGGTGTTGTCCATGATGGGGCCTTTCCAGATGGAAAAGCTGCCGTCTTTCAGGCCGGCCTTGACATCGTCAATGCGCTTTTTGGTCTCGTCAGGCACGTCAGCGGCCATCGACACCAGGTCGATCGCGCCTTCCTTGACGCCCCACCAGGCGCTGGTGTTGCCGGTCCATTTTCCTTCAAGCGCCTCGCCGACGGCCTTGACGTAGTACGGACCCCAGTTGATGATGGCGGAAGCCAGGTGGGCTTTCGGGCCATAGGCGGTCATGTCGGAGTCCCAGCCGAAGGCGCGCTTGCCCATTTTTTCGGCGGTCTGCAGCACGGCCGACGAGTCGGTGTTCTGGAACAGCACGTCGGCGCCGCCATTGATCAGCGCGGTAGCCGCTTCGGTTTCCTTGGGTGGGTTGAACCACTCATTGACCCAGACCACCTTGGTTTTGATTTTCGGGTTGACCGACTGGGCGCCCAGCGTGAAACTGTTGATGTTGCGCACGACTTCAGGAATCGGCACCGAACCGACCACGCCCAGCGTGCCCGACTTGCTCATCTTGCCGGCAATCACGCCGGCCATGTAGGCGCCTTCGTAGGTGCGGCTGTCATAGGTGCGCAGGTTGTCGGCGGTTTTGTAGCCAGTGGCGTGCTCGAACTTGACGTCCTTGATGTCATTGGCGACCTTGAGCATGGGCTCCATGTAGCCAAAGGTGGTGCCAAAGATCAGCTTGTTGCCCTGCTGGGCCATGTCGCGAATCACGCGCTCGGCATCGGCCGACTCGGGCACTTTTTCAACAAAACTGGTGACGACCTTGTCGCCATAGGCCGCCTCGACCGCCTTGCGGCCATTGTCATGGGCATAGGTCCAGCCGCCGTCGCCGACCGGGCCAACGTAGGCAAAGGCGATCTTCAGGGGCTCGGCCTTGGCAGGCGCAGGTGCTTCTGCCACCGGGACGGGCGCGGGTGCAGGTACGTCCTTTTTGCCGCAGCCCATCAGGGCGGCCGTGGCCACCGCCGACAGGGCCGCCAGCTTGAGCAGGGAACGTTTTTGCAGGTCAGTCATGTCGTCTCGCTTTCATTGAAGAAGGAAAAAGGGCAAAAAATTACGATTATGCGGTCGAACCGCTCAGGCTTCCGGGTAGAAAGGCTTGCCAATCGAGCTGGGCATGTTCAGACGTATCCACAGCGGGTTGCGCGAAATCAGCACCAGCACCACGATGGTGGCCAGATAGGGCAGCATGCTCAGCCACTGGCTGGGCACATCCACGCCCAGCCCTTGCAGGTGAAACTGCAGCATGGTCACGCCGCCAAACAGGTAAGCCCCAAGCAAGACCCGGGCCGGCCGCCAAGTGGCAAAGGTGGTGAGCGCCAGCGCGATCCAGCCTTTGCCGGCAATCATGCCTTCGACCCACAGCGGCGTGTACACCACCGACACATAGGCGCCGGCCAGCCCGCACAGCGCCCCGCCCGCCACCACGGCAGCCAGGCGGATGCGCCGCACCGGGTAACCCAGCGCATGCGCCGATTCGGGACTTTCGCCAACCGAGCGCAGCACCAGACCGGCGCGCGTGCGGTACAAAAACCAGATCAGCCCGCCGGTAATCGCCATCGCGATGTAGACCATGGGGTGCTGGCGAAACAGCGCCGGGCCCAGAAAGGGAATGTCGCGCAGAAGGGGAATGACAAACTGCGACTGCTCGGGCAGCTTTTCCTGCACGTAGTTGATGCCGGCAAACGCCGAAAAGCCCGCGCCAAAGATGCTCAGGGCCAGTCCGGTGGCGTACTGGTTGGTGTTGAGCCAGATCACCAGCACACCAAACAGGGCCGCCAGAAAAGCCCCCGCAGCCATGCCGGCGGCAAAGCCCAGCCAGCTGTTGCCGGTGTGCACCACGGTGGCAAATCCGGCAATGGCGGCGCACAGCATCATGCCTTCGGCGCCCAGGTTGACGATGCCGGCTTTTTCGTTGATGAGCAGACCCAGCGCCGCAATCGCCAGTACGGTGCCGGCGCTCAGCGTGGCCGCAATCAGCAGTGCGGTGGAATCCATCAGCGCGCTCCTTTGGTGCGCGGGAAGAAGGCGCTGGTAAATTTAAGCCGGTAGGCAATCAGGGTGTCGCAGGCCAGCAGGTTGAACAGCAGCAGGCCCTGAAACACGCCCGTCAGCGACTTGGGCAG
>NZ_JAUXNA010000371.1 GCF_030682935.1 Polaromonas sp.
AAGCGACCTTTTTGCGCGAGATTCCCAAGCTCTACGCCAACCTGGAGCGCGAGCTCGGCCATCATCCGGTGCACAGCTTTTTACGCATGGGCCAATGGATAGGCGGCGACCGCGATGGCAACCCCAACGTCAACGCCGGCACGCTCGAATACGCGCTGGGCCGGCAGGCCGATGTGGCGCTGCGCCACTACCTGACCGAGGTGCACTTTCTGGGCGGCGAGCTGTCGATGTCGGCCATGCTGGTCGATTTCAGTCCCGAGATGCGCCTGCTGGCCGAAAGCTCACCCGACACCAGCGAGCACCGCAAGGACGAACCCTACCGCCGCGCCCTGACCGGGGTCTATGCCCGGCTGGCCGCCACCCTGAAGGCACTGGCCGGCGGCGAAGCGGCGCGCCATGCCGTGGCGCCGCAAAACGCCTATGCCCTGGCCGAAGATTTTCTGGCCGACCTGCGCACCATTGAAAAGTCACTGCGGGCCCACCATGGCGAAGCGCTGATTGCCCAGCGCCTGCACCCGCTGATTCGTGCGGTGGAAGTGTTTGGTTTCCACCTGGCCACGGTGGACCTGCGCCAGAGTTCAGACAAGCACGAAGAAGTGGTGGCCGAACTGCTGGCCGTGGCACGCGTCGAGCCCCATTACGCCAGTCTGGACGAAGCCGCCAAACGCGCGCTGCTGATGCAACTGCTCAATGACGCCCGGCCCCTGCGCGTGGTGGGCACCACTTATTCGGCGCACGCCCAAAGCGAGTTGGCCATTTTCGAGACCGCCCGCACGGCACGCGCGCGCTTTGGCAAGGAAGCCATTCGCCACTACATCATCAGCCACACCGAAACCGTCAGCGACCTGCTCGAAGTGCTGCTGCTGCAAAAAGAAGTGGGCCTGATGCACGGCACGCTGGACAGCCAGACCACGCACGACCTGATCGTGGTGCCGCTGTTTGAAACCATAGAAGACCTGCGCCATGCCGCGCCCATCATGCGCGAGTTCTATGCCTTGCCCGGCATCGCGCAGCTGGTTCAGCGCAGCGGCGCAGAGCAGGACATCATGCTGGGCTACTCCGACAGCAACAAGGATGGGGGCATTTTCACCAGCAACTGGGAGCTCTACCGTGCAGAGATCGCACTGGTCGAGCTGTTTGACCAGCTGGCCAACTCACACAACATCCAGTTGCGCATGTTCCACGGCCGGGGCGGCACAGTGGGCCGCGGCGGCGGCCCGAGCTACCAGGCGATTTTGGCGCAACCTCCCGGCACGGTGCGCGGGCAGATTCGCCTGACCGAGCAGGGCGAGGTCATTGGTTCCAAATACGCGAACCCCGAAATCGGCCGCCGCAACCTCGAAACCCTGGTGGCCGCCACCCTGGAAGCCACGCTGCTGCAGCCGACCAAGCCCGCGACCAGCGCGTTTTTGCAAGCCGCCGACCAGCTGTCGCAAGCCAGCATGGCCGCCTACCGCGCGCTGGTGTATGAAACCCCCGGCTTCACCGAGTATTTCTTCAGCGCCACGCCGATCCGCGAAATTGCCGAGCTCAACATCGGCTCGCGCCCGGCGTCGCGCAAGGCCTCGCAAAAAATCGAAGACCTGCGCGCCATTCC
>NZ_JAUXNA010000304.1 GCF_030682935.1 Polaromonas sp.
CAGCGTCAGCTGAATGTCGCCGGTGCCGGGCGGCATGTCGACGATCAGGTAATCGAGGTCTTTCCAGTTGGTCTGGCGCAGCAGCTGCTCCAGCGCCTGGGTGGCCATGGGGCCGCGCCAGATCATGGCTTCGTCCTGCGCGACGAGGAAACCGATGGACATGACCTGCAGGCCGTAGTTCTCCATGGGCTCCATGTTTTTGCCGTCGGTACTTTCGGGCCGGCCTTCAATGCCCATCATCATCGGCACGCTGGGGCCGTAAATGTCGGCATCGAGCAGGCCCACGCTGGCGCCTTCGGCCGCCAGCGCCAAAGCCAGGTTGACGGCGGTGGTGCTCTTGCCCACGCCGCCCTTGCCCGAGGCCACGGCAATGATGTTTTTGACCTGCGGCAGCAGCTGCACGCCGCGCTGCACGCTGTGGCTGGCGATCTTGACCGTGACATTGACCGACACGTTGCCTACGCCCGCAACGCCCTTGACGGCGGCAATCAGGCTCTTGCGCAGGCCCGCGATCTGGCTTTTGGCGGGGTAGCCCAACTCCACATCGAAGGCCACATCGCCGTCGTTGATTTGCAGGTTTTTCAGCGCCTTGGTAGTGACAAAATCTTTGCCGGTGTTGGGGTCGAGCACGGCTTGCAGTGCCGTCAAAATTGCTTGTTGTTCTACAGCCATCTGGGGAATCTCCGAATTGAATCTGTGGGGGACATGTTGGCAGCGCCAAGTCAGCGCCGCCTGGCGGCCAGGCGCTCAGGACCTTGCAAGCACCGGCAGCAAATGGGCCGCAGCAGGCCATTTACGGCCCTCTGCGGGCGCAATCTTAAGCCATCGCGCCGCCTGCACGGCATAAAAAGCCCGCCCGGCATTTGACTTTGCGACAGGCCTTTTGAGCCGGACGCGTGCCTGAATTTCTGACGGAGTCTAAGGCAATGCAGCGCCTGGCGCAGGGGCGCCAGGCGGCTCAACCGTCCCCGTAAGGGCTTTCGCGGGCACGGTGTTGATTTTGCGCAAGCCACGCGAGCGGCGCGCCGCCCAGAATTAATCAGAAATAAACAGGCCCCGGCAAGCCCATGGCCGCCGGTTCGCCTCGGCGTTACGCAGCGATTCAACCCCAGCAGGAGAAGCCTATGTCCACGATTCCACTGAACCTTGAAACCGATGTGGTGGTGCTGCCGCCCCCGGCGGGCGCGCACACGACACTTGAACAGGCCCTGAAGGAACGCCGCAGCGGGCGGGCCTTTCGGGACGACGCACTGCCTTTGGAAACGCTTTCAGCACTGCTGTGGGCCGGGTTTGGCATTAACCGGCCTGAAAGCGCGGGGCGCACTGCACCGTCGGCCCACAACTGGCAGGAAATCGATGTTTTTGCGGTCCTTCAGGAGGGGGCTTACCGCTATGACGCGCAGGCGCATCGCCTGCTTCTGGTCAAGGCCCAAGACCTGCGCGGCCTGACCGGCATGCAGGACTTTGTCGCCACCGCCCCGCTGAACCTGGTCTATGTGGCTGATTTCAACCGCATGCCGGACGCCCAGCCCGAGGAGCGCCACTTCCTTGCCGGGGCCGACGCGGGCTGTATTGCGCAAAACGTTTACCTGTTTTGCGCCAGTGCGGGTCTGGCAACCGTTGTGCGCGGCCTGATTAACCGCGCCGAACTGGCAGCGGCGCTGGGCTTGTCAAAGACAGAGCGCATTGCATTGGCGCAAACCGTCGGCTATCCGGCTGCGGCCTGACTGCTGGAAGCGGCGGCGCCCGTGGCGGGCTTGCGCAGCAGCAGTAGCGGTGCTGGTGCGGTCAAGGTGTCCATCACTTCGCGTTTGATGCCGCTGCGAATCGCATTGACCAGGCCGCCCATTTCGCTGGCGCAGGCCGCCATCAGGTCGTCGAGCGACACAAGGCCGACCAGCCGGTGCCCGGCATTGACCACCAGCAGCCGGCGCACACCGCCGCCCTGCATCACGGCAATCGCACTGGCGACGTCGTCGTCTTCAAACACGCTCTCAATCTGGTGACTGGCCAGTGCGCCGATTTCGCCGCTGATGGCGCCAGCCCCGTCGGCCAGCGCACCGATCACGAGGTCGCGGTCGGTCACGATGCCGCTCACACGCGGGCCGTCCGGTGTCTGGGTCGTCACCACCAGGGTTCCAACGTGGTGTTGACGCATCAGGGCGGCGGCTTGAATCGGCGTGCCGGTGCTGTCGATGGTGGCGACGCGGCGCGTACAAATGGAGGCAACATTCATGATTTTCTCCTTGAAACTTTTTTGGCGGGGGATAGAAAGAACCGGGCCGCGTCAGAGCAGCACGAAGCCGGGCCCCGACGTGGCTGCATCGCCCAGCGCTGCGCGAATGGCGTCATCGACATGGTCCAGCCAGACAAACGTCAGCGCCTGGCGCGTGGAGTCGGGCACGTCGCGCAAGTCTTTTTCATTGCGACGCGGCAGCAGCACGGTGCGCACGCCGGCACGCTGCGCGGCCAGCACTTTTTCCTTGATGCCGCCCACCGGCAACACCAGGCCGCGCAGGCTGATTTCGCCCGTCATCGCCACGTCGTGGTGCACCGCGTGGTCGGTGAACAGCGAGGCCAGCGCGATGAACATGGCCACCCCGGCGCTGGGCCCGTCTTTCGGGATCGCGCCGGCGGGCACATGGACGTGGACATCGATGCTTTCGAAGCTGGCCGCCGGAATCCGCAGGGTGTTGGCGCACGACTTCACCAGCGTCAGCGCGGCCTGGGCGCTTTCCTTCATCACGTCGCCCAACTGGCCGGTCAGGATCAGGCGGCCGGTGCCCGCCACGCGGGTCGCTTCGATGAACAGGATGTCGCCGCCCACCGGCGTCCAGGCCAGTCCGGTGGCCACACCGGGCAGGCTGCTGCGCAAGGCGGTTTCGTGTTCAAACTTTGCGGGGCCAAGGATCGCGTCCAGGTCGGCCGCATCAACGCGCACCCGTTCCCTGGAGCCGTCCGCGATCTGCACGGCGGCGTGCCGCATAACGCGGCCGATCTCACGCTCCAGCTGGCGCACGCCCGCTTCCCGGGTGTACTCGGCCACGAGGGACTGCAGGGCCTCAGGGGTCAATTCGCACTGGTCCTCGTGCAGGCCGTTGGCCTCGCGCTGGCGCCGCACCAGATAGCGCAGGGCAATCTGCAGCTTTTCCTCCTGGGTGTAGCCCGGCAGCTCGATGACCTCCATGCGGTCACGCATCGGGGCGGGCACCTGGTCCATCACATTGGCGGTTGCGACAAACACCACGCGGCTCAGGTCAAACGGCACGCCCAGGTAATTGTCCCGAAACGTCGCGTTTTGCTCCGGGTCCAGCACCTCCAGCATGGCAGCCGACGGGTCGCCGTGGGCGCTGGGCGACAGCTTGTCGATCTCGTCGAGCATCATCACGCAGTGGCGGGCGCCAGCCTTGCGCAGGCTTTGCACAATCATGCCCGGCATGGCGCCTATATAGGTGCGGCGGTGGCCGCGAATCTCGGCTTCGTCATGCACGCCGCCCAGCGAAACGCGCACGAACGGCCGCCCCAGCGCGTGCGCAATGCTCTGGCCGAGCGAGGTCTTGCCGACGCCCGGCGGCCCGACAAAGCACAGAATCGGCGCGCGGCCCTGGGGGTTGAGCTTTTGCACGGCCAGGTATTCCACGATGCGCTGCTTGATGCGCTCCAGACCGTAGTGGTCGGCTTCAAGGATGCGGCGCGCCTCATTCAGGTCAATCGGGCTGGCGGGCGGCGCAGCCCACGGCAGCTCGGTCATCCACTCCAGATAGGTGCGCAGCATCGAGTATTCGCTGGACGCGTCGGGCATGCGTTGCAGCCGTGCGAGCTCCTTGCGCGCCTGGGCTTGCACCTCGGCCGGCATGCCCGCCTTGGTGATCAGCTCGCCAAGCTGGGCAATGTCTTCGCTGTTGCTCCCTTCCTCTCCCAGTTCTTTCTGGATCGTCTTGAGCTGCTCGCGCAGCATGTATTTGCGTTGGGTATCGTCTATCTGCTCCTTGGTACGCGCGCCTATTTCCTGCGACAGCCGCAGCACCTCAATGCGGTGCGACAGCATCTGCAGCACTTTTTGCAACCGTTCCTCGGGGTTTGCCGTTTCGAGCAGCATCTGCTTGTCGCTCACCTCGGTATCGAGCAGGCTTGCAACGACGTCAGCCAGATGCGACGGCGACTTCACGGCTTGCAGCGTATGCGCCAACTCGGCCGGAGCCCCCGGCAACAGCGAGAGGATCTCGGCAGCCCGCTCGCGCAGCTGCAGGCCCAGCGCTTGCGCCTGCGTGGAAATCTCGGCCGGCTCTTCAAGGAACTGCACGCGGGCCGCCAGAAATGGATAACCCTCCACCAGCGACTCAATGCGAAAGCGCCCCACGCCCTGGCACAAGGCATGGCGAAGCTGCTCATCCGAGTCTATGTACTGCACCACCTTGGCGGTGGTCCCGACATCCCACAGCGCCTCGCGCCCCGGGTCATCGACCCGCTCGTCGCGCTGCATCACAATGCCCAGCAGGGCACCGGTGTTTTTCGCATGCTGGAGCGCCGCAATCGATTTGGCTCGGCCGACGGTGATGGGAACCAGCGCGTGCGGGAACAGCACGACATTGCGCATCGGCACAAGGGGAATCACGCCTGTGGGGAGGTCGGGCAAGTTGGGGGCTTCAGGGTCCATGAGCGTTCACCAGTTCTTTCAATGGAGCAGGCGGCCTGCGCGTTCCAGTGTAGGCATGCAGCCGGCTTCCAGAAACAGGCTGGCTAGCGATTTGGTTGATCCAAATCAAGCGCAAGCCATGGCTGCTGCGGCTTGGCCCGGATGCCCGCAAATCGCCCGGTTCGGGGCTGGCAAAAAAATCAGATCACCGGCCGACTTAAAATCACCGGTTAGCCCCACCAAAGCACCCACCATGCACCAGCGCCGCCTTTTCGTCACCACCGCCCTGCCCTACGCCAACGGCAATTTCCACATCGGCCACATCATGGAATACATCCAGGCCGACATCTGGGTGCGTTATCAAAGAATGCAGGGCCATGCGGTGAACTTTGTCGGCGCCGACGACGCCCACGGCGCGCCCATCATGATTGCCGCCGAAAAAGCCGGCAAGACGCCGCAGCAGTTCGTGGCCGACATCGCGGCCGGCCGCAAGCCCTACCTGGACGGCTTTCACATCAGCTTTGACAACTGGAGTTCCACCGACTCGGCCGAAAACCATGAACTGGCCCGGCAGATTTACCGCGACCTGCGCGACAACCCGGGCGGCTCGCTGATTGAAACCAAGACCATCGAGCAGTTCTTTGACCCCGAAAAGAACATGTTCCTGCCCGACCGCTTCATCAAGGGCGAATGCCCCAAGTGCCATGCCAAGGAGCAGTACGGCGACACCTGCGAGGTCTGTGGCGCGGTCTATGCGCCGACCGACCTGATCAGTCCCTACTCGGCGCTGTCGGGCGCCACGCCGGTGCTGAAAAGCTCGGAGCATTTCTTCTTCAAGCTGTCGGACCCGCGCTGCGTTGAATTTCTGCAAACCTGGACCCAGGACGGCAAGCTCCAGCCCGAGGTGGCCAACAAGGTCAAGGAATGGTTTTCAGTGCGCACCAACCCGGACGGCACGCAAAGCGAAGGCCTGGGCGACTGGGACATCAGCCGGGACGCGCCTTACTTCGGCATCGAGATTCCCGATGCGCCGGGCAAGTATTTTTATGTCTGGCTGGACGCGCCGGTCGGCTACCTGGCCTCGCTGAAAAACCTGCTGGACCAGCGCGGCCAGAGCTATGGCGACTACATGGACCCGGCCACCCTGCCGGCGCTGGAGCAGTACCACTTCATCGGCAAGGACATCGTCACCTTCCACACGCTGTTCTGGCCCGCCATGCTGCACTTCAGCGGACGCAAGACGCCCGACAACATCTTTGTGCACGGCTTCCTGACCGTGAACAACGGCGAAAAAATGAGCAAAAGCCGGGGCACCGGCCTGGACCCGCTCAAGTACCTGAGCCTGGGCATGAACCCCGAGTGGCTGCGCTACTACCTGGCCGCCAAGCTCAATGCGCGCAACGAGGACATCGACTTCAATGCCGACGACTTCATGGCGCGGGTCAACAGCGATTTGGTGGGCAAGTACATCAACATTGCCAGCCGCGCGGCGGGCTTTATCGCCAAGCGCTTTGCCGGGAATCTCGGCGAGGTGTCGGCCGACGGGGCGGAGCTGCTGGCCGGCCTGCGCGCCCAGTCAGGCGCCATCGAGCAGCTCTATGACAGCCGCGAATACGCCAAGGCCCTGCGCGAGGTCATGCTGCTGGCTGACCGCGTCAACGCCTATGTCGACCAGAACAAGCCCTGGGAACTGGCCAAAAAAGAAGGCCTGGAGGCGCGCCTGCATGACGTGTGCACGGTCTGCATCGAAGCCTTCCGCCTGCTGACGCTTTACCTCAAACCCGTGCTGCCGGCGCTGGCCACGCAGGTCGAAGCCTTCCTGAAAACCGGCCCGCTGACCTTTGCCGACGCCAGCGCCAGTCTGGGTGGCTTGGGAAGTGGCCACCAGATCGGCGACTACAAGCACCTGATGCAGCGCGTCGACGTGAAGCAGCTTGATGCATTGTTTGAGCCTCCAGCCAGCGTGGAATCTACCCAAGCAGCTATTGAAAACATAGCACCCGGCGGCGAGGACATTGCGCCCGCCATCACCATCGACGACTTCGCCAAGGTCGATTTACGAATTGCAAAAATCGTCAACTGCGAAGCCGTGGAGGGCTCGACCAAGCTGCTGCGCCTGACGCTGGACGCGGGCGAAGGCCGGATGCGCAATGTGTTCAGCGGCATTGCATCCTGCTACAAACCCGAAGACCTGATCGGCAAGCACACCGTGCTGGTAGCCAACCTGGCGCCGCGCAAGATGAAGTTTGGCATCAGCGAAGGCATGGTGCTGGCCGCCAGCCACGCTGACGAAAAAGCCCAGCCCGGCATTTATGTGCTGGAGCCGGTGCCGGGCGCCACGCCGGGCATGCGGATTCATTAAGCCACCCCGAAGGCCCCTGCCATGACTTGTTTGCACGCTGTCCGCACCCGCCTGAGCACCTGGGCGCTCATGGTCGTTTTGGCCCTGCTGCTGCCCGGATGCGCCGTGGTGACGGCCGTGGACGTGGCCGCCTCGGTGGCGATTGGGACGGTCGGGCTGGCGGCCAATGCGGTCATAGGCACTGCGCGCATCGCCGGAAACGTCGTGGGCGCCACCGCCGATGCGGTGCTGCCGGGAGCGGACACCGCGCCATGAGTCAGTGCCGACTAACGGGCCACCTTTGGTCAACCTGAAAATCCATTGGTGGACAGACGTTCACCGCAGCGCCCAAACCGATCTGTGGCTGGGCTGCGCGCTCGCGGGCATCGCGGGCGCCACCAATGCCGGGGGCTTTCTGGCAGTCGGGCAGTACACCTCCCACATGACGGGCATTTTGTCGGCGATTGCCGACAACCTGATCCTGGGGAAAATTCAACTGGCCTCGGCAGGACTGGCGTTTGTGTTGGCCTTTGTCAGCGGCTCCATGACCACGGCCTGGATGGTCAACTGGAGTCTGCGCCGGCAGTTGCGCAGCGCCTTTGCCCGCCCCCTGGTGGTGGAAGCCGGACTGCTGCTGATCTTCGGGATATTTGGCGCGGCCATCAATTTGTTCGCGGCGCTGTTCGTGCCGCTCACCGTGCTGGTGCTGTGCTTCATCATGGGGCTGCAAAACGCGGTCATCACCAAAGTGTCCAATGCGGTGATCCGCACCACGCACGTCACAGGCCTGCTCACCGACCTGGGCATTGAGCTGGGCAAGCTGTTTTATTACAACTACGCGCCCGCCCCCAAAAAGGTGATGGCCAATCGTCACAAGCTTCGAATCCATGGCTTGCTGATTGCCAGCTTCTTCGTGGGCGCCCTGATCGGTGCTTACGGCTTCAAGACCTTCGGCTACATCTCCACCGTGCCGCTGGCGCTGTTGCTGACTGTTCTGGTGTGGGGACCGATCAGCGACGATGTGCGGCATGGCCGGATTGCGCCTGCGCCCCATGACGCGCCGGTGTAAGCGCTAACCGACGGGGTTCAGGGCGCGGATGTCAGCCGGCCCAGGTGCTCCGAAAATTTGTCTGCGTAGTCTTGCGGCGGGAGTTTTTCCAGTACCCCGTACTTCAGCAGCTTGGCCTTGACACGGTGGTTGGCTTCGCAGAGCAAAATCTGCACGCCGCGCCGGTGCATGTCCTCAATCACCTGCAGCAGCGACTGCAGCCCGGTCGAGTCGATAAACGGCACCCGGCGCAAGCGCAAGATCAAAATATTGGGGTTGCCACCGGTGGACTTGATGGCGGTTTCAAAACTCTCGACGGCTGCAAAGAAAAACGGCCCGTCAATTTCGTAGACCAGACAGTCCTTGGGCAGCGCCGGCAAGCCAAACGCCTGCAATTCGCTTTTCAGGTCTTCATTGCCCAGTGTCTGCACTTCAAAGGTTTCCGTCATGCGCCTGAGCAGCTGCATGAACGCCATGATCACGCCAATGCTGACGGCCACCACCAGATCGGCAAAGATGGTCAGCACAAAAGTGACCCCCAAAATGGCCACATCGGCGCGGGGCGCACGGGCCACCAGGCGCGTAAAGTGCTTGACCTCGCTCATGTTGTAGGCCACCACGAACAAAATCGCCGCCAGTGCGCTCAAGGGAATATTGGAGGCCAGCGGCGCCAGAAACAGCAACACCAGCACCAGCGTGGCCGTGTGCGTGATGCCCGCCAGCGGGCTGGTGCCGCCGTTGCGAATATTGGTGGCGGTGCGCGCTATAGCCCCGGTGGCCGCAAAGCCGCCAAACAGGGGGACGACCACATTGGCCAGCCCCTGCCCGACCAGCTCCTGGTTGGAGTCGTGCTTGGTGCCCGCCATGCCGTCAGCCACCGTGGCCGACAGCAGCGACTCAATCGCACCGAGGATGGCAATCGTGAAAGCCGGCCCCATGAGCTGCACCACTTGCGCCAGCGTGAAGGACGGCATGGCAAACGAGGGCAAGCCGGTCGGGATGCCGCCAAACGCACTGCCTATGGTGGCCACGCCCTGAAAATTGAAAATCGATTGCATCAGCGTGGCAACCACCATGGCCGTGAGCGGGCCCGGCACCTTTTTCATGCCGCGAATGCGCGATGAAAAAAGCACCAGCAACAAGCTCATCAAGCCCAAAGCGGTGGTGGCCAGGTGAAATTGCGGGAGCGCCACCAGCAGTTGCAACAGCTTTTGATGGAATTGCTCGCCCTGCACTGCGGGCAAACCGAGAAAGTCTTTCCACTGCCCGACAAAGATGATGACGGCAATGCCGGAGGTAAAACCCACGATCACCGGCGCCGGAATGAACTTGATGACCGCCCCCATCTTGGTCAGGCCCATGGCAACCAGCATCAAGCCGGCCATCAGCGTGGCCAGTTGCAAGCCCTCAATGCCGTACTTGGCCGTGACGCCCGCCAAAATGGCCACAAAGGCACCCGTCGGCCCGGCAATCTGGACCCGGCTGCCGCCCAGCACCGACACCACGAAACCGCCGATGATGGCGGTGTAAATGCCGTGCTCCGGCTTGGCGCCGCTGGCAATTGCAAACGCCATCGCCAGCGGCAAGGCCACAATCCCCACAATGACGCCGGCCACAATGTTGGGAAAGAAACTTCCCTTGCCAAACAGACCGGCGCGCTTTGCTTCCAGAATGGTGATCATCGGTATTCCGTTCGTCCCCCTGCCCTGAATAATGTGCTGTCGCAAGCGCCTTGCGCGCGCCGCGCCGATGGCGTTTTACCAAAGAAACAACAGGATACACCGGCGACACGGATTCATGCGCTGTCAGCGCCCCGACGGACTGACACTTTCCTCCTCGACCGACATGGTGCGCAGCACCCTCAGGTCGGGGTCAAACACCACGGCAAACACCATGGGCGTGGTCGGCGGGGCCAGGTAACGCCAGTCGTAATGGGTTTCCTGCTTGAGCGCATAGGTCGTGACCTTCATCGGCTTGCCCAGCATTTTGCGCACCTGCTCCATGCGCATGCCGGGCAGCACCCTGGCAAAGTTCTGCGGGTTCAAGACCTGCCGCAGCGCGCTCATCTTGCCGTCTGCCCCAATCGTGATCATGTAATTGACCTGGCCCGCAGGCTGGCGGTTGTATTCAAAGGTGCGGGCGCCTGGCGCCGCAGTCGCACCCGGAAAAGGCGTCTCGACCATGTCGCTGGCATCCCAGATTTTCTCGGGTTCGCCAAAACGGGCCCGCACATCGGCTTCAGTGGACACGCCTTCTTCCAGCTCGGCAATGCGCTGCGGATCGCAGCCCACCAGCCCCAACAACACGGACAGCAGGCCCATCAAAACAACCTTCCTGGTAGAAACAAGACACGAAAAGCCCGTTTGAGCAGGCACAGGCAGACAAAACAATGAGCGCAAGGCAGACCCCCGGTAAAATCATGCAACTATACGTTTTAGGCAGCCCTTCCATGTCCATTTTTCGCCGTCCCGACTACACCTCTGAAGTCACCCAGTTCATCGAAGAGCTCAAGGCGAAGAAGCCCACGCTGGAAGCCGAGCAGCGGGCCGGCCGCGCGCTGCTGTGGGACAAAAACCTGAACCGGGACGAACAGTCGGAGTTCGGCGAAGCGCGCGTCGACCAGCAACCCTATGTCTACGGCACCAGCAGCCACCCCAACGCAAAACAATAACAAAAAATACCTCCAGCCCTTATCACACGGGCGCAGGCAGCTATATTTTTTATAGCATACACCTGAAGCGTCTGGTCCGTAGCGGCTGCTTTCATGCCCCAAATACCTGCCCCACCCGCAGCCGGACCCGACCTGCAACTGAATCTGCCTGCGGTGCTGGACCCCGTCGCGCTGGCCCGCCTCTACGGCGAGCCGATGTTCACGATGCCGCGCGATCTGTACATCCCGCCCGATGCGCTGAAGGTGTTTCTGGAGGCCTTTGAGGGTCCGCTGGACTTGCTGCTCTACCTGATCCGCAAGCAGAACTTCAACATTCTGGACATCCCGATGGCTGCGCTCACGCGCCAGTACCTCACGTATGTCGATGAAATCCGCAGCACCAATCTGGAGCTGGCGGCCGAATACCTGCTGATGGCCGCCATGCTGATCGAGATCAAGTCGCGCATGCTGCTGCCACCCAAAAAGACGGCCGAAGGCCAAGAGGCCGAAGACCCGCGGGCCGAGCTGGTGCGCCGCCTGCTCGAATACGAGCAGATCAAGCTCGCCGCGCACCAGCTCAACAACGTCCCGCAATGTGGCCGCGATTTCCTGGCCGCACAGGTGCATGTCGAGCAATCGCTGCTGCCGCGCTTTCCCGACGTGACGGTGGTCGATCTGCAGGACGCCTGGCAGGACATCGTCAGACGCGCCAAACTGGTCCAGCACCACGTCATCTCCAGAGAAGAACTCTCGGTGCGCGAGCACATGAGCATCGTGCTGCGCAAGCTGCAGGGCCGCAAGTTTCTGGAATTTGAAGAGCTGTTTGACGCCTCGCGCGGCATGCCGGTGCTGGTCGTCACCTTTATTGCGCTGCTGGAGCTGGCCAAGGAATGCCTGTTAGAGATCACCCAGGCCGAGTCGTTTGCGCCGATTTACATACGCCTGGCCTACACGCCGACCTGATTTTTATATTTACATCTGCTTTACCCACAACCATGACGCACGATTTTGATGTTCTGATTGTCGGCAGCGGCCTGGCCGGCCTGTCTGCCGCGCTGCACCTGGCCCCCACGCACCGCGTGGCCGTCATCACCAAGCGGCAGTTGAGCGACGGCGCCAGCGCCTGGGCCCAGGGCGGCATTGCCGCCGTGCTGGCCGACGGCGACAGCTTTGACGCCCATGTCAACGACACGCTGGTGGCCGGCGCCGGCCTGTGCGACCTGGCCGCCACCCGCTTCGTGGTGGAAAGCGCCCCCGACGCCATTGCCTGGCTGCGCGGCCTGGGCGTGCCGTTCTCGCTGGAAGGCGACCAGTTGCACCTGACGCGCGAAGGCGGCCACGGTGCGCGCCGCATTGCCCATGTCACCGACGCCACCGGCGCAGCGGTGCAGCGCACGCTGATCGACGTGGTGCGGGCCACGCCTGGCATCACGCTGTTCGAGCAGCACACGCTGGTCGACGTGATCACCGCGCGCAAGCTGGGCTTGCCTGGCCAGCGCTGCCTGGGCCTGTACGCGCTCGACGACGCCACCGACGAAGTCCTCACCTTCCGCGCCCCGCAAACCATTCTGGCCACCGGCGGCGCCGGCAAGGTGTACCTGTACACCACCAACCCCGACACCGCCACCGGCGACGGCATTGCCGCCGCCTGGCGCGCCGGCTGCCGCGTCGGCAACATGGAGTTCATCCAGTTTCACCCGACCTGCCTGTACCACCCGCACGCCAAGTCCTTTTTGATCAGCGAAGCGGTGCGCGGCGAGGGCGGGCAACTCAAGCTGCCCGCATCGGCCGGTGGCGCGCGCTTCATGCCCGAGCATGATGCGCGCGCCGAGCTGGCCCCGCGCGACGTGGTGGCCCGCGCCATCGACTTCGAGATGAAAAAACACGGCGTGGACTGCGTGCACCTGGACATCTCGCACCAGAGCCCCGAGTTCCTGCACGAGCATTTCCCCAACATCCTGGCCCGCTGCGCCGAGCTGGGCATAGACATCACCCGGGAACCGATTCCCGTGGTGCCCGCCGCGCACTACACCTGCGGCGGTGTGCTCACCGACCTGGCGGGCCGCACCGACCTGCCCGGCCTGTTTGCGATTGGCGAAACCGCCTGCACCGGCCTGCACGGCGCCAACCGGCTGGCCAGCAACTCCCTGCTCGAATGCATGGTGTTTGCGCGGGCGGCGGCCCAAGCCATCGCCGCCGCGCCGAGCGTGCCCGTGCCCGGCGTACCGCGCTGGGACGACAGCCGCGTCACCGATGCCGACGAATGCGTGGTGATTTCGCACAACTGGGCCGAGCTGCGCCGCTTCATGTGGGACTACGTCGGCATCGTGCGCACCAACAAGCGCCTGGACCGCGCCGCCCACCGCATCACGCTGCTGCAGACCGAAATCAACGAGTTTTATTCCCACTTTCACGTCACGCGCGACCTGCTGGAACTGCGCAACCTGGTGCAGGTGGCCGACCTCATCGTGCGCTCGGCCCAGCTGCGCCGCGAAAGCCGGGGCCTGCATTTCAGCCGCGATTACCCGGAACTGGCTGCGCCGGCGGCGCCGACCATTCTGGTGCCGCCCGTGGCCTGAGCACCCGCACTCTTTCACCCCCCTCAAGGACCCCCATGCCCCACCTGATCGTCGAATACTCGCGCAACCTCGCCGGCTTCCCCGAGGCGCAAGCCCTCACTGAACTGAACCAGACCGTCACCGCCAGCCCCGAGATTGCCGACGAGGCCGACCTCAAGACCCGCTTCATCGTGGCCAACAGTTTCGCCATCGGCACCGCGCCCGATGCGCGCGCCTTTGTCCATGCCCAGCTTCGGCTTCTGTCGGGGCGCACGCCTGAGGCCAAGCGGGAGTTGTCGGAGCGCATAGCCAGCGTGCTGCGCCGCCTCGCGCCCCGGCCTGCGGGCGTGCAGGTGCAGCTCAGCGTGGAGGTCGTGGACATGGACCGGGGCTCGTACGCCAAAGAGCGGCTCTGAGCTTTTCTGGCTTGCGCCAAATCATGGAAAATTGACAGTTATCCGCGTTAATTGAAAAAACATCCACATGAACGAAGCCACTCCATTTCCTGCTCTGCCCGACCGTCTATCCGTTGACCCGCGCAGTCCCCATCACGTCGCTGCCGTGTTCGAACATGACGTGGGCATTCGATTGAATGACAAAGAGCGTTTGAATGTCGAGGAATACTGCATCAGCGAGGGCTGGATCAAGG
>NZ_JAUXNA010000397.1 GCF_030682935.1 Polaromonas sp.
AGCGGACCAAATTTGCTATTTTTTTAATAGCTGCATGCAAATGCCCTGCGTGGGCCAAGACTGTTTTTTACTGTGTGTTTTGCCGACTCAGGCCAACACGCGCTGCAGCCAACGCGCCAGGTCGGAAATTTCCTGCGGGCAGACCGAGTGTTCCATCGGGTACTCGCGCCACTCCACCGGGTAGCCCAGTGCCAGGAGCGCGTCGCGCGTGGCGGTGGCGCGCGGCAGCGCCACCACGCCGTCGCGCGTGCCATGGGCCAGGAAGATCGGCACGCCCCTGTTTGCTTCGCTGCCTTCCGCTGCCGTTTTCTCAGCCAGCGGCAAATAGCCCGACAGGCCCGCAATGCCGGCCAGCCGCTCGGTATGGCGCAGGCCGGCCATTAGCGCCATGGCGCAGCCTTGCGAAAAACCGGCCACGACGATACGGCTGGCGGGGATGCCGCGCGATTTTTCGTTCGCAATGATGGCTTCCATCGACGCCTGTGTCTGGCGCATGCCGGCTTCGTCCTGGCGGCTGACCAGGTCGGCGCCCAGGATGTCGTACCAAGCTGGCATCGTGTAGCCGCCGTTGATGGTCACCGGCATGTGCGGCGCGCTCGGAAACAGGAAGCGCACCGGCCCGATGCTGGAGAGGTCGAGCTGCTCGGCAATCGGTACAAAGTCGCGCCCGTCCGCTCCCAGACCGTGCATGATGAGAATGGTGGCAACCGGATGGTCGCCGGTTTGGGCTTCAAGGACTTCAAGAGACATGCGCTGACCCGATACAAAGGAGGGAAGTGAAAAGGAAGGGTGGAACGGCCGGCGCCTGGCGGAGTGGGCGCCGCAAGAACCACATGGGACCGCATTGAGGCCGCATCAAGGCCAGATTTTAGTGGTGCCGCAAGCGGCCTGGCCAGATCAGCGTGCCCAGCACCAACAATATATCGACGCTGGCCAGCAGGTTGTTTTTTAGTCCAAACTGGATCGGCGTGTAGGCCGCGTTAAACACCAGGTTCAAAATAAAAGGCTGCCGCAGCCCAAAAGGCAAACGCCGTTTCAGATACTGCACCAGCACATAGCAAAAGCTGATGGCAAGGTAGGACGCGAGCGACAAAACCACTGCAAAGCCACCCCCCGAATCCAAATACCAGCCCCATGCGTACAGTCAGAGGCACTTGCGGCATGATGACGACACGGCCTGTTTTCAGCTTTTTAAACCGACCCCGGGAGGTGTCCAGATGAACCCGACTTCTCATTTCTTGATGGCATGGCTGGCAAGGCTGCTGGCCGCCTGGATGCTGCTGGCGCCAGCCCATGCTGCCCCCCTCACAGCAACCGACGAAAACAGCGTGCGCGCCGTGGTGCAAGGCCAACTCACGGCCTTGGCCAGGGACGATGCCAACAAGGCATTTTCTTATGCTGCCCCCAATGTGCGCGAAGCGGTGGGCACGGCAGCGGGCTTCATGGCCATGGTGCGGCGCAGCTACCCGGTGGTCTACCGCCCCGCTTCGGTCGCTTTTCTCAAACCTGAACGCCAGGACGACCAGGTGATTCAGCGGGTGCAGATGCTGGACGACCGCGGCGACGCGTGGCTGGCCATTTACAGCCTGCAACGGCAAAAAAACAAAACCTGGCGCATCACAGGCTGCCAGGTGGTGAGCAACAAGGGGCGCATGGCCTGAAGGCCGGTCTTTTTGCTACGTTTTAAATAGCAATCAGCGCACGTACTTAAAGCGCCAAGGCCTGTTTTCATACGCGGCTGTCAACTTTTTAACACACGAGGTTGCCGCATGCGGCGGTATCATTTTCAGAGCCAAGGCTCAGCCCGATACCCAGGCCTTCAATACGTGCCGATGTAGTCCTTTTTGCCAACGTCCACGCCGTTGTGGCGCAGGATGGAATACGCCGTGGTGATGTGAAAAAAGAAATGCGGCAAGCCGTAGTTGAGCAGGTAAGACTGGCCGGTAAAGCGCTTTTCCTTGGGCGTGCCGGCCTGGCTGACGATCTCGCGCGTGGCGGCTCCGTCAAACTTGGCGGGGTCCAGCCCTTCAATGAAGGCCAGCACGGTGGCGATACGCGCCTGCAGGTCGGCAAAGCTCTGCTCGGTTTCTTCCAGCTTGGGCACCTCCACGCCGGCCAGCCGCGCAGCCACGCTTTTGGCGAAGTCGGTGGCCACCTGGACCTGGCGCAGCAGCGGGAACATGTCGGGGAACAGGCGGGCCTGAAGCAGCGCATGGGGGTCGATCTTTTTTGCGGCGGCATAGGCTTCGGCTTTGCTCAAAACCTCGCTGAGGCCACCCAGCATTTGTGTAAAAACGGGAATCGAGGCGGTGTAGATGGCGTTGCTCATGGGTTCTTTCGATGGGTCATTGATGATTGCAGCGGTGGCTGCGTAAGCCTGTGGATTCTCGCCGGATTCAGGGGCAGGCGCTTTGCCGGTCTGCATCAGCCTGACAAAGCCACCACCACCGCGGATTCATCGACATAGGCGACAGCCGCGCCGTGAACCTTCACGCCACTGGCGGGGCCCGCGAAGCCCACCAATTGAAGGCCGCAGCCCAGCGCCAGTGCCGCTTCGCCGCCAGCAGCCGCGCGCGAACACCGCGTGACACGACCTTCAAGCTGGTTGCGCCCCTGAACCGGCTCACCTGCGCGCAAGACATCCACCGCAGTGGCCTTGCACAGGGCAAGGACGGCCTGACCCGGGTGCAGGGCCAAAAGCTCTGCGCTTTCACGGGTGATGCGCGAAAACAGGGAAGTGCCATCTGACAAAACCAGTTCAACCCGCATGGCCTGCCCCTTCGGTTTAAGGTCCGTTACAAAGCATGGCAGTTGGTTGCGCATGCTGGTGCGAAGACCCAGCGCTGCAAATTTCGCCGCCCCTGCAAAGGCATCACCCGGGCGGGCCGCCAACCGGGCGAACACCTGCGCTCTTGCGTGACTCAACAATTGAGCAGCTTGCAACAGTTGCCTGCCCGCTTGCGTCAATTGCGCCCCTCCTCCGCCAGCCCCACCCACCGTGCGCTCCAGCAGCGCAGCCCCAGCCAGATTGCTCAGGGTGTCAATGGCTTGCCAGGCCGCTTTGTAGCTCACGCCGGCGCCACGTGCGGCCTCGGAAATCGAACCGACGTCACCAATGCGCCGCAAGATGTCCAGGCGCTTGTCCGCAACCTCGTGGCCCAGCGCATCGGTCAGTTGTAGTGTGGGTTTCATCGTGCGCCTATTGTGTCGCCAGAACAAAGAAAAGAGGGCGAAGGCTATACTTCGCTATTCCTGATCAGCATAGCGATCCATCGTGAAAAAACTCTCTCGTCTGCTTGTCACGCTTGCCGCGTTCGCCGCGGGACAGGCCTGCGCGGCGGATGTGAGCGTCGCCGTTGCGGCCAACTTTGCCGCCCCCATGCAAAGGATCGCGGCGGCCTTCGCGCAGGACACCGGACACCAGGCCGTGCTCTCCTTTGGCTCGACCGGCAAGTTTTATACCCAGATCAGGAATGGCGCGCCGTTTCAGGTTCTGCTGGCGGCCGATAAGGACACGCCTGCCCGCCTGGAGCAAGAAGGCCTCGCCGTTTCCGGCACACGCTTTACCTATGCTGTTGGCAGGCTGGTGCTGTGGAGCAAACAACCCGGGCTGGTCGATGACAAAGGCGAGGTGCTGCGCCATGGCACCTTTGAGCGCATCGCGATGGCCGACCCCAAACTGGCACCCTACGGCGCAGCGGCCGCACAGACGCTGGACAAGCTCGGGCTGCGGCAGAGTCTTCAACCCCGCCTGGTTCAAGGCGAGAGCATCGGGCAAGCCTACCAATTTGTGGCCACCGGCAACGCGGCACTGGGGTTTGTGGCGCTTTCGCAGGTAATGGCTGACGCACGAATCACCAGGGGTTCGGCCTGGGTGGTTCCCGCCCATCTGCATGAACCGATCAGGCAGGATGCGGTCGTGCTGACCACCGGCAAGGACAGCCCTGCCGCAGCGGCATTGGCCGTTTACCTCAAAAGCGACAAGGCGCACGGCATCATGCGCGCCTTTGGCTACGAACGCCAGGCGCCCCCATGAGCATCAGCGCTGCCGACCTGGACGCCATCGGGCTCACACTCAAGCTGGCCAGCCTGACAACGGTTCTGCTGCTGCTGCTGGCCACACCGCTGGCCTGGTGGCTGGCGCGTACTGCATCACGCTGGCGCGCGCCCATAGGCGCTGTGGTCGCGCTGCCCCTGGTGCTGCCGCCCACCGTGCTGGGGTTTTATCTGCTGGTGACGCTGGGACCCAACGGACCAGGCGGCCAACTGACGCAGTTTCTGGGCCTGGGCACCCTGACGTTCACTTTTACCGGACTGCTGATTGGCTCGCTGATTTATTCACTGCCTTTTGCCGTGCAACCGCTGCAACACGCCTTTGAGGGCATTGGCGCGCGACCGATGGAAGTGGCTGCGACCCTGCGCGCCCGGCCGCTGGATGCATTTTTCACGGTAGCACTGCCCTTGGCCCGACCCGGCTTTGTGACCGCCGCCATTTTGACCTTTGCGCACACGGTGGGCGAGTTTGGCGTGGTGCTGATGATTGGCGGGAACATACCTGGCCAGACCCGTGTGGTGTCTACCCAGATTTACGGCCATGTGGAAGCCATGGAATACGCGCAGGCGCACTGGCTGGCTGGCGGCATGCTGCTGTTTTCTTTTGTGGTGCTGCTGGGGCTGGGCCTGCTCAACCGGCGCAACGCCAGGGTGTTGCTGTGAGCGGCGATGACAACGTCATTCGCTTAACGCAGGAGCGGCCTGACTTCACGCTGAAGGTGGACCTGCTGCTGCCGGCACGCGGCATCACGGTGCTGTTTGGTGCCTCGGGTTCCGGCAAGACCACGCTGCTCCGGTGTGTAGCAGGGCTAGAGCGGCCGCACAACGCACAGATACGGATTGCCGGCACGGTATGGCAAGACGACGCGCAACAGTTTTTTTTGCCGCCCTGGCGCCGGCCGCTGGGCTACGTTTTTCAGGAAGCCAGCCTTTTTGACCACCTGGATGTGCAGGGCAACCTGGAATACGGCCTGCGCCGCTCGGGCCTGGGCAAGCAGCCCGCGACGCTGGACACGGCCATAGAACTGTTGGGCATCGGGCCATTGCGCAAGCGCCGCACCCATCAGCTGTCGGGCGGTGAACGTCAGCGCGTGGCCATCGCCCGCGCGCTGGCCATGCAGCCACAGCTGCTGCTGCTGGACGAGCCGCTGGCCTCGCTGGACCATGCGCGCCGCCAGGACATCCTGCCCTGGCTGGAGCGGCTGCGCGACGAAATCCACATTCCCATGCTCTACGTCACCCATGCGGCTGACGAAGTGGCGCGGCTGGCCGACACGCTGGTGGTGCTTGAGCGCGGACAAGTGACCGCAGCCGGACCGGCGGCCCAGGTTCTGGCCAGCATTGAAACACCCGTCGTACTGGGTGAAGACATGGGCGCTTTGCTTGAAGGAACGGTGCAGGAGCGCGACGCGCACTGGCATCTGGCAAGGGTCCAGTTTGCGGGCGGCAGCCTGTGGCTGCGCGACAGTGGCGTAGCCCTTGGCAAGCATGTTCGCCTGCGGGTGCTGGCACGCGACGTCAGCGTGAGCACCGAGGCGCCGCAGCACTCCAGCATCCAGAACCTTTTGCCCTGTGTGGTCCAGTCGGTGGCGCCCGACACCCATCCATCGCAAGCCTTGCTGCGGCTGGCTTGCGGCGACACCGTTTTGCTGGCGCGCATCACCGCGCGCGCCGTCGATACGCTCAAGCTGTTGCCCGGAAAACCGGTGTGGGCGCAGGTGAAGTCGGTCGCGTTGGTCGAATGACTAACGCGCCACCACGCCGGCCAGCCAGGCGTCAATCAGGGCCGGGTCGTTGATGCCCTTGAGCTGCTGGTAAGCCGTTTCAGCCTCGGGGAAACGGCGGCGCAGAAAGTTGAGCCACTGCTTGAGCCGCCCGGCCCGCGAACGCGCATCCAGCCGGGTACACACCAGAAGCCAGAATTTCGCCAGCAGCGGCACCAACACCGGCCAGCCGATGGGCGCCGTGTCCGGCACGGCGCCAACAGACGCCTGCAGGTCGGCCTTGATGGCCAGCGCCAGACCCGGATCGCTCACGGCGCCGCGCCCCAGCATCAGCATGTCGCAGCCCGAGGCTTGCCGGCAGCGGCGCGCGTCATCGACCGTCCAGATTTCACCGTTGGCGACCACCGGAATGCGCACGGCGGCGCGAATGTCGGCAATGCGCTCCCAGTAGGCCGGCGGCCGGTAGGCCTGCGCCTTGGTGCGGGCATGCACCACCAGCTCTTCAGCGCCGCTCTCGGCAATGGCCAACGCGCACTCGACCGCACGCGAATCGTCGTGGTAGCCCAGCCGCATCTTGGCCGACACCGGTACATGGGCGGGCACGCTGCGGCGCACCGCCGAAACAATAGCGGCGATGGTGTCGGGGTCATCGAGCAGCGCGGCACCGCCGCCATGGCGATTCACGACGTTGGCCGGGCAACCGAAGTTCAAGTCAATGCCCGCCGGCCCCAGACCGGCGAGCCGGGCCGCGTTGTCGGCCATGCAGGACGGGTCAGACCCGAGCAACTGCGCCCGCACCGGCACACCGGCCAGGGTGCGGCCGCCGTTGTGCAGCTCGGGCACGATGCGGGTGAACACGCGCTCGGGCAGCAGCTGGTCGGTGATGCGGATGAATTCGGACACGCAGCGGTCAATGCCGCCGGCCCGCGTCAGGATGTCGCGCAACACAAAATCAAGCAGCCCTTCCATGGGCGCAAGCAGGATGGTCACGACCGGAAAGAACTAAGCGGCAGCCAGACGCCAGAGTGAAGTCACTTCGGCGGCCCGCGCGGCATGCAGCGGGTTCGTAGCATCTTCGGCCTTGGGGTGCTCGGGCTTGGCGTCGATCCGGCCCACCACCTTCAGCCCCGCGTCCTTGATGGCGGCCAGCAGTTCAGCGCGGGTGCGCAGCTCCAGGTGTTCGGCAAAGTCGGACAGGATCAGCCAGCCCTCGCCGCCCGGCGCCAGATGCGCCGCCAGGCCTTTCAGAAAACCCAGCAGCATGCGGCTGCCCTCGTCATACACGGCGCCTTCCAGCGGTGAGCCCGGGCGCGCCGGCAGCCACGGCGGGTTGCAGACAATGACGGAAGCCAGCCCTTCAGGAAACAGGTCGGCCTCCATCACCTTGACCGGATTCGGCAAGCGCAGCCGGTAAATGTTTTCGCGCGCGCAGGCCAGCGCACGCGGGTCCAGGTCGGTGGCCACGACCTGGTCAACGTCGCGCAGGGCCAGCACGGCCGACAGCACGCCGGTGCCGGTGCCAATGTCAAAGGCAACAAATTTGGAAGGCCGGTTGGCGGGCAAAGGGGCATTGGCCACCAGGTCCACATACTCGCCGCGCACCGGCGAAAACACGCCGTAGTGCGGGTGAATGCGGTTGTTGGGCGCCTTGCCCAGCGCAGGGATTTCAACGCCTTTTTTACGCCACTCGTGCGCGCTGATCACGCCCATCAACTCGCGCAGCGAGGCCACGCAAGCCGCCTCCTCGCCGGCAGCGCCCCAGGCTTCGGTGCAGGCCTGCTTTGCATCCGGCGCGCGGCGCAATGCGATGCTGTAATCAGCGCCAAACTCGACCAGCACCATGCCCAGCACCCGCGCGCGCTGCGACTGGGCCTGGCGATAGAGGTGAAAGGCTTGCCCGACGGGCACGCCGGAAGCGGCTGCACCGGCGGCCTTTTTACGCTCGACCCGGGCCTGCTTGGAGGCTTTGACCGGTTTGTCAATGCGCCGCGCGAGCGCCTGCAGCAGCTGCCGGGCATTTTGAAAGTCGCCCCGCCAGAGCAAGGCCGTGCCCTCGCAGGCCAGCCGGTAGGCGGTGTCAGCGGAGGTGGTGTCGTCGGCCAGAACGACCCGTTTGGGAGGCGGTGCGCCGCGTTCGGAGCGCCAGCGGGCCGAGCGCTCCTCGCCGGCCTCGCTCCAGCGGAGGGTGGGCTGCAGAGGGGCAATGGATTCGGGACTGGAAACAGGTGATGAAGTGGGCATTGGGAAAGAAAAATACAGGAAAGAACGCACCTGTTTTAACAGATGGGAGAAACGCAGGCCGAACAAAAAACCAGGGGATTACGACTTCAAAGAATAAATACCCGTTAACACCAACAAATACGGCAATCTCACGCTATCGATTAAATAGCAATATCGATTTACAGAAAATCCTTGCCAAAGACTTCGTAGCCAGCAAGGCCATTTACGGCGAGGCGCCGCCGCCATTGCACGCGCTCCACGGGGGGTGTTGAGATGTAAGTGCTGAATCAAATAGGCTCAACCGGGCTTGGAGGATGGCGTGGGTTATGGCTTATTCATGCGGGCCTTTGTATGCTTGTGGGCCGAATGACTGGGAGATCGCTATGGAGATTGAAACAATGGGCCCGGATTCCCAGCCCCGTGACGGCAGGGAAGCCGGGTGCGCCTGCCAGGGCGCGCCTCAAGCGACCAGGCTGGAGATTCAGGCGCTCCAGCGATTTGACAACGCCTACCTGCTCTGGAAAGAAGTCACCCGCCGCTACGAGCAGGAAATGCAGCGCATGGCCAGGGGCGATCAGGAGGCCTACACACGCATCGTTACGCTGGTGCGGGACATGGCACATGTTCATCACGAGTTCCTCGAAACATCGCAACCCCTGTTTCACGCCAGGCGGTGACCAAAGGCGGGCGCGCCAACCAGCAGCCACGCGACGGTGTGCCGCACCGACGACCGGGCATCTCCTGGCGTGCTGCAGCGCAAGCCTTCCTCCATCCTCCATCCTCCATCATCCCAAGTCCGCAGTCGGCCTCGTTCGGGCCGGCTAAGGTCACGCACTACGCGCTGAAGACGGCACTGGCCGATCAGCGGAAATGACGGTTCAGGGTCTGGACCACAATTTTTTGACCAGCGTCACGGCCAGCAACACCAGCGCCCCCGCCAGCAGACCAAACGTAGCGTCGAGGGTCAATGGCGTCACGGCACCCAGCAGGCCACCCACGCCATTCAGGGTGCCCACCTGTTGCGACAACGCTTCAATCGCGTGGCGCACCGGGGCCACGCCATGCGTGAGGATGCCGCCACCGACCAGAAACATGGCGACCGTGCCGGCCAGGGAAAGACCTTTCATGAGCCACGGGGCCGCGCGCAGAATGACCCATCCCAGGCTTCGCTGAAAACGGTGCGCGGCGCTGGCGCCAGCGCGCTCACTGAGGTACAGCCCGCCATCATCAATTTTTACAATGCCGGCCACCAGGCCGTAAACACCCGCCGTCATGACGACCGCGATACCGCTGAGCACCGTCAGTTGCGTGATGAACGGGCTGCCCTGCACCGTACCCAGCGTGATGGCGATGATTTCGGCCGACAAGATGAAGTCCGTGCGCACGGCACCCTTGATCTTGCTTTTTTCAAGCGCCAGCAAATCCACCGTGGGGTCAACCAGCGCCGACACCAGCGCTTTGCGCTGCGCCTCAAGCTCGGCAGCACTGTGCATGAACCTGTGGGCCAGTTTTTCAAACCCTTCGTAGCAAAGAAAGGCGCCGCCCACCATCAACAGCGGCGTCACGGCCCACGGGGCAAAGGCACCGATGGCCAGCGCTGCAGGCACCAGGATGGCTTTGTTGATGAACGACCCCTTGGCCACGGCCCAGACCACGGGCAGTTCCCGATCGACTTTTACGCCCGAAACCTGCTGGGCATTGAGCGCCAGATCATCGCCCAGCACACCGGCCGTTTTTTTGGCGGCCACCTTGGAAAGCAGCGCCACATCGTCCAGCACGGAGGCGATGTCGTCAATCAGTGCAAGCAGGCTGGTGGCCATAATTTATGGAGTGTGGTGGGTTGTGGCCTGAGCAAGCCGGGATGGACGAGCTGCAGGGTAGCCGCAGAGGCTGTCTCGCCTCTGACCAAAATTCAGGTGCGGAGAAAAAAACCGCCCTCGGACGGTTTTCAGATGCCCGTTTGGCAGGCGGGCGGTCAGCTCATCGGCGCGAGGTCAGCCGGCCGAGAATAAACCCGATGGCCAGTGCCGCGCCCACCGCTTCGAGCGGCCTGTCCTGAACCCATGATTTTGAATAACCCAGGGCGCGGGCGGGCGCCTCTGTCACGCGCCGTGTCTGGTCCGAAAAACGATCAACGACATGGGAGGCATTGCTGGCGAGCTTGTCGACGGTTTCATGCGCGGCAGTGGACATGCGGTCCACCGTGCTGCGCGCAGGCTCCGCCACTTTGTCGATGGTGCTGTGCAGCGCCGCGCCTGCCGAGTCCAGGCCGCGGTGAATGGCACTGTCCGTGGGGTTGCCGGTCGTCACGTTGAATTTTTCCATGCTGTTTCCCTTCAAAAAAGATCTGTCGTCCAGTTTAAAACGAGGCTGGACGCGGCCCTGTGCGGCGCCGGAGGCATCCTCTGTAGGACAAATGACGGTTCATGCGGCACAGATGCTGAAATATTCGTCTGCTGTTTTATGTTTGTTTGCTCTTTGTTAAAGCGCTTGCCATTCGAACCGGGATCATCAAGCTTTGAAGGAGATTTCACATGCCCGCCACCGCAAGCGCCACCCAGAAAAACCGCCTTGCCAATCACGGCCACCCGCACCGGGGACCGTCCGAGGACGACGAGGACGACGAGGGCCTGGAATTGCCAGTCGACCCGGACGAGGGCACACCGCTGCTTCCCGACGAGGAAGGCGAGGTGCAGGTGCCGTCCTGAGCGCCACGGCGAGCTCCGGACTATTGGCCTTTTGACCCGCCTGGCCTGGCTGTTGGGTGGCCGGCTAGACGTTAATCAACGGCGCGCTTGAGGCGGATTTCTTCAAGTTTTTCGCTGCCAAAGGCGACCGTCTTGAGCGAGGGCATTTCACGCTTGAAGCCTGCGGCGTATTCGCAAAAATGCAGGGCTGGCTCATTGCGCAGCAGCACCCACATGCTCACTTGCGTGCAGCCTTCTTCTTTGAGGCCGTCGCGTGCGCCGTCCCACAGCGCCAGGCCAGCGCCCTGGCGCCAGTGCGCTGGCGCCACGTACATGGCCCAGATTTCGCCCATGGTGGAGCGGGTGCCTGCATCGCGTGAGCGGTCGTAGCCCACAAAACCGACCACTTGCTCGCCCTCGGTCGCGACCAGCAATTGCGGCTCGCTGAATTCAATGGCTTCGCGCCAGTAGGCCTGGCGCTTTTCGACCGTCATCGACTTGAGGTAGTCCGCAGGCATCACATCCTTGTAGGCGGCTTGCCAGGCGGCAACGTGAATTTCGGCAATGGCTTTGGCATCGCGGGCAGTGGCGGGGCGAACGGAGTAGCTGGACATGAAAAAATCGCTTGTGAATCAGTGAGGGAAAGGATCGGGAGGCGGAATTGTCGCGCAAATTGCGGCATGGCCCTTTGGGCTTGCGGTAAATCCATTGCGCTGCCGCCCCAGCACCTGCTGCAAAATCAAGCACTTTGACCCTATGCCCGCCCTCCAGCCTTCATCCCTTGTGCCGAATCAGTCCGGCCCGGCAGATCCGGCCTGCGCTGTCTTTGAGGCGCGCATTCACGCCGTTGGCCCCGCGTTTTCGGCGCCGGCTTCAGTGCCGCTGCTGCAGGCTGCAGAGCGGGCGGGACTGGCGCTGCCGAGTTCATGCCGCAACGGCACCTGCCGCACCTGCATCTGCCAGTTGATCAGCGGCCAGGTGCTGTACCGCATCGAATGGCCGGGCCTGAGCGCGCAAGAAAAGCAGGAGGGGTACATCCTGCCTTGCGTGGCGTATCCAGCGTCTGACGTGGTGATCGAACTGCCTTTCTGATCGCCTGCAGCGATCCAGGCGTTCAAAAAAATGGCACGCAAAGCCCTGCAGGAAGGGACAAAGCCAGGCGGCGGCGCCTCCAGGAAAGCATGAAATAGCTATTTTTATCATAGCAACAATCTCTTTACCGTAGAGGGCTACAGTCATTTTTTATCTAAAAATAGCCATACTTTCCCCCGTGCCCGTACGGACATTGGCAACCGACACGGGCGCAGCAGCCGGCCTGGGGCAAAATCAGAGGTGTCCCGACAGGGTCGTCCATCCCATGAAGAAGCAGCCTCCTCCAGCGCTTGAGCCCGCGCTGCCCTACAGGGCAGCCGCCGAGGCCATCGACACATCACCTGCAGCTTCCACAGAAACACC
>NZ_JAUXNA010000399.1 GCF_030682935.1 Polaromonas sp.
GTGAGGTTGGTGAACGGTGTTTGCGTGCCCCAGCGCGAGGGCACGTTGAGGTTGTAGACCAGCTCCTGGATGCACTGGCGCACGGCGGTGTAACTCATCGCGTCCTTGCGCACAAAGGGCGCCATGTAGGTGTCGAACGACGAGAACGCCTGCGCGCCGGCCCATTCGTTTTGCAGCGTGCCGAGAAAATTGACGATCTGGCCGACGGCCGACGACATGTGCTTGGGCGGCCCGGCCTCGACCTTGCCCGGCACGCCGTTCAGGCCCTCGTGCAGCAGCGTGCGCAGCGACCAGCCGGCGCAGTAGCCGCTGAGCATGTCCAGGTCGTGGATGTGCAGGTCACCGCTGCGGTGCGCCTCGCCGATCTCGGGCGTATAGACGTGCGACAGCCAGTAGTTGGCGGTGACCTTGCCCGACACGTTGAGGATCAGCCCGCCCAGCGAATAACCCTGGTTGGCGTTGGCGTTGACGCGCCAGTCGGCGCGCGAGAGGTATTCGTTGACCGACGATTCCACGTTGACCAGGGTCTGGTGGTCGGTGCGCAGCGTGCTGTGGCGTTCGCGGTAAACGATGTAGGCGCGCGCCGTGCGCAGGTGGTTGGCGGCAATCAGCGCGTGCTCAACCACGTCCTGGATGTGTTCGATGCCAGGCGCCTGGCCACGCAAGCGATGGATCAGCACCTTGCCGACCTGGGCGGCGAGCAGCGCGGCCTCGTCGGCGCCAAATTCACCCGTGGCCGCGCCCGCGCGCTCGAGTGCCGAACGGATTTTTTCCGCATTAAAAGCGGCGCGCTGGCCGCTGCGTTTGATGACCTCGCGCGGCAACGTGGCAACTGTGCAATTCATTGGCTTCTCCATACGTTCCCGGAGGAACAAAACACTACATATAGCGTGTACGGTATCCTCAGGACACTACCTGTAGCTTGATATGGATCAAAAGATGGGCCCGAGCGCAGCCCCACGAAGGCCCGCCCATCTCCAAAATACCGTGGAGATCACGGTAAAAAGCCCATGCCGCGCGCCTCGCGCACCTCGGGCTTGATGCGGTGCTCGGCCTCCAGTTGCGCCAAAAATTCGTCCGCCGACAACGCGGTCGCCAGAATGGTCGCCTGCCGCTTCACCGCCGCAAAATCGCCGGGGCACAGTTGCGTGAGCTGGCCCAGCCTTTTTTGCAAGGACGCCGTCAGCAGCGCCGCGTCACCGGCCAGCGCTTCGGTCACAAACAGGGCTTCACGCTGCGCACGCGTGAGCGGCATGAACCTGATCTTGAAGGTAAAGCGCCGCAGCGCGGCCTGGTCCAGGCTTTCAAGCAGGTTGGTGGTGCAGATGAAAATGCCGGCGTAGCGTTCCATGCCCTGCAGCATTTCGTTGACCTCGGTCACTTCGTAGGTGCGTTGGGCACCGCGCCTGTCCTGCAGAAAGCTGTCAGCTTCGTCGAGCAGCAGCACGGCTTTCTCGGCTTCGGCTTCGCGGAACATGGCCGCCATGTTCTGCTCGGTCTCGCCGACGTACTTGCTCATCAAATCGCTGGCCTGCTTGATAAGCAGCGGCTGCTCCAGCGCGCTGGCAATGTGTTCGGCCAGCGCAGTTTTGCCGGTGCCGGGCGGGCCGTAGAAGCACAGCGTGCCGTGGCCCCGGGACTGAAGCGCGGCCACGATGCGCTCAATTTCAAACCGCGATTCGACGTTGAGCATGGCCAGGTCGTAGCTCGTCACGCTTTGGCGGCCTTGCGCCTGCGATTTATTGCCCAGCGCCACGTCGGCATTTTTGAGCTGGCGCTCGATCAGCGATTCCATCAACGAGGGCCGGCCGCCCGCCAGAATCGCCTGCAGCCCGGCGCCATCGGTCTGCGCGTCCCCCTTGTCGTCGGGGGCGCTGGCCAGGCGGGCAAAGCGCACGGCGGTGCGGATTTGTGCGGGCGTCAGGCCCTTGCGGGCGGTGAGCCTGGCGACAAAGGCGTCGCTGACCTGCACCCCCTCCAGCGTTTTGCGGACTATGCCTTCGCGGGCGCCGGGCGGCGGTGAACGCAGCTCCAGGTGGTAGGCAAAGCGGCGGCGAAAGGCCGGGTCGATCTGCTCGATGCGGTTGGTCACCCACAGCGTGGGCACGGTGTTGGACTCCAGGATCTGGTTGACCCAGGCCTTGCCGCTGACCGAACCGGTGGCGGGCGCAGGCAACTGCTCGGAGCGCGCCATCAGCTGCGCGGCCTCGCTCGAAATCGGCGGGAACACGTCTTCGACTTCGTCAAACAGCAGCGCCGAACGGGTGCTGCTCTTGAGGAACACCTGCGCGATTTGCAATGATCGGTAACGGTCGCGCCCGCTCAGCGAGTTGCCGTCACGGTCGGCGTATTCGACTTCGAACAGGTCCAGTCCGGCGGCCTGCACCACCACTTTGGCCAACTCGGTTTTGCCGGTGCCGGGCGGCCCGTAAAGCAGCACATTGACCCCCGGCTCCTTGCCGGCGACCGCATTGCGCAGCAGCGACACCAGCACCTGTGCGTCTTCCTGCACAAACGAAAAATCCGCCAGTCCCAGGCTGCTACGCGCGGCCGGCCGGGTAAAGACGGCCATCAATTCGGCCTGGTCGCGGTAGGCGCGCATCAGCACCGGCGGCAGCTTTTCGCTGACTTTCATCAGGTCGGCCAGGTCGGTGATGTTGTGCTCGGAGATCAGGTTTTCGACCATGCCGATGCGCTCGAGCCGCGAGCCGGCGCGGAGCGCCTCGGCCACCTCGCTGGCCTTGACGCCGGCCACCTCGGCAATCGCGGCGTAGGCCTCGGGCGCGTTGTTGACCTTGAACTCGACCAGCAGCGAGCGCAGGTCGCGCTGGTAGCGCGCCAGCGTGCCGTACAGCAGCAGCGCGCGCTCGGCGCGGTTGAGCTGCAGCAGCTTGGCCAGTGCATCGATATTTTTCTCGACCAGCGTGGAATGCTTTTTGAGCGCCTGGCCCAGCCAGTCGCCGGTGGCGGCCAGCACCGACAGCAAATCCTTGGGCTGGTCCTTGGCATGCTCGTCCAGGTAGAAAAACAGCGTACCTTCTTCATACGGGCCACGCCAGGCGCCGTGGCGCGCCATGAACTCGGCATCGCTCAGGTCTTCGTGACCATGCCAAAACTCATTGTCCTTGCAGCGGCGCCCCAGAAATTCCCGCAGCCGCTGCAGGGCCGGCAAGGGCCAGACCAGATGGCGGGCCGACAGCGACAGCAGGCTGTTGAGGTCGCGCCGTACATTGAACTTGGCACCCTGGCGGGCAGCCAGCGTCAGCACAAAGTGCGAGCACATCAGGTCCAGCACCGGCGCTTCTTTGAGCCCGGGAGACAGCAGCCCCTGCTGCGGCTGCTCGACGAGGGAACGCTTGTTCATGGACAAACCTCCAGTTTTCAACTACACCGCTGACGTCCCGCCCTGATTTTTATTGTTTGAACGAGCCTGCACCTTACCCCAAGCTGGAACTTCATGGAAGAAGCGACATGACGACCGCCCCCTCACCTTGACGCAGACAATGCAAGGCTGTCCACCGCAATGCAAAGGTATTTCATGCTTAACCTGACCGATATTGAACAAGCCGTCCAGCGCCTGCACGGCCATTTGCTGAACACGCCCTGCGTGGCGTCCCAGACGCTGTCGCAGCTGACTGGCGCGCAAATTTACCTGAAGTTTGAGAATCTGCAATACACAGCGTCCTTCAAGGAGCGCGGCGCCTGTAACAAGCTGTCGCAACTCACCGAGGCCGAACGGCGGCGCGGCGTGATTGCCATGAGCGCGGGCAACCACGCGCAAGGCGTGGCCTACCATGCGCAGCGGCTGGGCATTCGCGCCGTCATCGTGATGCCGCGCTTTACCCCGGGCGTCAAGATTGAGCGCACCAGGGGCTTTGGCGCCGAAGTGGTGCTGCACGGCGACACGCTCGACGAATCGCACGCCCATGCCTTGCAGCTGGCCGAGCGCGAAGGCCTGGTGTTTGTCCACCCTTATGATGACGAAGCCATCGAGGCGGGCCAGGGCACGGTGGGACTTGAGATGCTGCAGGCCGTGCCGGAACTGGACACGCTGGTGATTGCCGTGGGCGGCGGCGGGCTGATTGCCGGGGTGGCCACGGCAGCCAAGGCGCTCAAGCCCGGCATTGAAATCATTGGCGTACAGACCTCGCGCTTTCCAGCCATGGTCAACGCCATCAAGGGCACGCATTACCCGCAAGGCACCAGCACGATTGCCGACGGCATTGCGGTTGGCACGCCAGGCGTGATCACGCAAGCCATCATTGCCCAGCGGGTCGACGATTTGCTGCTGGTCGACGAGGGCGACATTGAGCAGGCCATCGTGATGCTGCTTGAGATCGAGAAAACGCTGGTCGAAGGCGCCGGCGCGGCCGGGCTGGCCGCGCTGCTCAAATATCCGGCGCGCTTTGCCGGCAAGAAAGTCGGTCTGGTGCTGTCCGGCGGCAATATTGAGCCACTGCTGCTGGCGGCCATCATAGCGCGCGGCATGGTGCGCGCCGGACGGCTGGCCCGCATCAAGGTCAGTGCGCGCGATGTGCCCGGTTCGCTGGCCAAAATTACCGCCACCGTGGCCGACGCGGGCGCCAACATCGACGAGGTGCACCACCAGCGCGCCTTCACCATGCTGTCGGCCCAGAATGTGGAGATCGAGCTGGTGATCCAGACGCGCGGGCGAAGCCATATTGAGCAGGTGCTGCAGGCGTTGCGGGCGGCGGGGTTTGAGGCGTCTGAGCAGCACTGATAGCTTGTTGATCGCCGCGTGAAGGCAGCGACTCCAATCCCCAGCCGTTACCGCAAATGCTTGGCCAGCCTGGCGGCAAACAGCGTGGGAATGCTGATGCCGCCACGGACGGGCTGCTGGCGCGCCGGGACCGGATTCAGAAAAAGCTGGCGACACGTCATCTGCAAGAGGATGGTTTGGTGCATGAGGGCAACACGGCCGACAGCAAGACCTTCCGGCCTGCGGTGCAGAAGTTGCGTGAGGATTTCGGTATCCAGCGTGTGGTGATGGTGGGCGATCGGGGCATGGTCTCGCAAAAGGCCATCGATCCGTGCGCTGGTCGAGCAAGGGCAGTTGCAGATGAGCCTGACTGACGAGCGCAATCTGCTCGAACTGAGTTCACCAGACTGCCCCGGTGAGCGCGCACCAGCGCCAGGAGTTGCGGGTAGCGACCGAGCAGCAGTTGCTCAAGATCAAGCCGTAGTCAGGGAACCAAGCCCCGAGTTCAAGCTACCAGCTTGATTCATAAGGTGAATTCTTCTCTTTGGGGGTGAACCTTCAGGTCAAACCGGCAGCGCAAAATGAAACACCGCACCGAGACCCACCTTGCCGTCGGCCCACACGCGACCACCGTGTCGGGTCACCACCCGGTGGGCAATCGGCAGGCCCACCCCGGTTCCTTCAAACTCCTCGTCGGTGTGCAGCCGCTGAAACATTTCGAAGAGCTTGTCGTAGTGCTCCATGCTGAAGCCGGCGCCATTGTCACGCACCGAATACACGGCTTCTGCGCCTTCCATGCGGCCACTGACTTCGATCAGGGGGCTGGCTACATGGCTGCTGTATTTCACGGCGTTGGACAGCAGGTTCACCCAGACCTGGCGCAGCAACTCGGCGTCCGCCTGCACCGGCGGCAGCAAGCCCAGTTCGATGGTGGGTTTTTTACCTTCAGGATGGAGCTGCAGCATTTCTTCGATGACTTGCCGTGCCAGCCCATGCATATCCACGCTGACTTTGTTGACCTCACGCCGGCCGAGCCTGGAGAAGGCCAGCAGATCGTCAATCAGTTTGGCCATGCCATTAATCCGGGCGCGAATGACGGACAAATAGCGCAGGCCTTTTTCGTCCAGACGGCTGGCGTAGTTTTTTTCAAGCAGGCCCGCATAACCGCCGATGACGCTCAGCGGCGAGCGAAGATCGTGCGTTGCTGCGCACGTGAATATTTCCAGGCTTTTGTGGCTGGCTTCCAGGTCTTCAGCGCGTGCGTTCAGAACCGAATTGAGGCTGAGAATCTCCTTCTCCAATTTCTTTTCCTCGGTGACATCCTCGACGATTCCCAAAATGTGGGTGGGTTCACCGCCTTCGCCAAACACAGCAACTTTGCGGATGCGCAGCCGGCGCCCCTCCACTTTGTTGCAGAAGGAAAATTGGTGTTCGGGGGTATCTTCGACGGTGCCGCCTGCCAGTACCTGGCGGTCATGCGCAACAAAGACATCGGCGGCGTCTTTTTCAAAGAGGTCGTACGCACTCTTGCCAATCATTTGCTCACGGGATAGTCCAACCAGCGCTTCTCCCGCACGGTTGATGCGCACATAACACAACTGGGCGGCATCCTTGACATAGACCGGCGTCGGGATATGCTCAATCACCGAGTCGAGGAAGCGGTTCGCCGCCAACACCTCGGCCGTGCGTTCGGCCAGCAGTTCCGGGCCTTCGCATGAGCCCGGTGGGGGTGACATAGAGTGATCGAATGTGAACATGGTTACTCCTTTGGCTCAAAAAATCGGGCTCGTCATGGGAGTCCTTACGCCGCCAGGCGCTCTCAGTTGTACTCAATAATGACCGCACCGGCATCCGGCCGCGACACGGCAAACGTCAAGTCCGAACCACCGCTGACGCGCAGGGAGCCGTCGGCATTGCGCGTCACATTGACGGTGGCGCCATCCACGGTAGACGGCACGGCGGCCACCCTGAAACCAGGGGGCGGATTCGATCCGAAGCGCAGCAAGGGGCCACTGGGGGACAGGCTGCCCATGAAACTTTCAAGGGTAAAAATGGTGCCGGACAAGATCGAAATTGTCCCGCCTCCTGCTGACACGGGTGTCGGCGGCGCACTGATGCTGACTGACACCGACTCAAGCACCGTTGCAGTCGCCGTGCCCGCTGCCGTCGCCGCGTCGCCATCACCGGTCAGGGCGAGGCTGCCGATCACGAGAACGCAGGCACCGGTCTGCTGAAGGAAATTTTGCCGGGAATCATTTTTTTTCATGAGACGCCTCGCGGGGCAGACCGGACACGGTCCCGGCCGGGTTTCTGCTCAGCAAAAAATCCACGCCGTTGATGAATTTTCCGTCAGGCAAGATGGCGATCTCACGCTCGCCCGGATTGATCAGGTCGAACTGTTTCAATTGCTCCGGCGCTACCCGCAAATGGTAGCGGCCCTGCGCCACGGCCGGAACAATGTAGTAACCGTCCGAACTGCTTTTGATGCTTGACACCACCCTGCGGTCGATGTCAAGCAGTTCAATCACCACATCGCCCATGCCGCGCCTGGCCGTTTTTTCGACCATGTAAACCGTCCCGTCAATTTCGCTGGTCAGGACGACGGGGAAATCAAGTTCCGCAACACGGCCCGGCCGCGGAACCATGCGCACGCCCTTGCGCTGCGGCACCCAGTAAGGGTCCTCCAGCGTCTGCGTGTCAACGGCAATGTCCACCTGTTGCCTGATCGGCAAACGGTCCAGCCAGGCAATCCCTGCGGCATCCGTCCGCACCGGCGCCCTGCTTCCGTTGACGGTCATCGCAACGTTCTCGATCGGCTCTTCGCCGGCGTCCATGACCCCGTTGGCGTTGTCGTCCAGAAAAACGCGCACCGATGCAGCGCCGCTGTCTGCTTTGGGCAGCGCACCAAAACGCCACTGCGCCTGCCGGGGTTCCAGGCCCATCGCAATGAAGAGTTGCAGGCCCACGGCAAACCCTCCGCGGCTTGAATAACTCGCGCTCAGGCCCAGCCCGTAGCGGCCCAGGCTTTTGTTCAGCCCCGCCGTGTACAGCGTCTCGCCGCTGTTGAGTGAGCGAACCAGGCCCAGATTGAGCAGGTAAGCCTCGCCTAGGCGCTTGTCGCCCGAGAACGCGACGGTTTCCAGTTTTGCTTGCGGTTTAAGGCTGTAGCCCAGCTGGCCGCTCAAACCGATGTCGCCGACCCGGCGGCTCAGTTGCAGGGCACCGCTGGCCGATGTGTGACCGCCCGACGTTTTCCAGGTCAGCTGATTGGCCATCGAGGTCCGGTTCACATAGGCGGCCACACGGCCTGTCAAGGCCAGATTCGTGCCGCCCGACTGGAACTGCTCGCGCTGTACCTCCAGGGTCAGCGGCAGGCGCGGCAGAAACCCGGCCGGAACCGCGCCGTCCAGCCGCACTTTGTCGCGCGTTCGCAAAGGATCGGCGCTGGGTAAAAACAGCTCACTGCTGAAATCATGGAGCTGCGTGTGGCTATAGCTCAACGCGACGCTCCCGACCCGGGTCTTGAGTCCCGACTCGTTGAGCCAGCCGCCATTGGGCGACCTGACAAAATCGCTGCTGACAATGAACGACTGCCAGAAGGCGCGCAACCCCAGGTTGCTGTAAAGCTGTCCGTCGGCGCTGTTGCTGCCCGCCATCCCCGGCAAGCGGACCAAACCGCCGGTACCGGTCAGGTACTTGTTCAGCCCCCATTCAAATTGGCCCACCGAGCGCGACTGGCCCGCGCTGTCCTGGTGCTGGGCGAGGTTGTAATAAAACGCACCGGGCGGCGTGCTCGATTGCTCCAGCAAAAAGCTCTGCCGCTCCACCCGCTGCTGGCCCAGCGGACCGTGAAAGACCAGGCGGAATTCATTGGGGCCATAGACCAGGAGCTGGTCATCAAAGCTGTAGCGGCCATCGGCGCGCGATGTCTGAAAACCCACCAGGGCCTCGTTGAAATACAGCTCCACGTCCCAGCCGGGCGGCAGGTCGCCCTGCAGCGTATGGCGGTCAAAGCTGGTGGGCTGGGTGATGGGGCGGTTGCTCAGCATCAGCCCCAAACCCTTGCCGGTCGGGCTGCGGCTGGCGATGTTGGCTACGCTGGGCGCCGAGACAGCACTGCCAAACATCACCGAGCGGGCGCGCAAAGGGCCGAGCAGGCCCGCATCGGGATCGTGGCGCGCCAGCGTGAAGCGCACATCGGGCGACGGATTCTGCTTGGTGCTGCTGACAAACAGCGCCGACTCCATGCCGAGCAGGTCGCCGGTCAGGTAAGCGGTGTAGTGGGCACTGGTCTGTCGGCTGCCATGGCCGGTTCGGAGTCCGACCCCCAGCGTCTGATCAATAAAAGGCACGCCCAGCAGCCGGTAGGGCATGTCCTGGCGCGGGTAGCCCGGGTCTTCGTAACCCGTCGTGCGGGCGCCGGCCCCGGCACCCAAGCGCTCGCGTTCCAGGCGCTCCTGTAAGGGCAGGCGCTCTCTGGGCCGAACCCGCAGTGTCAGGCTGGACAGGTTCACCTCAAAATCCAGCGGCAGCCAGCGCGAGAGCAGCGTGCTCGCGACATAAATATCATCGCTCTGCAGCCGGACCAGCGCCGGGTCAAACACCTGGGTCTGGTCGGCCAGCGTGAGCCTGGCCTGCGCCACGTTCAGGCTGAAGCTGCGCGCTTCGCTCAGCACAAAGCCTTCCGCCGTGCCCTGCTCGGGCTGCGCCCTGATCGCCAGGGTCAGTAGCCTGGCCAGCTCGCCGAGCGGCAAAAATGTCTCGCGGCCGACCTGGTAGCTCGGGATCGCCTCGGCCAGCACATGCTCATCGAGCCGCACCTCCAGCAGCACCAGATTCGGGTCATCACCGCGCCGCAGCGGTGGCGCCCCCCCAGCGGGGACCGCCGGTGAAGCCGTGGCAGCCAGCGGCTGCGGCAAGCGCGGCGCGGCCACCGAGGTGTCCGCTGACGGGGAAGGCGCGGCTGCAGCAGGCGGCGTAATGTCCAGCACCAGCCGGTAGCCCTTGCCGGCCTCCGGCTTGAGCGCGCGAATTCCGGTGTCAGCCTCAGCCTTGAGACCGAATTCCAGTTGCACCGCCTCGGCGCCTGACGGGGACGGCCTGATCCGCAGGGGCTTCATGGTGGGATGATCGGCAGCGACCTGGTCAGCCAGACCCGCCAGCACGGGATTGAGCACCACGCCCTCGAGTTCCAGCACCACCCGCTCAGGGTTTTGCCAAATAAACAGGCTGAAGCGAATTTCGGCCTTTGACTCGATCACGATGCGGGTTCGGCCTTCAGCCCTTTCCAGCGACGCAGCGCTGATCGGGATGTCAGCCAGCGCCCAGCCCGGCGCGAGCACCAGCAGCAGCCCTCCCCACGCCCTGCAGCGATCGACCCGCTCAGCGAGAACTTCGTGCGCCGGGCGGCGGGAAAGAAAAGGGGCAATCATGAAGAAGCTGCAGCGTCATGGCCGGCGCGCGCAATCCTGCGCCGCTCAGGGCAGTTCAATGGCAGCCTCGGCCAGCAGCTTGCCGCCCGCGTCCGGGCGCTCCCGGAAAGTCACGCGCAGGGTGCCACGCGCCAGCACCAGCCCCGGCGGCGGCTGCAGCGCCAGCTTGACGCGGCGCGAGGGATTCGGGGTGTATACCGCCACGCCGCCGGCTTTGCCGACGCCCTGCGCGTCGCCGCCCTGCGGCGTAAACGTGGCGCCCAGGTCCCCATAGACCGAGCGGTTGCCGCTGCGCTCCAATACCACGGCAAGAATGGGCGGTTGATCGGCCACGGGCTTGAGCAGTTCAAGGCCAGCCAGTGTCACGCTGGCCGCCGTCTCGCCGTGGCGCACGATGACGGGAATGGAAGCGCCGATCAACGCCTTCAGCTGCACACCCACTTCGCCCGCAGCCAGCTTCGGGCCAGCGGCGTCAATGCTGCTTGCACCGCTGGCCTCGGGAACCCGGTCAAACTGCAGGTGGGAGCGGTACTCGCCCGCTGGCAGGTCTGCCGGTTTGCGCAACAAAATCCTGATGGTTTGGCCGGCACCAGGTGCCAGCACCACCTGGCGCGGTGAATAGCGCAGCAATGCGTCGGCAAACTGCTCGCCTGGCAAGGGGCTGTCGACTGCAGAAAATTCCCCGGTCTCGCTCATGCGCCGGTTCACGACGCTAATGCGGTAAGTAGCGCCTTCCTGCCCGTTGTTGATCAGCTCCAGTTGTGCCGCACGCTGGTTTTTGTCGAACACGATCCGTGTGGGGAACAGCATCAGGTCGGCCGACGCTGGGGGTGCGGCGAGCAGCATGAACAAAGCGCCCAGCAGCAAGCTGCAGCCCTGCAGACCGAAACGGCGCCACGGCATCGGCCAGCATGAAACATTCGCGGCTGGAGGCCAGGCACCAAAAATGGAAAGCAACATGCTTAGGTTCCTGTGTGGTTTGAAAACGGCTTCAGTTGTAGTTGACCGTGACGCTAAAACTGCCGCTGTAGCTGCCACTTGCCTGGTTGCTGCCCACGCTGAGCGTGGCGCCGACCATCAATGTTTGCGACCCGCCGACGCTGAGCTGGCCGGTCAATGCCGGGTTGCTCGTGAAGCTATCGACCGCCATGGTGTTGGAGCCACTCGTCAATGACACCACGCCATTGGCGGGCAAGGTGATGGCGTAGGTCGCGCTGGGGTCGCCAGTCACGCTGAACGACGCAGCGGACCAAATGCCGGACGGCACCAAAAAGACACCGCCGCTGGCACTGCGCCCGAGCGGATTGACGGCGACGGTGACGCTTCCGCCAGAACCAGCCACAAAGCTGCCAAAGGCCAGTGCCTGGGTGGAATTGCTGATCGCAATCAGGGCCGCCCAGCTCACGGAGGCGGCGGTGGCGGCGCATGCCAGTGCGAACAGGAGGCTGAACTTTTGCATTGCAAGCTTTTCCCGACAGCCTCGCTGTCATGCGACGGAGTTGGCGCGAGGACCACCCCCCAAGAACCGAAATGGCTTACCCGCCCCGGCCGCACCGCTTTCAGGCGCCGCCAAGGCGTGCGGTTGGCGGCCCGGCTCACCGGGATCGCAGGCCGCTTAGTTGTACGCAACCGTGACGGCGAAGGTTCCGGTGTAGATCCCGGTCACCTGAGCTGCTACCGTGGTGATGGTTGCACCCACCAGCAAGGTCTGTGTGCCCGCCGTGCCCGCCGTGCCGCTCAGCAATCCTGCTGTGCCAGTAGGGTTGCTGGTAAAGAGACTCGTCGCCATGGTTTCGGCGGCGAGACCAGTGCCGGTAGTGATGTTGGTAGTGCTCGGCAGCGTAATGCCATAGGTCAGTGCCCCCTCGCCTCCGACGGTAAAGCTGGCTGCGCCAAAGGCGTTCTGGGCTGTCCCCACGCCGATCGCACCGACCAGAGTTCGCGCACCAGCTGTGCTAATCGCCACCGTCTGGCCGGCTGCGCTGGTGGAAAACGATCCGAAGCGCAAGTTCGGGCTACTGGCGGTGATGGTAATCGGCCTGACCACCGTCGCATTGGCAGTGCCCGTGCCAGTTGCTTGCGCGTAAGCGTTGACACCAAAGCCAGCGCCGCCCAGCACGATGGCCGATGCCAGTGCCAGTTTGTTCATTTTCATGTTCATGTTCATTTGGAAATCCTGTTCATAAAAACCTGAGCAAAATCGCTCCCCACTTACGCCCTGTTGCGCCACCGCTGCATCACTGGAATGTCCTGAGCGCTTGGGCCTGAGCCCGTGACACGCCAGATATTTCCGAAAAGAGACCACAAAGATCCTCTTTTCCGAAAAATCAAATTAATTAATTATGTTATTCAATGCACCAATTTTTACACTTAATTTGATAATGTCAACAAATCAACCAGCACGCACATCGCTCTGCAGGATACAAAATCCTTGATGACGAGCATTCATGCGGGTTTGCGCCGAATTGGGCTTGCTGCCCATCTGAGCAGGATTTGATACAGATCAAGTCTGACGCGGCGACACCCGGGCTGAGTGGCCGCTGTCAGCACAAATGCTTGGCCAGCCTGACTGAAAACAGCGTGGGAATGCTGACGCCGCGCCGCCCGGGAATCACGTCAAACGGCTCGCCGGCGCGCAGCGTGCCAGGCGTTTGCAC
>NZ_JAUXNA010000400.1 GCF_030682935.1 Polaromonas sp.
TGCGTGAAGCCCACATAGAAGAACAGGCCTTCCATCAGGCAGGCAAATACGATCAATGACTTGAGCAGGGTCTGGTCGGTCTCCAGGGTGCCGGTCTTGAAGTGGGGATCCGAGATCACTTCAATGAAAGGAATCAGGAACTGGTCCTTGTCCCTGATGGACTGCACTTCGTTGTAGGCGTTGAAGATCTCGCTCTCGTCCAGGCCCAGCGACTCGGTGATGTACTGGTAGGCGTGGGTGTGAATGGCTTCTTCGAAAGCCTGGCGCAACAGGAACTGGCGGCACTCAGGGGCTGTGATGTGGCGGTAGGTTCCCAGCACGATGTTGTTGGCTGCGAGTGAATCGGCCGTCACAAAGAAACCCAGGTTGCGTTTGACCAGGCGACGCTCGTCTTCGGTCAAGCCGTTAGGGTCTTTCCAGAGCGCGATATCGCGCGTCATGTTGACTTCCTGCGGCATCCAGTGATTGGCGCAGGAGGCGAGGTACTTTTCCCACGCCCATTTGTACTTGAAGGGCACCAGCTGATTGACGTCCGTCTGGCCGTTGATGATGCGTTTGTCGGCCGCTTTGATGCGCTTTGCCTTGCCAGGTGCTACCGCAGGATTTTCGCTGGCCGTAGCTGCCGGTGCAACGATGGCTTGCGCAGGTGCAGAGGCGTCATCGTGCGGCATGCGCGCTGGCTCCTGGGCCTGAGCAGGGGACAGTGGCGGAAGCGCCATCGAGCGGCTGTCGGGCAAACCGTTGGCGAGAGATTTCTGCAACGATGGTTTGACTTCTTCGTCCCAGGTCAGCATAGTGATTTCCAATATTGCATGATTATGAAAGCGGCGATAAAAAATGAAAAGTGTTCATTCATACCGCTGCAAATTAGTGTTGTTCAATTGCGTCGGGTTTGCCTCGAATCGCGCGATAAATTCCAGCGCGCGATGCGGCAATTTTTTATTGGCAAGCCTCGCAACCAGGGTCGTCAATCGCGCAGAACTTGATGTCGGTTGCGGGCGATGCGCCCATCTGGGCTTGCGCCGCAGCGGCCGCAGCTTCAAGCGCGCTCATGCTGCCGCTTGCGGCCTCAGGGCCTGATGAAACGGCGTTCATCTTGCCCGCTTTCACGGTGGATTTCTCGACGTGCGTGGCGCTCATGGTGCGCAGGTAGTAGGTGGTTTTCAGTCCGCGCACCCAGGCCAGCTTGTAGGTCTCATCGAGCTTCTTGCCTGAAGCGCCCGCCATGTAGATGTTGAGCGACTGTGCCTGGTCAATCCATTTCTGGCGGCGGGCGGCCGCCTCTACGATCCACGACGTTTCCACTTCAAATGCGGTCGCATACAGCGCCTTGATGTCCTGCGGGACGCGGTCAATCGGGCGCAGCGATCCGTCAAAGTGCTTGAGGTCCACCACCATCACTTCGTCCCACAGGCCGAGGCGTTTCAGGTCATTGACCAGGTAGCCATTGATGACCGTGAATTCGCCCGACAGGTTGGATTTCACCGAGAGGTTGCCGAAGCAGGGCTCGATACAGGCGTCTACCCCAATGATGTTGGAGATGGTGGCGGTAGGCGCAATGGCAACGCAGTTGGAGTTGCGCATGCCGTCCCGGGCAATCTTTTTGCGCAGGGCTTCCCAGTCCAGCGTGGCGGAACGGTCGACTTCAACATAACCACCGCGCGCCTCAAGCAGCATGTCCAGCGTGTCCAGCGGCAGTATGCCTTTGTCCCAGAGCGAGCCTTTGTAGCTGGCGTACCGGCCGCGTTCTTTGGCCAGCTCGGTGGAAGCCCAGTAAGCGTGGTAGCAGATCGCCTCCATGGACGTGTCGGCAAATTCAACGGCAGCCTGCGAAGCGTAGGGCACACGCAGCTCGTACAGGCAGTCCTGAAAGCCCATGAGGCCCAGCCCGACCGGGCGATGGCGCATGTTGGAGTCGCGCGCCTTCTGGACAGCGTAGTAGTTGATGTCGATCACGTTGTCCAGCATGCGCATGGCCGTCGTGATGGTTTTTTGAAGTTTCTCATGGTCAAGCGCGCCATCCTTCAAGTGCTGGACCAGGTTGACCGATCCCAGGTTGCACACGGCCGTTTCGGTCTCGCTGGTGTTGAGCGTGATTTCGGTGCACAGGTTGGAGGAGTGCACGACGCCGGCATGCTGCTGCGGGGAGCGGATATTGCAGGCATCCTTGAAGGTGATCCAGGGGTGGCCGGTCTCAAACAGCATGGACAGCATCTTGCGCCACATGTCTGTCGCCTGCAGCGTGCGGGAAGGCTGGAGCTCGCCGCGCTCGGCCTGGGCTTCATAGGCCGTGTAAGCCTTTTCGAAGTCCTTGCCAAACTTGTCGTGCAGGTCCGGCGTGTCAGACGGAGAGAACAGGGTCCAGCTGCCCTTTTCCATCACGCGGCGCATGAAGAGGTCGGGAATCCAGTTGGCGGTATTCATGTCGTGCGTGCGGCGACGGTCATCGCCGGTGTTCTTGCGCAGTTCCAGGAATTCCTCGATATCGAGGTGCCAGGTTTCCAGATAGGCGCAGACCGCGCCCTTGCGTTTGCCGCCCTGGTTGACCGCCACGGCAGTGTCATTGACCACTTTCAGGAACGGCACCACGCCCTGGGATTCGCCGTTGGTGCCCTTGATGTGCGCACCCATGGCGCGCACGGGCGTCCAGTCGTTGCCGAGGCCGCCTGCAAACTTGGACAGCAGGGCGTTTTCCTTGATGGCGTCGTAAATGCCGCCCAGGTCGTCGGGCACCGTGGTGAGGTAGCAGGACGACAGTTGCGAGCGCAGGGTGCCGGCATTGAACAGCGTCGGCGTGCTCGACATGAAGTCAAACGACGAGAGAATTTCGTAGAACTCGATGGCCCGCTCTTCGCGCTGGCTCTCATTGAGCGACAGTCCCATGGCGACGCGCATGAAAAACGCCTGCGGCAATTCGATGCGCTGCTTGCGCACGTGCAGAAAGTAGCGGTCAAACAGTGTCTGCAGGCCAAGGTAGTCAAACTTCAGGTCACGCTCCGGCTTGAGCGCCGCACCCAGGCGGGCCAGATCAAACTGCTGCAGTTTTTCGTCGAGCAGCTCGTTCTGGATGCCTTTGGCGATGAACTCCGGAAAATACGTCGCATAGCGGATCGCCATGGCTTCCTGGCTGACTTCCTCGCCCAGCACTTCCTTGCGGATGGTGTGCATCAGCAGACGCGCGGTGGCGTAGGTGTAATCCGGGTCTTTTTCAATCAGGGTACGGGCGGCCAGAATGGCCGCTTTGTAGACCTCTTCGATGGGCACGCCGTCGTACAGGTTACGCATGGTTTCCGAAACAATCGGATCGGGCTTGACGTCGGCCCCCAGGTTGGCGCACGACGCTTCAATCAGTGCCTGCAGGTTGCGCAGATCGAGAGCAAGCTTTTTGCCGCCATCCATCACATGCAGCAAGGGCGCAACAGGCATCTGGGCTTGCGGCTGGCTGGCGCGTTCCTGGCTGCGTTTTTCACGGTACAGCACATAGGCGCGGGCGATCTCATGGTGGCCGCCACGCATCAGGCCGAGTTCAACCTGGTCCTGCACATCTTCTATATGAAATGTTCCGCCGCTGGGGCGCGAGCGCATCAGGGCGCGAATGACGGTCTGCGTCATGGTGTCCACCGTTTCGCGCACGCTGGCCGAAGCCGCCCCCTGCGTGCCGTGCACCGCCAGAAAAGCCTTCATCATGGCGACGGCGATCTTGTTGGGTTCGAACGGAACCACGGCGCCATTGCGGCGAATGATCTGGTAGTGGGCGAGCGGGCTGGATTTTGCAGTGATATCGCCGCCTGCTGAAACGCTGGACGGAACGGGCGCCGCGTGCTGTGCTGTTTGCATGATTTCCTCTCTTGCTTTGCTGGATGACTGGTGGTTGGCGTTTGATGTGCGCTTCAGGGCAACTGGCGGAGTCTGCTGAAGGCCAGTCCGGTCAATGCGCCGGCTGCCTCGTTTTCTTGCCAGAATTGGCCTGGATGACATCAAACTGAATGAGGGCTTAGACACTATACCTAGGGTATCAGGGGAACACAAGCCACTACCCGTAGTGTATCGCGCCCAGAATTCGTTGTTATGTTCCGGGGGCTTTTATTACCCTGTCTGGCAGGTGCAAAGCGGCCGATTTGATGAGCAGTCAAACAACTGATCAGCCTTGCCCCATCAGGCCTTGGCGAGGCAAACAGAGTCTGGGCGCGACTTCCCGGGCCTTTTCTGCCGCAAACGCCGGTTAATGCTTGCGTGGTAAAAATACCAGTGATTTTTTGAGCGCCGCGACATCCCTTGAATGGGGCGCTTATGGATTTTCATCTGATCCGGTGATTGCGGGAAAACACTTAGGCGGCGACCCCAGCGAATCTTGCAACAAGGGCCAGTCAAAGCCGGGTCCGGGGTCCTGTTTGCGCCCTGCGGCGATATGTTCGTGCCCGGCAATGTGCGCTATGGGGTAGGCCTGCATCAGTGCCGCGCACAGCCCTGTCAGGGTTTCGTACTGGAGCGCCTCAAATGTGCCGCCCTCCAGTCCTTCCAGCTCAATGCCGATGGAATCGTCATTGCAGTTGCTCCGCCCCCGGTAGCTTGATTCTCCCGCGTGCCAGGCACGCTCGGTGCAGGCCACAAATTGCCACAACGCGCCCGATCGGGTGATGAAAAAGTGCGATGACACCCGCAAGCCGCGAATGCCCTGAAAGTAAGCGTTTTCCTCCCAGTCGAGCTGATTGGTAAAGAGTCGCTGGACGTTGCCATTTCCAAACTCACCGGGCGGCAGGCTGATGGAGTGGATGATGATCAAGTCAATTTGCGCGCTGGCAGGGCGCGGGCCGAAGTTGGGCGAAGCCAGCGCGCGTGCATAGCGATACCAGCCGCGCCGCCACAAGGCCGAATCAGCAGCAGGGCTGCAGCGCTCAGGCGGGGTCATCAAGCGCATCGGGTGCGTCGTCATGGCCCGGCGTCACAATATTCAGGCGGGCAATGCGGTAGCGGATCTGGCGCAGGCTCAGGCCCAGTTTGGCGGCGGCTGCAGTCCGGTTGAAGCCGGTCTCCTGCAGTACCCTGGAGAGGATGCTGCGCTCATGCTGGTCCAGGAAATCCTGCAGATTTTCCGGAATGGCGACATAGTCTTCAGGCGGCGCATCGAAATGCAGCGTGCTGCCCTCCCCAAGGGCTACCGCGCGGTGCAAAATGTTTTCCAGTTCCCTGACATTGCCATGGAAGGGACGAGAACCCAGCTGCGCCATGACAGGATCCGTCAGTTCGGGCATGCTGAACCCGGACTCCTGGCAAATTTTCGAAAGCAGGGCATTGCAGAGCGCTGGCAAGTCTTCGCGCCGCTCGCGCAGCGGGGGCACCGCAATTTCGATCACGTTGAGCCGGTAATACAAATCCTGGCGAAAAACGCCCGCCAAAACCTCCGCCGCCAGGTCTTTGTGCGTTGCGCTGACGATGCGCACATCGACCGCGTCTTCGTGTGGCGCGCCCAGCGGGCGCACAGTTCGTTCCTGAATGGCCCGCAGCAGCTTGGATTGCATGGCCAGCGGCAGGTCGCCGATCTCGTCGAGAAACAGGGTTCCGCCCTTGGCCATCTGAAATAGCCCAAGCCGGTCCTGTACCGCGCCGGTGTAAGCCCCCTTGCGCGCGCCAAAGAATTCGGCTTCGAGCAAATTTTCGGGAATTGCACTGCAATTGACGGCCACAAACGGGCCCATCCCGCGGTGGCTGCAAGCGTGGAGGGCGCGCGCAACCAGTTCTTTGCCCGTGCCCGATTCGCCCTGGATCAGGATCGGCGCCATGCTGCCGGCCGCTTTGGCGATGCGCGACTTGACGCCCCGCATGGCCGACGATTCGCCCACCAGCTTTTGCAAGGCGGCGGAAGCCTCGCTGGAGGGCAGTGCAGCCGATTTGACAGCCTCCGGGGCACTACGCTCGGCCCGGGCGGGCAGCGCCCCATTTTTTGTGCCTTGTATGGCTGACGCGACCACGCTGCGAAACTGCTTGAGATCGACTGGTTTGGTAAGGTAGTCAAATGCCCCGGCCTTGAGCGCTTCCACCGCATTTTCAGCAGAGCCATAGGCCGTGATGACCACGCAGCGCTCCGCACGCTGCTGGGCCCCCAGCTCGCGCAGCAACTCCAGCCCCAAGCCGTCGGGCAGGCGCATGTCGGTGATGACCGCATCGAAGCGATGTTCCTGGAGTTGCGCGCGTGCCTGCAACAGATCGCCCGCCGCGTCCACCTGATAGCCCTCCCTGAGCAGCGTCAGCTCGTACAAGGTGCGCAAATCCGGTTCGTCATCAATGATGAGGATGCGGGGCGGGGGGGAGGCTGATGCTTTCAGGCTCATGGGTTCAGACAATCAATGTATCAAAAGAGAGAGAGTCTGCGCTCAAGGGCTGTGAAGCGGCTTTGAATACGACAAAAAATTCATTGCCCTCCGTGCCTGCGCGGTGCACACGCTGGTAGCCAATCAGGGCGCCGTAGCGTTCGCACAGTTCCCGGCAGATATACAGGCCCAGGCCGCTGGAACGGCTTTCGGAAGAGAAAAAAGGCTCGAATAAATGCGTCTGTACCGTTTTTTCCAGCGGCAGACCGTCGCTCCACACCGCCAGCCGGGCTTGCCCCGGCGTCATCATTTGGGTGCTCACTTCAATCGCATGGGCTGACGCACTGGCGTAGCGCAAAGCGTTGTCCAGCAGGTTGATCATCAGGCGCCGCAAATGTTCAGGCTCAAACCATACCACCGCATGGGCCGAGTTGGTGAGTACCTGCATCCGCTGGACTGCTGTGTTTTGACGGGCCCAGTCCGCAGCGATGCGAAGGACCGTGTCGTCAAGCCGCAGCGTACTTGTCTGGGGCGCTGGCAGGTCGGCCTGCGCGCGTGAAATATCCAGCACTTCATCCACAATCTTGGCCAGGCGCTGCGCGTTTTGCCCGATCATGGCCGTCAGCTGGCGCTGGCTGGCATCGTGCAGGTCTTCCTCCAGCAGGGCATTGGCCTGCGCAATGGCGGCCAGCGGGTTCCTGATTTCGTGGGCCACTGCAGCCGACATGCGGCCCATGGCCGCCATTTTTTCGGTACGCACACGGGCTTCCATCTCACGCAGGTCTTCAAGAAACATCACGCATAAGCTTTCTTGTGTGCTACTTTGTGACGCCGCCAGCCGCGTGCGCACCCGGAGCCGCCTGGCATGGCCTATCGGATATTCGAGGCCGATGTCCGCTTCTTGAGGAGACTGCGTTGCAAAGGTGCGATGCGTCAGGTCCGCCAGCGCTTGCCAGGCGGCTTCTGCGGTGAGCAGAAAGGGCGTACTGGCAACGGCATCCTGCGTGGCCAGCAAGCGCCTGGAGGCCGGGTTGGCCGAATGCACCCTGCCGTTGCCATCGACCACCAAAAGGCCTTCTGCCAGCGTATCGATCACCAGTTCATTGACCTGGGTTTGCATGCGTGCAGCGGACTGGCTGGTTTTGGCCAGCTGTTCTTCGCGCGCCAGCCGCAGGGCCAGCTGGTTGGCCAGCAACGCCACCAGAAAAAACCCCGAGCCGCTCAGGCCGGACTGCAGAAAGCGCGCATTGGTGTCGCCCATCGATTGCACCGAATTCCACCAGGCATCGCCGAGCAGCAGCAGTGTCACACTGGCCGCTGTGCCAAATGCCAGCAAAATCGGCCCCAGCACCGAGGACAACAGGACTGGCAGCGCAAACAGCGGGGTGTAGTTGATTCCACTGGACTGCAGGAAATTCAGCACGGAGAACGTGACAACGTCCACCCCAATGGTCAACACCCATTGCGCATCGAACGTGCTGCCGGCGGGGCGGGGCCGGGCCCACAGCCGAACGGCCAGGGTGGCGCACAGGTAGGCAATGCACACCGCGATGGACCAGCGGCTGATGGTGTTGCCGAAGGTATAGATGAACGCTTGCAGCAGGATCAGTACGCTGGCAATGGCGATGCGGGCCGTCATGAACACACGCCAGAGGCGGCCGAAAGAGCCTGAGCCGGGCCCGGTCTGCCAGGCGCCGGAATTTTTTTCTTCGGATTCGAGCCAAGCGTGGACTTGGGGCGGCATTCAGTCTCCGGCCTGGCGGCGGTGCGCCTCGCTGCAGTACAGGCCTTTGCGGCCCGTCACAGCCTCAGACCGGGGCAGATGCACCTGGCAGACGTCGCAGGCCACCACTTCCGTGGCTTGGGCGCTCTTGGCGGCGCGACTTGGGCGGGTCGTGCTATCGCTTTGCGCGGCCTTTCTTTCGGCCTGCCGATTGTGGCGCCAGAGCCAAAAAACAACCAGTACCAGCGCTGTGACGAGCAGGTATTTCATGTGCGCCTCAAGATGACTTCAATTACAAAACTGGAACCGGCATAACCGAGCAGCAACAGGCCCGCGCCCAGGTACAGCACGCGAATGGCTTTGAGGCCACGCCAGCCCAGCCGGGCGCGCCCTGCCAGCAAGCCCGCAAAGACCAGCCAGGCCAGCACCGAAAACACCGTTTTATGGTTCCACTTCCAGGCCAGACCCGGCCCGTGCAGGGTTTCCGCAAACAGCCAGCCTACCAGCAAGGTCGCAGAAAGCAGTACAAAACCGGCTTCGACAAAGCGAAAGGTCAGGCGTTCCAGAGTCAGCAGCGGCACGCCGGCGTTGCTCTGTGTGGCCAGCCGGATGGCGCGCTCAGCCCGGGTCATAAGCCAGCCATGCACGACTGCGGCGGCAAACAGCCCGTAGGAGGCAATGCCCAAAGCCCAGTGCAGCGGCAGCCAGGGTGAAGCAATCACATGGTAGCTGGTGCCCGGAAAAACAAGCGACAAAATAACCACTGCGCTGCCCATCCCGGCCAGTGCCCAGTGGGCGCGAAGTTGCGGGAGCAGGCGGCTTTCAATGGCATAGACAGTCAGTACCAGCCAGACAGTCATGGAAAGGGCGGGTGCAAAACCAAAGCGGGGAGGCGTTCCCAGCAGGCCTTCGGCCAGGGTCAGCGCGTGCAGCAACCAGGCCGCCAGCAGCAGGCCACGGATGGTGCCCGAGCCCAGCCGGGGGGTGGCCAGTGCAAGCAGTGCGTAGGCCAGCGCGGCGCCTGCCGCCGTCGCAAGCCCCCACCAAGCGTTCAAAGCTAAAATCATGCTTCGAGTTTAGCCTTTAGTCGGGCCGTTCATGACCTTATTGCTCCCCGCGCGGAGCCCCCTTTCACGTTTTCCTCCGGACCCTATTGATGGCTACAGCCCTTACTGACAAGTTATCCCGCCTCGTCAAGGAAATGCGCGGCCAGGCCCGCATTACCGAATCCAATGTGCAGGACATGCTGCGCGAGGTGCGCTTGGCGCTGCTGGATGCCGACGTGGCCCTGCCCGTGGTGCGCGACTTCATCGCCCGCGTCAAGGAAAAAGCGCTCGGCCAGGAGGTAATGGGCTCGCTCTCGCCCGGCCAGGCCCTGGTCGGCATTGTCAACCGCGAACTGGCGGCCACGATGGGCGAGGGCGTCAGCGACATCAACCTGGCGGCGCAACCGCCGGCGGTGATTTTGATGGCCGGCCTGCAGGGTGCGGGTAAAACCACGACCACCGCCAAGCTGGCCAAGCACCTGATTGAAAAACGCAAGAAAAAAGTGCTGACGGTGTCCGGCGACGTGTACCGGCCGGCCGCGATTGAGCAGCTCAAGGTGGTCACGCAGCAGGCGGGGGCTGAATGGTTCCCCAGCACGCCGGATCAAAAGCCGGTCGACATTGCCCGGGCCGCCATCGACTATGCCCGCAAGCACTTTTTTGACGTGCTGCTGGTTGACACGGCTGGCCGCCTCGCCATTGACGAAGCCTTGATGAATGAGATCAAGGAGCTGCACGCGGTGCTCAACCCGGTCGAGACCCTGTTTGTGGTCGATGCCATGCAGGGCCAGGATGCCGTCAACACGGCCAAGGCCTTTAAGGACGCGCTGCCGCTGACCGGCATTATTTTGACCAAGACCGACGGCGACTCGCGCGGTGGCGCCGCCCTCAGCGTGCGGCAGATTACCGGCGCACCGATCAAGTTCGCCGGCACCAGTGAAAAACTCGACGGCCTGGAAGTGTTTGACGCCGAGCGTCATGCCGGCCGCATCCTGGGCATGGGCGACATCGTCGCCCTGGTCGAGCAGGTGGCTGCCGGGGTCGACATGGCGGCCGCGCAAAAGCTGGCGGCCAAAATCAAGTCCGGCGACGGCTTTGATCTCAATGATTTCCTGAGCCAGCTCCAGCAGATGAAAAACATGGGCGGCCTGTCCAGCCTGCTCGACAAGCTGCCCGCGCAGATGGCGGCCAAGGCCGGATCGATTGACATGGACAAGGCCGAAAAAGACATCAAGCGCAAGGAAGGCATCATCCAGAGCATGACGCCGCTGGAGCGCCGCAAGCCCGAACTGATCAAGGCGACGCGCAAACGGCGCATTGCGGCGGGCTCAGGCGTGCACGTTCAGGAAGTCAACCGCCTGCTCAAGGAGTTTGAGCAAATGCAGGCCATGATGAAAAAGATGAAGGGCAGCGGCATGATGAAGATGATGAAGCGCATGGGCGGCATGAAGGGCATGCCGAAGTTCTGAAAAGCCAATTTTTAGATAAAAACAGGCTCCAGCCCAATAGATTCGGGCTCAATCAGCTATCTTTTGGATAGCTGATTGAGCCCGTTGGCATTTCAGGGGTAGTGGCCGTTCAGGCCGCTTTCAGCCTCGGCTTGGCCAGCTGGCTGGCATGCAGCCAGGCACGGCGCAGCACTGCGGGCGACCGGGTTTCTTCCGGGATCAACAGGTAGTTATTGGCGCGCATTGCGGTGCCTACCCCCACCTTGCTGGTCAGCACCGTCATCGGAATCGACAGCAGCAGCGGCAGCCCGACGGGCAGCAGCCAGACCAGCGCGCTGGCGTCGATCATCGCAATGCCGGCAGCCAGCGCCACGATCACGCCGCTCATGGGGGCAAGCTGCTGCAGCGCATGGCGCCATGGCACGGCAGCCGCTTCGCGGGGGGGCGATTTCCATTCCAGCTTCAGGCCGGTCAGCGCGATGACGACAAACAGCGAATGAGCCAGCATGCGGATGGGCGCCTGCAGCAGGGCAATCAGGGTTTCCAGCAGCGCGCTGCGCAGCAGGCTGGCAGTACCGCCATAGGCTTGCTGCTGACGGTTGAGCAGCACGGCGGCGATGCCCAGAATGCGTGGCAAAAACAGCATGGAGAGCGTCCAGGCCCAGAGCGACACCAGCTCGCCGGGCAGCACGGCCCAGTCGCTCACCATCGGGGAGCCCGACAGCCACAGCGCCGTGCCCATCGTCATGAAGCAAAGCCACAGGGGCGCTGACAGGTAGGCCATGGCGCCGGTGGCAAACATGGAGCGGTGTACCGGATGAATGCCGGGCTCGGCAATCAGGCGCGAATTTTGCAGGTTGCCCTGGCACCAGCGGCGGTCGCGCTGCAGCTCGGCCAGCAGGTCGGGCGGCTGCTGCTCGTAGCTGCCCACCAGGTCGGCCACCAGCCAGACGTGGTAACCGGCGCGGCGCATCAGCGCGGCTTCGACAAAGTCGTGCGACATGATGCTGCCGGCCATGCCGCCCGTGCCCTCGATGCGCGCCAGTGCGCAGTGCTGCATGAAAGGCTCAATGCGGATGATGGCGTTGTGGCCCCAGTAGTGCGACTCGCCCATCTGCCAGAACTGCATGCCCAGCGTGAAGAGGCGGCCGGTCACGCGCGAGCCGAACTGCTGGGCCCTGGCGTGCAGCGTCACATGGCCGATGGCCTGGGTGGCGGTCTGGATGATGCCGGCTTTGGGGTTGGCTTCCATCAGCTTGACCATGGACACCAGGCAGTCGCCGCTCATCACGCTGTCGGCATCGAGCACCACCATGTAGCGGTAGTCCTTGCCCCAGCGGCGGCAGAAGTCGGCCACGTTGCCGGCCTTGCGGTCGGTGCGGCGTGTGCGCAGGCGGTAATAGACCTCGATTTGCGGCTGGTCCGGCTGGCTGACCAGCTGGGCGCGCAGGTCTTCCCAGGCAGCGCGCTCGGCCTGGATGATGGCCGGATTGTGGCTGTCGGACAGCACGAACACGTCGAAATTCTGCACATGACCGCTCAGGGCGACGGATTCGCAGGTGGCGCGCAGACCGGCAAACACGGTGCGCACATCTTCGTTGCAGATCGGCATGATGATGGCGGTGCGCGTGGATTTGTCGAGTGCGTGGTGCTGGACCTTTTTGGCCGACAGGGTGTGGGCATCGCCGAAAAGCGTGACGTAAAAACCCATCATCGCCGTCATGAAACCCGTCACCACCCAGGCCGACAGCAGGGCAAACAGGGTCAGCTGGCCGTATTGCAGCCAGGCGTTGTCGTAGAGGGGCTGCATGTCTGCGAACAAACTGGTGGCCAGCACCGTGCTGACCACGGTCAGCAGCATGAAAACGGCCCGGCGGCGTTTGGCGGCCTGCTGCCAGGGCTCCAGCGCTTCTGAATGCGTGCTTTTCGGTGCTGCCGATCCGCCAAGTCCAAGTCCAAGGACGGGCAGCAGGGCGGCCGTTCCCAGGCTGTTCCAGAAGCCGCGCCACGGACGCGGCGCCATGGAGCCGCGGTTCACGGGCGGCGCCGTGACCGCATTGGGATGCCGTTCTTCGCGCAAGGGGCTGCGTGGTGTCAGGGTGTGATCAGGTTGGTCCATGTTTCGGTCAGGGTGTTGGTGTTGTGTTGCAGGAAGGCGCGCAGCTCAATGGGCTGGGCCGGCTGGTCAGAAGGGAGGCGCTGAACGCGCAGCGTCATGCGCCAGGCGCCGGTCGCGGGATTTTTGTAGGCCAGGCTTTCCAGCACGCGGGCGTTGGCGCTGGCCGTCGTGACGGCCTTGACGGCGGCATCTTCCGGCAGGGCGTCCAGGGCAGGACCGGCAAAGTCGATGACAAACTGGATCTGCTGCCCTTGCGCGTCGGCGCTGTGCTTGGAGTAGCCGGTGCCGCGGCGCGATTGCGTGACCCAGCCGTTGGGCGGCAATTGCTGGTTTTTGCCCTGCCAGGCAATCTGATAGGCAATGTCGATCGACTGGCCGGGCGCCGGAATTTTTTCGGGCACCCAATAAGCGGCGACGTTGTCGTGGGTTTCGTCGGGCGTGGCGAACTGCAGCAGTTCCACTTTGCCGGCACCCCAGTCACCCACGGGCGTGACCCAGGCGCTGGGCCGGAGTTCGTAGCGCGCTTCGGTATCTTCGTAGTTGTGGAAGGCCCGGTCGCGCTGCATCAGGCCAAAGCCCTTCAGGCTTTTCATGCTGAACGAGGTGACCAGCTTGGAGGCCGGATTTTGCAGCGGGCGCCAGAGCCATTCACCGTCACCGGTGGCCACCATCAGGCCGTCCGAGTCGTGGACTTCGGGGCGAAAGTCGCCGGGCCGGGGCTGGTTTTCGCCAAAGAAAAACATGCTGGTCAGCGGCGCCAGTCCCAGCGTGGCCACGGGCTTGTCGGTTGGACGCATGAAGATGCGGGCCTGCACTTCCGTGACGGTCTGCTCGCCCGGCTTGATATTGAAGCGGTAAGCACCTGTCATGCGCTCCGAATCCATCAAGGCAAAAATGGTCAGCGGGCCGCCCTCGGCGCCTGGCTTTTCGAGCCAGAAGTCGGTGAAGCGCGGAAACTCTTCCTTGGCCGGACCGGCCGTGTCCACGGCCAAGCCGCGTGCCGACAAGCCATAGCGCTGGCCGGCGCCTAGCGCCCGGAAGTAGCTGGCACCGGAAAACACGATCAACTCGTCCTTGTAGGTGGGCGAGTTCAGGTTGCTGAAAGCGCGGACACCGCCGTAGCCCAGATCACCCCAGCTTTTGGGCGACAGCTTGTTTTTGCCAAAGTTGAAGCTGGCCGGGTCATAGGGCACGCGCTTGACGTCAGCAGATGTGATTTCATGGACGCGAACCGAGTCGCCCTGACGGCCAACGTGGAAAAAATTGGCTTCGTAGGGAAGTTTGTCGGCGCGCCACAGCGTGCTTTCCGGTTTAAAGCGGATGTCGCGGTAGTCGTCGTATTCCATTTTGGCCAACTCGGCCGGAACGGCATGCGACGCTTCCTTGACAGGGGTTTTGGCACGCTGGCTGGCGAGTGTGGCGACATCATCCAGACTCCAGGCGTGGGCCTGGGCGGCGGTCAGCGCCAGTGCGCCTGCGCAGGCCAGGGCGGCGAAACGCGCTCGCGGCGCGAATCCGCTGAGGCGTTTTGAAAGACGAAAAAAGGCTTGCATGGCATCACTAGGGCAAACCCTGTGCCAGCTTGAAAAAACCTTTTTAAATCATAGGCTTGGAAGCGATGCGGAATTTTTCATCGGTGAAACCCGGGGAAAATGGGCAAAACCCCTGGGTTTTGTCGCCAGACAGCGACAGAATTTCCACCCAGGTTGAAAAGTCCTTTTAAATCAAGGGCTTACCTTGTCGCCTGAGAGCGACTCAAGAAGCCGGCAGCGGGGCGCTGTCGGGCTTGAAGTGCCCGGGCGTCAAACCGTGTTTTTGCATCAGGCGGTAAAACTCGGTCCGGTTGCGGTCGGCCAGCCGGGCGGCGTCGGCCACATTGCCATCCGTCAGTTTGAGCAGGCCGACCAGGTAGTCGCGCTCAAACCGCTGTTTGGCCTCGGCAAAGGTCAGTACCTGCACGGTGGGCGAGCGCAGGGCGCGCTGCACCAGCGTCAGCGGTATCAGCGGCGTGGTCGACAGGGCGCAGACCTGCTCCACCACGTTGTAGAGCTGGCGCACATTGCCCGGCCAGGCGGCCGTGGTCAGGGCTTTGAGCGCTTCCGGGGCAAAGCCGCTCAGGCGCTTGTCGTATTTTTTGGCCAACTGGTGCAGGAAATGGTTGGCCAGCAGGGGAATGTCCTCGCGGCGTTCCGATAGCGGCGGCAGGGTCAGTGTCACCACATTGAGCCTGTAGTACAGATCAGCCCGGAATTCGCCCGCAGCCATGGCCGCATCCAGGTCGCGGTGGGTGGCCGAGATGATGCGCACATCGACCGGAATCGACTGGCTGGCGCCGACTGGCCGGACTTCGCGCTCCTGCAGCACCCGCAGCAGCTTGACCTGCAGCGCGGGCGGCATGTCGCCGATCTCGTCGAGCAGCAGCGTGCCGCCGTCGGCGGCCTGAAACAGTCCTTTGTGGCTGCTCACCGCGTCGGTGAAGGCGCCCTTGACATGGCCAAACAGTTCCGATTCGAGCAGGGCCTCGGGAATGGCGCCGCAGTTCACCGCAATGAAAGGTTTGTTCGCTCGTGCGCTGGCCTGGTGAATCGCCTGGGCCAGCAGCTCCTTGCCGGTGCCGCTTTCGCCGCGCAGCAGCACGCTGGCGTCCGAGCGCGCCACCATCTGCGCTTCGGCCAAGGCCTCGGCCATGCGGCTGGAGCGGCTGATGATGCGCGTTTGCCAGGCCTGCGGGCTGCCCCGTTGGGCCGAATGGGCGGGCGCGCTCAGCTGCAGCGCCTGCGCAATTTTCTCGAGCAGGCCTTTGCCGTCAAAAGGCTTGGTCAGGTAGGTGAAAACGCCGCGCTCGGTCGCTTCCACCGCATCGGGAATGGTGCCGTGCGCGGTCAGCAAAATAACCGGCAGCGAAGGGTGCTGGGCGCGAATGTCATCAAACAGCGCCAGGCCGTCCTTGCCGGGCAGCCGCACATCGCTCAGCACCAGCTGGGGCCGCTCGATGTGCAGCTGGGTCAGCGCCGCTTCGGCCGAGCTGACCGCCGTGACGCGGTAGCCCGCCGCCGCGAGCCGCATGGTGAGCAGGCGCAGCATGTCGGCGTCGTCATCCACCACCAGCAGATGGGGCGGTGAGGTGGAGGCGGTCATGGGGCGGGGGGGCGGCGCCGGGCGGGCGTCGCAGGCGCAGCAGGGCGGCTGGTCAGGCTACGCTCAATCGCCTTGAGCGCCTCCAGCCGTTCGTTGCTCTGGTCCAGCTTGCGCTGCAGTTCGCGTACTTGCTGGGTCTGCTTTTCAAGCTGTTCTTCGAGCCGGCGCTGCTCGCCATAACGCGCGGCCAGCAGGCGGGCCAGCGGCTGCAGGGGCTGGGCCTCCGCGCTGGCATTGCCGAGCACGCGTGCCAGCAGTTCCTGGGCGCGAATCAGCTCCGGAAGCTGGCGCAGCTGGCTCAATGCGAGTGCCAGCTGAAGCTGCGCGGCAGGGCTGGATAGCTCGCCGAGGCGCGCCACCTCCGGACCCAGCGCCGCAGGCGGCATCAGGCGCAGCCGGTCCGCATAGGCCAGCATGCCCAGCGCGGCGTCGGGCACGGACGCATCCGCTGCACGGGCTGGCGCTGCAGGCGGAGCATCGTGGTCGCGGGGGCGTACGGTGTCATTGGCGGCAGAGGGCGAGGGCGTCGCCATGCCGCCCGTTGTGACTTCGGCGCCGTGGCCTGGCGGCCCGCTGCTGCAGCCCGCCAGCACAACCAAGGCCACCGACGCCATCAGGCAGCAGGTGCGGGGCGAGAAAAATTCAGTTTTTAAAAACATGGGGAAGCTCTATCCTGAAGTGTGCACCAGGTTGGTCTGGCAGCAACACGATGCGCCCGCCGTGCGCGGCAATGTATTCGTGCACGATGGACAACCCGATGCCGCTGCCGCGCACCCCATCGGCGGGCTGGCGCTCGCCCCGGTAAAAGGGCTCGAAAATCCGTTCGCGGTCAGCCAGCGCCACGCCGCTGCCCTGGTCGTGAATGTCGATGCGCGCCAGGCCTGGCAGCCGGCTCAGCTCCAGCCGGATCAGGCCCTGGAGTGGTGAATAGCGGATGGCGTTGGACAGCAGGTTGGCCAGCGCGGTGCCGATTTTTTCCGGGTCCACTTCCATGTTGAGCGGTTCGCCGACGACGCTGACCGACAGGTCGCGAGCGCGCCATTGCAGCCGCTGTGCGTCGACCTGTTCTTCCATGAGCTGCAGCAGGTCGACCGTCTGGCGGTGCAGCTGGCGCGCCTCAAAGGCCGCCGTGTTGAAGCGCAGCAGGTCTTCAATCTGGCCCTGCAAGACGCCGGTGTTGTGCCTGAGGATTTGCGCAATTTCGCGCTGGTCGTGGCTCAGGGGGCCGGCCACGCCATCTTCCAGCAGCGACACGCCTTCGCGCAGTGACGCCAGCGGCGTCTTGAGCTCGTGCGAGATGTGGCGCAGAAATCGCGACTTGTCGGCGTCCAGCTCGACCAGCCGCAGGCGCAGCCAGTTCAGCCGCTGCCCGACCAGGGCCAGATCGGCCGGGCCCTGAATCGCAATCACCTGATCCAGCCGGTTTTCGCCCAGGCCCACAATGGCGTTTTCCAGGCGCTTGAGCGGCAGGGTGAACCAGACGCCGAACGCCAGCGCCATGGCCACGGCAAGCACGATGGCCCAGGTCACCTGCTGCGCCAGACGCCTGCGGCTGGTTTCGAGCTTGCCTTCCAGCGCCTTGTTGCGCTGTTGGATGGCTTGCTGCACCTGCACCGCGATAGCGGCATTGACGCCTTCCAGTTCGCGAAACTCTTGCGCCAGCTGGCGTTCGCGATCAAGTGCGGTATCGGGCGGGCCGCTCAGCAGGTTGCCGATGCTTTGCAGGTGAGTGTTCCACTGCCGCGCCCGGGCAGCGGGAATGCCGACTGCGGCCAGGCGGGCCACGATCTGTTTGGCCTCGCGGGCCTCATCGCCAAAGTTCCCCCTGAGAACGCGGTCATCGAGCACCACCGACTGTCGCGAGGTCCGCTCCATGGAGATACTGCGTTCGCTCAAGGACTGGGCTGCTTGGCTGAGTTCGAGCGCGTGGGCCGCGTTGTCGCGGCTTTGCAGCGTCAGGTCTTCCAGCGTGAACAGGGCGCGCAGCGACGCGGCGCCCAGCAGGGCGGCAATCAGCAAAAAGGCAATGACCAGAAGCTGCCGGAACGAAAATCGCTGCAGCATGGGCTTGGGGCGTTTGAGCAAGGAAGCGGGCTTAGGCAGGAACTGCTTCGTCCCGCGTCAGGACTTCGCCGCGCAGCGAGCGCTGGCTGGTTTCGGTGATGGTCACATCGACCATCTGGCCGATCAGGCGTGGCTGGCCCTTGATGACGACGACCCGGTTGCATTCGGTGCGGCCCATCAGCTCGGTCGGGTCCTTGCGCGCCGCGCCTTCGACGAGGATGCGCTGCACCGTACCCAGGCGGCTGGCACTGATGGCGCGCACGCTGTCGTCCAGCGTGGCCTGCAGGTGCTGCAGGCGTTTGAGCTTGACCTCGTGCGGCGTGTCGTCGGCCAGGTTGGCGGCCGGCGTGCCGGGGCGCGGGCTGAAGATGAAGCTGAACGAGGTGTCGTAGCCGACCTCGTTGACCAGCTTCATCATCTTCTGGAAATCATCCTCGGTTTCGCCCGGAAAACCGACGATGAAGTCGCTGCTCATGGCCAGGTCGGGCCGGATGGCGCGCAGCTTCTTGATCGTGCTCTTGTACTCCATCGCCGTATAGCCGCGCTTCATCGCCATGAGGATGCGGTCCGAGCCATGCTGCACCGGCAGATGCAGGTGATTGACCAGCTTGGGCAGCTTGGCATAGGCGTCGATCAGGCTTTGCGTGAATTCGTTGGGGTGGCTGGTGACGTAGCGGATGCGCTCTATGCCCGGGATGTCGGACACGTACTCCAGCAAGGTGGCGAAATCGGCAATTTCAGCCGTGCCGCCCATGGGGCCGCGGTAGGCATTGACGTTTTGCCCCAGCAGCGTGACTTCCTTGACGCCCTGGTCGGCCAGGCCGGCCACTTCGACCAGCACGTCTTCAAAAGGCCGCGAGACTTCCTCGCCGCGCGTATAGGGCACGACGCAGTAACTGCAGTATTTGGAGCAACCCTCCATGATGCTGACAAAGGCGCTCGCGCCTTCGACGCGGGCCGGCGGCAGGTGGTCAAACTTTTCAATTTCCGGAAAGCTGATGTCCACCTGGGGCTTGCCGAGACGGGCACGGCTGGCCAGCAGCTGCGGCAGGCGGTGCAGCGTCTGTGGGCCGAACACCACGTCAACGTAGGGCGCGCGCTGGATGATGGCCGCGCCTTCCTGGCTGGCGACACAGCCGCCCACACCGATCAGCACGCCTTTTTCCTTCAAATGCTTGACGCGGCCCAGGTCGCTGAATACTTTTTCCTGCGCCTTCTCGCGCACCGAGCAGGTGTTGAACAGGATCAGGTCGGCTTCGTCGATGTCTTGCGTGGGCTCGTAACCCTCTGCGGCGTGCAGCACATCGGACATTTTGTCCGAGTCGTACTCGTTCATCTGGCAGCCGAAGGTTTTGATGAATACTTTTTTGCTCATGATTTGCTACTTTATTGATAGCTTCTAGCGCCCGTTGATAAAGGGCTAGAGGCCTGTTTTGTGCTTGAAACAGCGAGCGTCAGCGTGCGTAGGCCGGCAACTGCCCGTAGGGCGTATTGCCGTCATCGGCAGGCGCTTCAGTGGCGCCGCTGCCAAAGCTGAACCAGGAGGCCTTGGTGTTGGGTCGTTTCTGCCTGATTTCTTCGCTGTTGAGTATCCAGACCTGGTGCACCTGGCCCGTGTTTTCGCGCAGGTAGTTCACCACCAGTTTTTGCTCGACCAGCGCGCCCGAGAGCACCAGGTGGTTGTTGGCGTCGCGAATGCGCGAGCCCACCGACAGCCGGTCCGGCTTGCCGTCCATGGAAATGATGGGGGGTGCGAGCACCATCATTTCGCCGCGAAGGGCGGCCTTGGGGAATTGCCTGACGCCGGGTTGGCTCTCGCCGGCCTGGCTGGTCTGAGCAAGGGCAGACGGGGATACAAGAGAGGCCGATGCGGCCAGCAATATCAGTGCGGCCATCAGGTGCGGTGTGCAGCGGTTCATGGTGTTTGTCCAGAGGCTGTGGCAAGAAAAATCAGCAATCGTCTTGGGCAGAAATTCTGGCGGCGCTTCGCGGGGAGCCCGGAAGGCGCGACTGAAACCAGAAAATCCCCTGAAAATCAAGAGCTCGGGAATGCTTTTGGAGCGCGTCCGGGGGAGTTGGTGCTCCTCCGGCGTGAAGCCCTCAAGTGTACCCGCTGGACTTTGGCCGCGCCAGATCAGGGCATGCCGGACTTGTGGCGAAGCTGGACTCAGCGGATGCGCGGCAGCGCCTGCATCTGCTCGGGCGTGGTGAACCAGGCGCTCGATGCGCCCATGCGCGTGCGCGCCTGCGCCAGTTCATGGCGCGCCACGGTGCGCAGGTGTACTTCGTCCGGGCCGTCCATGAGGTGCAGCGCGCGGCCCCAGGTCCAGAGTTGCGCCAGCGGCGTGTCTGGCGACAGGCCCATGGCGCCAAACACCTGCATGGCGCGGTCGACCACGCGCGTCTGCAGCCGCGCCGCCACGACCTTGATGGCGGCAACCTGCGCCCGCGTTGCCGGCGCGTCCGCCGCCTCGCACTGGTCGAGCAGCCAGGCGGTGTGCAGCACCAGCAGCCGCGCCTGGTCGATCTCGATGCGCGACTCGGCAATCCAGTCCTGCACGTTGGAGTAGTCGGCGAGGTACTTGCCAAAGGTCTGGCGCTCCAGCGTGCGCTCGGCAGCCAGCGCCAGTGCCAGCTCCCACTGGCCGATGGTGCGCATGCAGTGGTGCACCCGGCCGGGGCCGAGCCGCGCCTGCGCCATCGCAAAACCGTCGCCCCAGCCGCCCAGCAGGTGCTCGGCCGGCACGCGCACATCGCGCAGCAAAATTTCGCAGTGGCCCTCTGGCGCGTGGTGGTGCAGCACGGCAATATTGCGCAGCACCTGCACGCCGGGGCTGTCGAGTGGCACCAGCACCATGCTGTGCTGGTGGTGGCGCTGCAGTGTTGGGGGGGCGGCTTCCTCGTTGCGGCACATCACGATGAGTAGCCTGCAGTGCGGGTGCGCCGCGCCGGTGATGAACCATTTGCGGCCGTTCAGCACGAGCTGATCGCCGTCACGCCGCGCGGTGGTCTGCAGATTGGTCGGGTCGGACGAAGCGACATCGGGCTCGGACATGGCGAAGGCCGAGCGGATCCGGCCTTCAAGCAGCGGCGTGAGCCAGTGTGCGCGCTGCCCGGGCGTGGCAAAGCGGTGCAGCAGTTCGATGTTGCCGGTGTCGGGCGCGCTGCAGTTGAAGACCTCGGCGGCCCAGGGCAGGCGGCCCATGGTTTCGGCCAATGGCGCGTAGTCGAGGTTGGACAGGCGGGTGCCGGGTTCGTCGTCCTCGAGACCGGGCAGGAACAGGTTCCACAGGCCTTCGTCACGGGCGAGGGTCTTCAGGTCCTCCATAAACGGTGGCGGGTAAATGCCGTCCTGCACCGAGCGGTGCCAGGCGGCGTTGTAGGGCAGCAGGTAGCGCTGCAGGAAGGCTTCAAGGCGCCGGTTGAGCTCTCGTGCTTTTGGGGAGTGGGCAAAGTCCATTCGCTATTGTCGAAGCGGCGGGCCGGACTGTCACAACGGAGGTGACAGGTGCTGTATTGCAAGGCTTGCAGTTTTGCTTGTGCCCCGGACGGCCATTGGGAGAAAGTGGCGCTGGCGCTTTTCTGGCGTGCTGATGCAGCTATTTTTTTAACAGTTCCATGAGGGGCGCAGCTTACAGCCCGAGCGACTCAAACAGGCTGTCCATGCGCGCGGTCACGTCGGCATCCATGGTGATGGTGCGGCCCCATTCGCGCTGGGTTTCGCCGGGCCATTTGTTGGTCGCGTCGAGCCCCATCTTGCTGCCCAGGCCGCTCACGGGCGAGGCGAAGTCGAGGTAGTCGATGGGCGTGTTTTCCACCATCATGGTGTCGCGCGCCGGATCCATGCGCGTGGTCAGGGCCCAGACCACTTCGCGCCAGTCGCGCACGTTCACGTCGTCATCGACCACGACGATGAACTTGGTGTACATGAACTGGCGCAGGTGGCTCCACACGCCCATCATCACGCGGCGCGCGTGGCCGGGGTAGGCTTTTTTGATTTGCACCAGCGCCATGCGGTAGCTGCAGCCTTCGGGCGGCAGATAGAAGTCGGTGATTTCCGGGAACTGGCGCTGCAGCAGCGGGATGAACAGCTCGTTCAGGGCCATGCCCAGCACGGCGGGCTCGTCCGGGGGTTTTCCGGTGTAGGTGGAGTGGTAAATCGGGTCTTGGCGCATGGTGATGCGGTCCACCGTGAACACCGGAAACCAGGCCTGCTCGTTGTAGTAGCCGGTGTGGTCGCCATACGGTCCTTCGAGTGCGTGCTGGTAACCGCTGGCGTGGCTGGCGTCGGGGTAAATGTGGCCTTCGAGCACGATTTCGGCCGAGGCCGGCACGCGCAGCGGCACGCCCAGCGCCTTCACCACCTCGGTGCGCGCACCGCGCAGCAGGCCGGCGAACTGGTACTCGGACAGGCTGTCGGGCACGGGCGTGACGGCGCCCAGGGTGGTGGCCGGATCAGCCCCCAGCGCCACGGCCACGGGGTAGGGCTCGCCCGGGTGGGCGGCGCAGTGCTCGCGGAAATCCTGTGCGCCGCCGCGGTGCGCGAGCCAGCGCATGATGAGCTGGTTGCGGGACAGCACCTGCTGGCGGTAGATGCCCAGGTTCTGCCGTGCCTTGTGCGGGCCCTGCGTGATGACCAGGCCCCAGGTGACGAGCGGCGCCACGTCGCCGGGCCAGCAGTGCTGCACGGGCAGGCGCGCCAGATCGACGTCGTTGCCTTCCCAAATCACTTCCTGGCATGGCGCCGAGCGCAGCTCTTTGGGCGCCATGTGCCACAAGGTTTTGAGCAGGCCGCCCAGGCCCAGCATGTCCTTGAGGCCTTTGGGCGCCTCGGGCTCCTTGAGCGCGGCGAGCAGTTCGCCAAATGGACGCAGCCCCTGCAGGTCGGCCACGCCCATGGCACGCGCCACGCGCGCCGGGGTGCCAAACAGGTTTCCCAGCACCGGCATGCTGTGTCCGGTTGGCTGCTCGAACAGCAGGGCCGGGCCGCCGGCGCGCAGCACGCGGTCGCACAGGGCGGTCATTTCGAGGTGGGGCGAGACGGGCACGGCGATGCGGCGCAGCTCGCCGGCTTGCTCCAGCTGGTTAATGAAGTCGCGCAGGTCTTGGTAGGGCATGGGGTTGGCTTGTGGGGTGATTGCTTCGCCCTCTGCTTCGCAAGAGAAGGCGGGGGCGGTGCTCAAGGCGCAAGTCAAGCCGCCTCGGGAAGTGTCAGCCCTTCCCAGCGCGGCGCCAGGGTGTGGGGGATGTCGAGCAAGTCAAGCGCGCGGGCCACGCTGTAGTCCACGATGTCGCCGACCGACTGCGGGCGCAAATAAAACGCGGGCACCGGCGGGCAGATGATGCCGCCCATTTCGGTCACGCTGACCATGTTGCGCAGGTGTGTGAGGTGCAGGGGCGACTCGCGCACCAGCAGCACCAGGCGGCGGCGTTCCTTGAGCATGACGTCGGCCGCGCGCGTGAGCAGGTTGTCGCCCAGGCCGTGCGCCACCGCCGCGAGCGTGCGCATCGAGCACGGCGCAATCACCATGCCGCTGCACCTGAAGGAGCCGCTGGCAATGGCCGCGCCCACGTTGGCTGCGTCGTGCACGTGGTCGGCCATGGCTTCGACGAACGCGCGATCCATGTCGAGTTCGTGTTGCAGGTTGCGCCAGCCGGCGTCGGACACGACAAGGTGCGACTCGACGTCCGCCATGCCCTGCAACACCTGCAGCAGGCGCGTACCGTACACGGCACCGCTGGCACCCGAGATGGCGACGATGATGCGGCGCGGCGCGGGGGTGTTCATCCGGCCGTCGCAGTCTTCCCGGAGGCGCCCGGCGATGCGGCCTGCAGGTCGGCTTTCACGCGCTCCAGCACCGTGGCGGCCTGCCCGGGGTCAAAGTCTTCGTGTCGAAGCTTTCTCACGCCGTAGTGCTGTAGCTGGTAGTGGCGGTCGGCTTCAATACCGTGTCGTGCCAGGCTGCTCTTCACGCAGACCAGCGGGCAGCCATCCAGCGCAATGACGGGCCGGCCCGAGTGGGCGGTTTTGAGCAGGCTGGGCACATCGCCGCCTACGCCGGCAATGCACGACATTTCGGCCACGCCGCTGCGGTCCAGCCGAATCGCGACGTGGTTGGCCAGTTGCGCGGCGCTGGAACAGCCGGAACAGGCATAAACCAAGGGGTGATGGGTTGCGTGAGGCGTCATTTTTATCTTCCCGCTGGCGAACCTGTTTTTGCGGAGCGCCACTGGGCCATGCGTGCCAGCACCTGGTGCGGCGTCCACTGCTGCAGATCGAACACGGGCAGTTCCAGGGCGTCGAGCGCGTTCTTGACCACCAGTCCCAATTCGGTATCGCCCTCTATGGACATGCGCCGGCTGAAGAACAGCGTGTCGGGGTCCTCCTGGCGCTGCGCAAGGCGCAGGAAATCATGGGCGCTGGCGCTGAGGGTCAGGTCGGTGGCCTGCTGCCGGGGGCAGGCGGCAAAGCGCTGGCCTGTCCACGCAAAATCAAAGGTCAGGCCTGCATCGCGTACATGAATGCGCAGCTTTTTGTTCAGCAAAAACTGGCGCACGTCGCCGGGAAGCAGGCGTGCCAGACCCAGGTTGAGCGCGGTCACCAGCAGCATCGAACCCGGGTAGGCGGGCAGGCTGGACAGCAGCGATGCCACGGGTTGGGGCAGTACAAAGGAAGAAGGCGCGGTCATGGTGGTCCAGTCAGGCTACGGTCATGCTACATAAAGCAGCACGGTGAAAAAATGGCAGGTGCTGCCCCCGAGCACAAACAAATGCCACAGGCCGTGACCGTGGCGCACCTTGTGGTCGGTGGCGTAAAAAATAATGCCCAGCGTGTAGCAGGCGCCGCCCGCCGCCAGCCAGGCAAAACCGGCAGGCGTGAGCGCTTGCCACAGCGGCGACACGGCCACCAGCGCAAGCCAGCCCATGAGCACATAAATGACGAGCGACAGCACGCGCGCGCCGTTGGCAAACCAGATTTCCTGCACGATGCCCAGCAGCGCCAGCCCCCAGACCACGCCCAGCAGCGACCAGCCCCAGGCACCGCGCAGCGACACCAGCGCGAACGGCGTGTAGCTGCCTGCAATCAGGAGGTAGATGGCGCAGTGGTCCAGCTTGCGCAGCACGTTTTTGGCGCGGCCACGCACACTGTGGTACAGCGTGGAGAAGACATACAGCGACACCAGCATGGCGCCGTAGATGCTGAAGCTGACGATTTTCCAGGCATCGCCCAGGCGTGCCGCCAGCACGATCAGCAGCACCGAGCCGACCAACGCCAGCCCGGCCCCCGCCAGATGACTGATGCTGTTGAAACGCTCGCCGTGGTACATGGTGCTCAGGTGTTCAGGCCGGTGTGGCCTGCTCCAGCCCGGGGCGGCCGTGCCAATAACCATTGCAGCCCTGCTCGGGCATGAGCGGCTGCATGCGTGCCAATGCCTCCTGCGGGGCCAGCGCTTGCGCACGTGCGGCATCGAACAGCGCGATCACGTCGGCCGTGTGCTGTGCCTGCGGGCTCAGGCGGACGACATCAACGCCCAGGGCGCGCATGTCGTCCAGTGTGTCCACCAGGTTGTAGACCCGCGAAGACTGCGTTTGCGTGCCGTTAAGCACCAGGAATTCTTCGCGCTCTCGTGTGTTGAGCAGCAGGCCATCCGGATGCTCCAGGCAGCTGAAGCGGCAGTCGTCCTTGGGCAGGTTGCGGTGCCGCGCCGTGAAGCAGCGTGCCGAGTAGGCCAGCGGCATGCGGCCGTAGGCAAACACCTCGGTCTGCAGCCCGTCGGGGCGACCTTGCTGCAGCACGGCCAGATCGTCTTTTTTCATTTCCAGGGGCATCACCCAGCGGCTGGCGCCCAGCGACGCCATCCATTGCAGAGACGGCAGGTTGTAAAGGTTCAGATGCGGGCCGGCCACGAACGGGACCTTGCCCGCGAGGCACTGCACGGCCCCCATGTCGTTGGCTTCAACCAGAAAGTCGCCATTCGCTGCAATTTTGTGCATGGTGCCCACCTCGGCGCCTGATTCGAGCAGCACCTGCGTGGACAGCACCACTTGCTTGCCTGCGTCGCGCAATTGCGCGGCGATGTCAAGCCAGTCGGCCAGGCGCAGCTCGTGGCGGCGCGAGCAGACGGTTTCGCCCAGGTAGACCACATCGACCGGCGTCGTGGCCATGGCCTCGTAGAAGCTCAAGACAGTATCCCGCGGCCAGTAGTACAGCAGCGGACCGAGGGCAATTTTCAGGGGGTGGGTAGTCATCATTTCCAGGGCCGGTGGTAAGCGCCTAGCGTGTGCTGCTGGCCTTCGGCCACTTTGTCGAGGCTGGTCATCCAGACCGGTTTGGGCGCGTAGCGGTGCGGATTGGTGATGCAGTGGTCAATGGCTTCACGCCACACCTTCGTGACCTGGGCGACATAGGCCGGGCTGCGCTGGCGCCCTTCGATCTTGATGGCGCGCACGCCCATTTTCATGAGCTGGGGCAAGAGCTCGAGCGTGTTCAGGCTGGTGGGTTCCTCGAGGGCGTAGTAGTTTTCGTCATTGCCCACGTCGAAACGTCCCTTGCACAGCGTGGGGTAGCCAGCGTTTTCGCCATCGGCATAGCGGTCGATCAGCACGCCGTTCAGGCGCGACTCCAGCCCCCTGGGTGTTTGCTGCCAGCGCACGGCCTTGGGTGGCGAACACACGCCGTGCGTGTTGGGCGCCTCGCCGGTGACATAGGACGACAGCGCGCAGCGTCCTTCGACCATCACGCACAGGCTGCCAAAGCCGAACACTTCGATCTCCACCGGCGTCTTCTCAATCACCTGCTGTACTTGCGTGAGCGACAGCACGCGCGGCAGCACCGCGCGCACCACGCCGAATTGCTCGCGGTAGAAATTGATGGCGTCGTAGTTGGTGGCCGATCCCTGCACAGACAGATGCAGCCGCAGCTTGGGATAGCGCGAAACGGCATAGTGCATGAGCCCCGGATCGGCCAGGATCACGGCATCCGCACCCAAATCGACGGCCTTGTCCAGCGCCGTGCGCCAGAGCCCGGGGTTGGACGCCTGCGGGTAGGTATTGAGCGCCATGAACACCTTGCAGCCACGCTCATGGGCATAGCGGATGCCCGTGGCCATGGCCGCTTCGTCAAAGTTCAGGCCGGCAAAATTGCGGGCGTTGGTTGCATCGCGCAATCCCAGGTAAACGCAACTGGCGCCGTTGTCCACGGCGGCTTTCAGGGCAGGAAGACTGCCTGCGGGGCAAACTAACTCTAAGGGGGCAGCGGCGGCTGCTTCGGAAAATCGGGTGGAAGGTTCCATGCGGCTAGGGTTTTGACGCGAGCCCCGAAGCGGAGCTATCGCACTGCATGGAAGATTACGCCTCTTGGCGCTGGCGCATTTTGACCTTGGTCAATGGGATAGGACTCAGACCCTGAATCGAACGCAAGCGCGCAGGGGAACGACAGGATGGGCAGACCAAAAAAAAAGTCCCTCAGGTGCTTGACCCAAGGGACTTTTCTGGAATTTGGTGGTGATAGGTGGACTTGAACCACCGACATCAGCATTATGAATGCTGCGCTCTAACCAACTGAGCTATATCACCTCGCGACCGATATTATAGCCAGTTAAAACGCCAGGTTCAGCGATTCGTGAATGCCGCCTTGCGCTTGTTCAAAAAGGCATCCATGCCTTCTTTTTGGTCCTGGGTCGCAAACAGTGCGTGAAACAGGCGGCGCTCGAACATCACGCCATCGCTGAGCCCGCTCTCAAAAGCCCGGTTGACGGCTTCCTTGGCCGCCATGACGCTGGGCTGGCCGTAGCTGCAGATCATCAAGGCCGCGCCCAGCGCTTCGTCCATCAGCTGGTCCAGCGGCACCACGCGGCTGACCAGCCCGGCGCGTTCTGCCTCCACGGCATCCATCATCCGGCCGGTCAGCGCCATGTCCATGGCCTTGGCCTTGCCGACGGCGCGGGGCAGGCGCTGCGTGCCGCCGGCGCCGGGGATGATGCCGAGCTTGATTTCAGGCTGGCCAAATTTCGCGTTGTCGGCGGCAATGATGAAGTCGCACATCATGGCCAGCTCGCAGCCGCCACCCAGCGCAAAACCACTGACCGCGGCAATCACCGGCTTGCGGATGCTGCGGATCTGTTCCCAGTTGCGGGTGATGAAGTCGTTTTTGTAGACATCGGCAAAGCCGAATTTCGCCATCGCGGCGATGTCGGCGCCAGCGGCAAAGGCTTTTTCGCTGCCCGTCAAAATGATGCAGCCCACGCTGTCGTCGGCTTCAAAAGCCTGGAGCGCGTGGCCCAGTTCATCCATCAGCTGGTCATTGAGCGCATTGAGCTGCTTGGGCCGGTTCAGCGTCACGATGCCGACCTGGCGTGCATCCGGGCCTTCGGTGCGGGTTTCAATCATTTCGTAATGCATGGGAAATCCTTTTTCTGGAGGTTGAGGAACAGATTCAGTCTTGGGGGGCCAGCCACTGATCGAGCAGCGCTGCATCGTGCACCGCCAGACGCCAGGTGGTCAGTGCCGGCGGCAGGGTCAGCGCCAGCCGCAGCAGGCGTTTGTCGCGCGATACCAGCGCGGTGATTTTTTTGGCCGCGCCCGCGTACAGCGTCAGATCATCGAGCCGGCTCATGCGCCAGCCGCTGCCCGAGAGCCTGGCCTCGGCCTTGGTGGCCGGCTCCAGTCCCAGCCATTCATCGCCCGGCGCAAAGCCGGCGCGCTCGGCCACGCCGCCGCGCAGCACGGTTTTAATGTGAACACCCTGGCCTTCGCTGACGCGCAGGCCCAGCCGGTGTGCCAGTTGCGCCGGGTCTTCCAGCACCGCCACGCCATGCCGCTGCAGCAGCGCTTTAAGGGGCAGCTCGTCCCGGCCATGGACCCAGCGCGCCAGCTCTGGCGCAAACGAACGCCCGCCCAGCGCCGCCAGCGTTTGCGCCACATCCGCTTCGCGCAGCGGCCCGGCCTTGCAGCGCAGCCAGAGGGCGCGCATCACGTCATCCAGTGTTTTGCCGTGCGTGGTCCGGCCTTCGGCGCGCAGCATCAGGTCAAAACACAGCGCCACCAGCGCGCCCTTGGTGTAGTAGCTCACTGTGGCGTTGGGCGTGTTGGCATCGGGCCGGTAGTATTTGACCCAGGCGTCAAAGCTGGCCTGGGCCACCGACTGCACCAGCCGCCCCGGCGTCTGCATGACCTGGTTGATGGTTTTGTTGAGCAGTTTCAAATAGCCCGCGTTGTCCAGCAGTCCGGCGCGGCGCAGCAGCAGGTCGTCGTAATAACTGGTGAAACCTTCAAAAAACCACAGCAGTTCGGTGTAGCTTTCTCGCTCGTAACGGTAGCTTTCGAACTCGGCGGGGCGCAGGCGCTTGACGTTCCAGGTGTGGAAATACTCGTGGCTGATCAGCCCGCGCAGCGTGGTGTAGCCCTCGGAGGGTTTGTGCTCACCGACGCGCGGCAGGTCTTTGCGGTGGCAGATCAGCGCGGTCGAGTTGCGGTGCTCCAGCCCGCCGTAACCGTCGTCCACGGCGTTGAGCATGAACAGGTAGTTTTTGAAGGGCGGCTTTTTGTTGCCATGCCAGAAGCGGATTTCCGTCTCGCAAATCTTCTGGGTGTCGGCCAGCAGCCGGGCGCCGTCAAAGCTGGCGGCGGCGCCTGCCACCACCAGACGATGCGGTACACCGCGTGCGCTGAAGCTGCCGCTCCAGAATGGGCCCATTTCCACAGGGCAGTCGACCAGCTCGTCGTAATCGGCCGCCATATAGCTGCCAAAGCCCTGCGGATTGATTTTTTGCGCCGTCAAACCGGTGGCCACTGACCATCCGGTGACGGCGGTGGGCACCGGCAGTTCCAGCGCATGCAGCGTTTTTTCCTGCCCCTCCACCTTCAGGCACAGGCTGGTGCCATTGAAAAAGCCGCGCTGGGCATCCAGCCAGGCGGTGCGCACGGAGTTGTCGTGGGCATGGACCTCGTAGCGCAGCACCAGTGCTTTGGCGGGGTTGCACTGGATTTGCCAGCTGCATTTGTCCAGTTGCTCAAAAGGCGCCGGTGTGCGCGCGCCTTGGTGGGCCTGCAAGCCCTGCAGGTTTTTGGAAAATTCGCGGACCAGGTAGCTGCCCGGTATCCACACCGGCAATGACACCCGCTGCAGCGCCGCAGGCTGCGCAATCGTCAGCGTGACGCGAAACAGGTGGGCGTGCAGCTCGCCCATTTCGACGCGGTAGTGGACGGGGGCGGGGGTGTGGGGTGTTTTTTGGGAAGGGCTTGGCATCTTGAACAGAGAATACGCCAGGCGCTGGCCGGTAAAGACCGAGTCTGTGCCCTGGGTTTGCTATAAAAAAGTAGCTGCTAGCGCCCGTCCTGTATGGGCTGGACGGCTAATTAATCAATAATAAGCGCTTGCGGCGGCTGTCAGCCCGATAACCCTATTGGGGTTTGGCGCTGGCCAGCAACTTCTCGACCTGCTGGGCGCTGATGGCGCCCGGCACGCGCGTGCCGTCGGCAAAAAACACGGTCGGCGTGCCGGTGATCTTGTGCTTCTTGCTGAAGTCGAGGTTGCGCTCCAGCGCGGCGGTGTCGCAGCTGGCCTTGGCGGGTGTCTGGTCGCGCACCATCCAGTCGAGCCAGGCCTTGCCCTTGTCTTTGGCGCACCAGATGTTTTTCGACTTTTCGACTGAGTCGGGGCTCAGGATCGGCAGCAAAAAGGTGTAAATCGTCACATCGTTCACTTTTTGCAAGTCGCGTTCAAAGCGCTTGCAATAGACGCAGTTGGGGTCTTCAAACACGGCCAGCTTGCGTTTGCCGTTGCCGTGCACCAGGATGAATGCGTCTTTCAACGGCAGTGCGGAAAAGTCGATGGCGCTGAGTTTTTCAACCCGTTCTTCGGTTAGATTGCGCTTGGCCTTGGTGTCAATCAGGTTGCCCTGGATCAGAAAGTTGCCCTCGGCATCGGTGTAGAAAATGTCGCTGTCGTTGACCCGGATTTCGTACAGGCCGTTCATCGGCGTCTTGCTGACTTCATCGATTTTGGCCAAGCTGGGCAGGCGTTCGGCCAGGTTTTTGCGTATGGCGGCTTCCTGCGCAAACGCGGCACCCAGGCTGCAGGCCAGCAGGCCCATCAAGCCGGCACGGACGATCGATTTCACTGGTTTCATGGTCATTCCTGGTATGTTCAAAAAAATTCGTTGATTCAATAGCTCACAAGCCCGCCGCCTGGCGCGCCACCCAGCGCTTGAGCAGGTCGCTGCGCGCAAACCCCTTCATGCCCCAGTTGCGCAACGCCCGCCACGGGCCATCGTTCTGTGCAAACAGGCCGTGCAGGCCATCGGTCACGGCGCCCATGGTGGCCACGTCAGCCTTGCGCGCCCGCTCATAGCGGCGCAGCAGTTTTTCGTCGCCCAGCGCACGCCAGTATTCACGTTGCGCAATCACCTCAGCCAGGCAGGCCGCATCGGCCAGGCCCAGGTTCAGCCCCTGTCCGGCCAGCGGGTGCACGGCATGCGCCGCATCTCCGGCCAGCGCCCAGCCGGCTCCGACCCAGTGCTCGGCCGTAGACAGCGCCAGCGGCCAGCTGGCCCGCTCGCTGCTCAAGCGCAAGTGGCCCACTTCCTGGCCCGCCACCGCCTGCAGTTCGGCACAAAATTCTTCGGGCGCCAGCGCTTGCAGTGCGCTGGCGCGCGCCACGGAGACAGACCAGACCAGCGCGAAGGAGTTCCCGTCCGCGCCAGACATCGGCAAAAGCGCCAGAATCTCGCCTTTGGTAAACCACTGGCGGGCGATGCCGCCGTGGGGCGTGCTGGACTCGAGCCGGGCGGCAACGGCTTTTTGCGGATAGGGCTTGACGCTCCACTGCGCGCCAAATTCATCGCGGCTGCGGCTTTTCTGGCCTTCGCAGACCACGGTGAGCGCGGCCTTGACCGGGGCCTGCACGGTTTCAATCTGGGGCTGGTAGCGCACCGCCTGGGTCAGTTGCTGCTCCAGCGCGGGCACGTCCACAATCCAGGCCAGCGCCTCCTGGTCCACGCTTTGCGCCGTGAAGTCGAGCTGGCCGCCGTCGTCGCCCCAGACCCGCATGGCCCGCACGGGGGTGGCCAGGGGCGCGTCGGGCCAGGCCCTCAGGGTTTCCAGCAGGTCCCGCGAGGCGCTGTTCAGGGCGTAGGCCCGCACATCCGTGCGAACCTCGGCCGCCGTTGGCCCCGCCGGCGTGATGACAGGCTGGCTGACCAGGGCCACGCGCAAGCGCTCGCGCGCCAGCAGCAAAGCCAGCGTGCGGCCCACCACGCCGTCGCCGCGAATACAGACATCAAAGGGTTTGGACATGCCTCATTTTAGGAGGCAGTGCAAAATCGGTGCCTGGCGGGTGTTTTGACCACGCAACCAGGCCGTCGCCGCTCCATTTTCTGCATTCACAAGGACTTGACGCACCGTGAACGATTCATTGAACAACCCATCAACGCAAACCGTTTTTGAGGCGCCCTGGGACTTGAGCGCGCCCATCACCCAGCTGGTGGTGTACCCGGTGAAGTCCTGCGCCGGGGTGCAGGTGCAGGAAGCCCTCCTGACCGAGACCGGCCTGGAATTTGACCGCGCCTGGATGGTGGTGAACGCGCACGGTGAGTTCCTCACGCAGCGCGAACTGCCGCGCCTGGCGCTGGTCCGGCCGCAGCTCAAGCACACCGAGATGGTGCTGCGCGCCCCCGGCATGCTGGCCCTGCACATTGCGCTGGACCGGGTCGAGGCCCCTGGGCGCGTGCAGATCTGGGGTGACCAGGTGCCGGCCTACGACATGGGACCCCTTGCGGCGCAGTGGTTCAGCGATTTTCTGGGCACCACGGCGCGCCTGGTGCGCTTTGACCCCGAGCACCAACGCCTCAGTAGCCCGCAGTGGACCGGCGGCATCGAAGCGCTCAACCAGTTCAGTGACGGCTTTGCGCTGCTGCTGATCAGCGAGGCTTCGCTGGCGCAGCTCAACGGCAAGCTGGCCGCTAACGGGATGGCAGCGGTCGGCATGGAACGCTTTCGTCCCAACATCGTGCTGGGCCACCCGGTGGGCGGCCCCGAGCTGGCACCGCACGATGAAGACCGGCTCGATGGCTTGCAGGTCGCCACCGAACAGGGCCCGGTGCAGCTCAAGCCCGTCAAGCCCTGCCCGCGCTGCCCGATTCCCAATATCGACCCGGCCACCGCCCTCAGCAGCCCGGAAGTCGGCGACATGCTGCAAGCCTATCGCCAGGATGCGCGCGTCGATGGCGCGGTGACCTTTGGCATGAATGCCATCGTGCTGGACGGCGTGGACCATCTGCTCAAAGTCGGCCAGACCGTCGGCGCCCGCTACCGGTTTGCGTGATCTGGCCCGCCCGGGCGCTATGGAATACACTTCTCCCCCTGTTTTTGAAGGTTTGTCATGAGTTTGAAGTGCGGCATTGTTGGCTTGCCCAACGTCGGAAAATCCACCCTGTTTAACGCGTTGACCAAAGCGGGCATCGCGGCGGAAAACTATCCTTTTTGCACCATTGAGCCCAACGTGGGCATCGTGGAAGTGCCTGACGCGCGGCTCGATGCGCTCTCTGGCATCGTCAACCCGCAAAAGGTGCAACGCGCGATTGTCGAGTTTGTCGACATCGCGGGCCTGGTGGCCGGCGCCAGCACCGGCGAGGGCCTGGGCAACAAGTTTCTGGCCCATATCCGCGAAACCGACGCCATCGTCAATGTGGTGCGCTGCTTTGAAGACGACAACGTGATCCACGTCGCCGGCAAGGTCGATCCGATTTCCGACATCGAAGTGATCCAGACCGAACTCTGCCTGGCCGACCTGACCGCGGTTGAAAAAGCCCTGCACCGGGTGACCAAGCTGGCGCGCTCGGGCGACAAGGAGTCGATCAAGCTGGTGGCGATTCTGGAGAAATGCCAGGCCGCGCTCAATGAAGCCAAGCCGGTGCGCACGCTGGAATTCAGCAAGGAAGAGCGGCCGCTGCTGCAGCAGTTTTTCCTGATCACCGCCAAGCCCGCGATGTTTGTGGCCAACGTGGCCGAAGACGGTTTCGAGAACAATCCCTTCCTGGATCGCCTGAAGACTTTCGCCGCGTCGCAAAACGCGCCGGTGGTCGCCATCAGCGCCAAGATGGAAGCCGAAATGTCCGAGATGAGCGATGAAGACCGCCAGATGTTCCTCGAAGAACTGGGCCAGACCGAGCCGGGCCTGAACCGGCTGATTCGTGCCGCCTACAAGCTGCTGGGGCTGCAAACCTACTTCACCGCCGGCGTGAAAGAGGTGCGCGCCTGGACCATCCATGTCGGCGACACCGGCCCGCAGGCGGCGGGCGTGATTCATACCGACTTCGAAAAGGGCTACATCCGCGCCCAGACCATCGCGTATGAAGACTTCATCGCCTTCAAGGGCGAGCAGGGTGCCAAGGACGCGGGCAAGATGCGCGCCGAAGGCAAGGACTACGTCGTCAAGGATGGCGATGTGATGAACTTCCTGTTCAGCTCTTGAGCGTTTCCGCGATGACCGAACCGGTACGCCTTGCCAAACGCCTCGCCGAGATGCGGGGCTGCTCACGCAGTGAAGCCGAGCAGTACATTGAAGGCGGCTGGGTCAGCGTCGATGGCGTGGTGGTCGAAGAACCCCAGTTCCGGGTTCACCACCAGACCATCACGCTGTCGCCCGACGCCAGTCTGCTGGCGCTGACGCCGGTGACCCTGCTGCTGCACAAGCCGGCGGGCTACTGGGCCAGCGACACGCCGGGCGCCAGCAATGCGTCTGCAGGCAAAACCGCCGCCCAGCTGCTGACGGCTGCCAATCGGTCACCCGATGACCGCTCGGGCATCCGGCCGCTCAAAAAACATTTCACCGCCTCGGAACTGGCCACGCCGCTGGCCACGCCGGCCAGCGGCCTGGTCGTGTTCACCCAGGACTGGCGCGTGCTGCGCAAGCTCCAGGAAGACGCCCGGGTGCTGGAGCATGAGGTGATTGTCGAGGTCAGCGGCGAGATCAAGCCCGGCGGGCTGGAGCGCCTGAACCGCATTGACCACGGCTTTACCTTCAAGGGCGCGCTGCTGCCGCCAGCTAAAGTCAGCTGGCAGAGCGAGGCGCGGCTGCGCTTTGCGCTCAAGGGCGAGGTGCCCGGCCAGATTGCCTACATGTGCGACAGCGTGGGGCTCAAGATCGAGGCGATGAAGCGCCTGCGCGTCGGCCGTATGTCGCTGAGCCAGCTGCAGCCCGGGCAGTGGCGCTATCTGATGCCGTACGAGCGGTTTTAACTGGCGAAAATGCCCGGAAAAGCCCAGATCAAGCTGCCGGTCATCAAAAAGTAGCGCGCAAACTTGCCCACGGCCATGTAAGCCACACAGGGCCAGAACGGAAACTTGAGCCAGCCCGCCACGGCGCACAGCGGGTCGCCCACAATCGGCAGCCAGGCCAGCAGGCAGGCCTTGGGCCCGAGCTTTTCCAGCCAACGGACGGCGCGGCCATGATGGGACGAATGCGAGTACTTGTCGACCACCCTGTGCGCGCCAAAACCCAGCCACCAGTCCAGCGCGCCGCCCAGCGTATTGCCCGCCGTGGCGACCAGTATGGCGGGCCAGAACATGTCCGGGTTGAGCTTGACGAGGCCAAACACCACAGGCTCCGAGCCCAGCGGTAGCAGCGTGGCGGAGATGAAGGACACCACAAACACCGTGCTCAGGCCAAATTGGGGCAAGGCCAGCAGTTCAATCAGGTGGTGAATCCAGGCTTCCATGGGCATCCAGGTAAAAAGCCTGAGTATAGGCAGCGCAGGCGGCCGCGCCCCAAAAGCAAACGCAGGCCCGTCGGGCGCACATTTCAATTGCTGAAATTTTGGGCAGTTACAATCACACCTCGTTTTTTTCGCAACCAGAATCCCCCCACTTTCCATGAACATCGGCCCTTACGCTTTGGCGAACAACCTGTTTGTCGCGCCCATGGCCGGTGTGACGGATCGGCCGTTTCGCCAGCTGTGTAAAAAGCTGGGCGCCGGCTATGCGGTCAGCGAGATGGTGACCTCGCGCCGCGACCTGTGGGACACGCTCAAAACCTCGCGCCGCGCCAACCACGAGGGCGAAGCGGCGCCGATTGCGGTGCAGATTGCCGGCACCGATGCGCAGATGATGGCCGAGGCGGCCGCCTACAACGTGGACCGCGGCGCGCAAATCATCGACATCAACATGGGCTGCCCGGCCAAGAAAGTCTGCAACAAGTGGGCCGGATCGGCCCTGATGCAGGACGAAACGCTGGCGCTGCAGATCATCGAAGCCGTGGTGGCCGCCTGCGCGCCGCGCAACGTGCCGGTCACGCTCAAGATGCGCACCGGCTGGTGCCAGTCGCACAAAAATGCCCTGACGATTGCGCGCGCCGCCGAAAGCGCCGGTGTGCAGATGATTGCCGTGCATGGCCGCACGCGCGAGCAGGGCTACAAGGGCTTTGCCGAATACGACACGATCGCTGAAGTGAAGGCGGCGCTGCGCATTCCGGTGGTGGCCAATGGCGACATCAACAGCCCCGAAAAGGCGAGAGATGTGCTGGCCTACACCGGCGCCGATGCCGTGATGATGGGCCGTGTGGCCCAGGGCCGGCCCTGGATTTTCCGCGAGGTGGCGCATTTTCTGGCCACTGGCACCCACCTGGCGCCGCCGCTGGTGGCGGAAGTCAAACGCCTGCTGCTTGATCATTTGCTCGACCACTACGCCCTGTATGGCGAATTTACCGGCGTGCGCACAGCGCGCAAGCACATCGGCTGGTATGTGAAGACCTTGCCGGGCGGCGAAGCATTCCGCGCCCGGATGAACCTGCTGGAAGACTGTCCAGCGCAGCTTGCGGCGGTCGGCGGCTTTTTTGACAGCCTGGGCGATCAGAGGGACCGTATCCCGGCGCAGGCCAGAACACACAACGATAAAAATCAGGAGGAAGCGGCTGCATGAGCAAGCAACATATAGAAGAGTGCGTACGCACCAGTCTGGAAAGCTATTTCCAGGATCTGGACGGTACCGAACCCGATGGCATGTACGACATGATGGTCCGCGTGGTTGAAAAACCCCTGCTGGAAGTGGTCATGCGGCATGCCGAACAAAACCAGTCGCGCGCGGCCGAATGGCTGGGGCTGAACCGCAACACCCTGCGCAAAAAGCTGGTCGAGCACAAGCTCATCAAGTAATCCCCGACGGGTCGGTCTCCCCGAACCCGCATTCCCTCACAAAGACAACCATGAACGCACTGATTTCCGTTTCCGACAAAACCGGCATCCTCGAATTTTCCCAGGCGCTGCACGCGCTCGGCATCAAGCTGCTGTCCACCGGCGGCACGGCCAAACTGCTGGCCGACGCGGGTTTGCCCGTGACCGAAGTGGCTGACCATACCGGTTTTCCGGAAATGCTCGATGGCCGCGTCAAGACCCTGCACCCCAAGGTGCATGGCGGGCTGCTGGCCCGGCGCGACCTGCCCGAGCACATGGCGGCCCTCAAAACCCACGACATCGACACCATCGACCTGCTGGTGGTCAACCTCTACCCGTTTGAGGCGACGGTGGCCAAGCCCGGCTGCACGCTCGAAGACGCGATTGAAAACATCGACATCGGCGGCCCGGCCATGGTGCGCTCGGCCGCCAAGAACTGGAAAGATGTCGGCGTGCTGACCGATGCGTCGCAGTACGCGGGCGTGCTGGCTGAACTCAAGGCCGACGGAAAACTGACGGACAAGACCAAATTCGCCCTGTCGGTGGCCGCCTTCAACCGCATCAGCCAGTACGACGGCGCGATCAGCGACTACCTCTCCAGCATCCAGCCAGACGGCACGCACAGCCTGTTTGCCGGCCAGGCCAACGGCCGCTTCATCAAGGTGCAGGATCTGCGCTACGGCGAAAACGCGCACCAGCAGGCTGCGCTCTACCGCGACCTGCACCCCGCACCGGGCTCGCTGGTCACGGCCAAGCAGTTGCAGGGCAAGGAACTCTCGTACAACAACATCGCCGATGCCGACGCCGCCTGGGAATGCGTCAAGAGCTTTAGCGAAGCGGCTTGCGTCATCGTCAAGCATGCCAACCCCTGCGGCGTGGCCGTCGGCGTCGATGCGCTTGAAGCCTACAGCAAGGCCTTCAAGACCGATCCAACCTCGGCCTTTGGCGGCATTATTGCCCTGAACTGCCCGCTGGACGAGCGTGCGGCGCTGCAGATTTCAAAGCAGTTCGTCGAAGTGCTGATGGCCCCGGCGTTCACGCCCGAGGCGCTGGAAGTGTTCAAGAGCAAGGTCAATGTGCGGATTCTGCAGATCGACCTGCCGCCCGGTGGCGACACTGCCTGGCAGCAGGGCCGCAACCTGATCGACATCAAGCGCGTCGGTTCGGGCCTGCTGATGCAGACCGCAGACATCCACGAACTCGCGCTGGCCGACCTGAAGGTGGTCAGCAAGCTGCAGCCCACGCCGGCCCAGCTGCAGGATCTGCTGTTTGCCTGGACCGTCGCCAAGTACGTCAAGTCCAACGCCATCGTGTTTTGCGCCAATGGCATGACCATGGGCGTGGGCGCCGGCCAGATGAGTCGCCTGGATTCTGCCCGCATTGCCAGCATCAAGGCCGAGCACGCGGGTCTGTCGCTCAAGGGCACGGCCGTGGCCAGCGATGCCTTCTTCCCGTTCCGCGATGGACTCGACGTGGTGGTGGATGCGGGCGCGAGCTGCGTGATCCAGCCGGGCGGTTCCATGCGCGACCAGGAAGTGATTGACGCTGCCAACGAACGCGAAGTGGTCATGGTGCTGACCGGCGTTAGGCATTTCAGGCATTGAGCGGGCTAGCAGCTGTTTTTGATTAAAACAGCCTCTAGCCATTACGGGTTAGGCGCCATAAGCTATTTTATTGATAGCAAATTCAGGCGCCTGAACCCCGGTTTATCTACCTGCAAAGAAACGGGCCGCCGCCTCCACCGTGGCGGCGATGTCTTCGGCCGTGTGCGCCGCGCTGACAAAGCCGGCTTCATACAGCGCCGGGGCGTAGTACACGCCGCTGTCCAGCATGGCGTGAAAGAAGCGGTTGAAGGACGGGCTGTCGGTGGTCATCACGCGGGCATAGTTCTGCGGCAATTCAGCAAGCAGGAAAAAGCCGAACATGCCGCCTTCGCTGTCGCCGCAAAACGGCACGCCGGCCTGCGTGGCGGCTTGTGTCAGTCCTTCAACAAGGCTGCGCGTGCGTGCGCCGAGCGCGTCATAGAAACCGGGTTTCTGGATTTCGCGCAGCGTGGCCAGGCCGCAGGCGGTGGCGACCGGGTTGCCCGAGAGCGTGCCGGCCTGGTAGACCGCGCCCAGGGGCGCCAGGTGTTCCATGACGGCGCGCGTTCCGCCAAATGCCGCCATCGGCATGCCGCCGCCAATCACCTTGCCCAGCGCGGTCATGTCGGGTTTGAAGCCGGGAATGCTTTGCGCATAGACGCTTTGCGCGCCGCCCAGCGCCACGCGAAAACCCGTCATCACTTCGTCAAACACCAGCAGCGCGCCGTATTGCGTGCAGAGCTCGCGGCAGCGTTTCATGAACGGAACGCTGGCCCGCACAAAGTTCATGTTGCCGGCAATCGGCTCAATCATCAGGCAGGCAATGTCTTTGCCGTGCAGGGAAAAGGCTTCTTCCAGCTGGGCGATGTGGTTGTATTCCAGCACCAGCGTGTGCTGCACCACTTCGGGCGGCACGCCTGCGCTGGTCGGGCTGCCAAAGGTCGCCAGACCCGAGCCGGCCTTGACCAGCAGCGCATCGGAATGGCCGTGGTAGCAGCCTTCAAACTTGATGATCTTGCTGCGCCCGGTGGCGCCGCGCGCCAGCCTGATCACGCTCATCGTCGCCTCGGTGCCCGAGCTCACCAGCCGCACCATCTCGATGGACGGAACGAGCTTGACGATTTCTTCGGCCAGTTCCACTTCGCGCTCGGTCGGCGCGCCATAAGAGAAACCTTCGAGAACGGCTTTTTGAACCGCTTCAACCACCGCCGGATGGCCGTGGCCCAGGATCATCGGGCCCCAGGAACCGATGTAGTCGATGTAGCGCTGACCGTCGGCATCCCAAAAGTAGGCGCCCTGGGCGCGCTGCACAAAGCGTGGTGTGCCCCCCACGGCCTTGAAGGCCCGGACCGGCGAATTGACGCCGCCGGGAATCAGTTGTTTGGCGCGCTCAAACAGCGCGGTATTGCGGGAGGTGTCGGGTTTAGTGCTTGATGGTTCCATGGGGGGGCAGTTCAAAAGGGGGATTCGAAGTCAGTGCGTCGCTGCTGTCGGCGTCAGGCGCTTCATCGTCGTCGGCTTGTGCCCAAAACAGGCGGTCCGGCACGATGTGGCCCATGCCGGGGTGGAAACCGGCGTCCAGGCTGTGGTCCAGGTAGGTCAGTGCCTCCGCGGTGGCCGCCTGCAGGTCGTGGCCGTTGGCCAGCAAGGCGGTCAGCGCTGCTGACAGCGTCTCGCCAGCGCCGGAAAAAACAGCTTCAAAACGCTCGAATTTTTCGCTGTACAGCACCGCTTGCGGGGTGGCCAGCACGTTGTCAATGAACTGGTCAGGCAGCGGAATGCCGGTGACCAGCGTGTAGGAAACGCCGAGATCGGCGGCGGCCTTGGCAATGTCGCGGGCCGAAGGGTTACGCTCGCCGGACCAGTCGGGCAGCAACCAGCGCCACAGGCTGCTGTGGTTGCCCACCAGCACGGTGGTCTGCGGCAGCAGCAGTTCGCGAAAGGCGTCGAGGTAGCTGTCAATCTCGCTTTCATCCCACCAGGACAGGCTGGGCATGTAAGCGACCAGCGGAACGTCGGCGTAATCCGATGCGATTTCGGCAATGGCGCTGATGTTTTCCGGGTTGCCGACAAAACCGACCTTGATGGCCGAGACCGGCATGTCTTCCAGCGCGGCGCGCGCCTGGTCGGTCACGGCTTCATCGTCAAATGCAAAGTGGTCAAAAATTTCGGCCGTGTCGCGCACATAGGCGCCGGTCAC
>NZ_JAUXNA010000401.1 GCF_030682935.1 Polaromonas sp.
TGAAAAGACCCGCCCCTCAGAACGAAGGCGAAGACAGGTGGCGGAGCACCAGGTTTTTCAGCAAAGGTAATTGTCCATGAAAGAAATGGCCGACTCCGGGCACAACCGTAACAGGAAGTGATTGTGGACGCGCCCAGTCCATCACCGCAGGCAGCAGCACCGTGTCATCCTGCTCGCCGTGCAGCACCAGCGTATTCAGGTGCGCGGCCGGATCGATGGGTGCGGCGGGTGCGCGGCTGACGCTGGTGCCTACCAGCACGAGCTTTTCGATGCTGCGGGTGGGCAACAGCTGCGCAAAGGCATGGGTCGTGACAAAAGCCCCGAACGAAAAGCCGGCCAGCGCCAGCGCACTTTGATGCTCGCCCGGCGGCGCGACCTGCTGCACCACCGCCAGGAAATCAGCCAGTTCGCCCGGTCCCTCGTCATGGCTGCCAGCGCTGCCGCCAACACCCCGAAAGTTAAAGCGCACCGCCGTCCAGCCGCTTTGCACAAAAGCCCGCGCGAGCGTTTGCACCACCTTGTTGTCCATGGTGCCCCCAAACAGCGGGTGCGGATGGGCAATGACAGCCACACCGCGGGACGCACCAGCGGGCGCATCGAGCGCAATTTCAAGCACGCCGGCCGGACCTTGAAAGCTTGATTTTTGGGTTTTAGAGTTCACGGGCTGACTTTCAACGCGCATCAGTTGCTGCAAATAAAGGAGCTGCCAACGCTTACTGGAATTTGGCTACAGGCTTAAATCATGAAGACTCAGCGACCCAGATGCGCCGGCGTCAGCAGGCGCTCCACCAGCTGGCCGTTTTTGAGGTGCGACTCGACAATCTCATCAATGTCGCTTTCGTCCACATAGCTGTACCAGACCGCTTCCGGATAGACCACCAGCACCGGACCCGCTGCGCAGCGGTCCAGGCACCCCGCTTTGTTGACGCGCACTTGGCCCGGGCCGGCCAGACCAGCCGCCTTGACCTGCGACTTGCAGCGGTCAAAGGCCGCTTCTGCGCGGTGCTCGGCACAGCAGTTCTCGCCGTTGCTGCGCTGGTTCAGGCAAAAAAATACATGGCGTTTGTAATAGGACGGGCTGACAGGCGCAGCCGCTGTGACCGATGCGTTCGCGGCGGCTTCTTGGGAGTTAGAGGAGCTCATGGCTTGATTTTACTTTTCAGACGCCCCGGCCTGCTCGCGGCTTGAGAGCCGCATCAAGATATACAGCAAGGTCGCATAAGGCCAGAGCCAGCCCAGCCACTGCACCAGCCCATGAAAACGGATGAAGCGGCCCTGCTCCCAGGCTTGCAGCGTCTGCGCAAAGTAGGGGTCGGCGGGCGCCTGGTTGAGCAGGCCCAGATGAATGGCCAGCGCCAGCAGCGTCAGTGCCGCAGCGGCGCGGCGCGGCACCGGCAGCAGCAACAGGGCCAGCAACCCCGCCAGCCCCAAGCCGGCCTGCACCGGCGCATCCAGCCAGGCCCAGGCATGCTGCGGTCCATAGCTGAGCGCCGCCGACAGGGCCGAGGCCGCGATGCCGGACACCATCATTGCCACCCCGAACACGGCGCGCTGCCGGGCGGTGCGGATCACGCCGTAACCCAGCAGGCAGGGAATGAGCGCGCCCAGGGCCACGCAGAACAACTCGGCCACAGGCACCAGCGGCTGCAGTTCCAGGTCTCGCACCGGCATCCAGTCCAGAAAAGGGGTGTCGGCCAGGGCATCGGCCAGCGCGGACTCCAGCCGCTCGAACACCTGGCCCAGGCCCATGGGCACCGACGCGGGAAACAGCAGGGCCGGCGGCCAGAGCAGCAGTAGCACCAGCGCGCCGCGCGCGTCGTGCGAAAACCAGCGCGCCCTGAAACGGCTCCAGCGATTGATCACGCCCGATCTCTCGAACGCCCAGGCGCAGCAGGCGCCCAGCCAGCCGCCCAGCGTGTTGAGCGCCAGGTCCACATTGGACGGAACGCGCGACGGCAGATAGCTTTGCAGCGTTTCCAGCGCCAGCGACAGCAAGCCGGCCGCCAGCGTCGCCAGCGTGACAGCCCAGAACCCGCGCTGGCTGCGCAACGCCGACAGCGCCAGCAAAAAACCCAGCGGCGCGTAACCCAGCAGATTGGCGCCCACATCAAACCCGGTCCAGTACTGCGGCAGCGGCGCTGTCAGAAACCGCAGCGGCGAAATGTCCTGGTCACGCCAGTCAGCAAAGGGATAGAGGCTGGCGTAGGCGATCAGGCAAGCGAGCGCAAGCGCCAGCGGCCAGGCCATGGTGCGATGCGCATCGGGCGTTGTGCTGAAAGAAGAAGGTGGCCGTGCCATGACAGGTGCGTGGGGCAGGAGCCGGCTCAGTGAAAGGGCTTGACCACCACCAGAATCACCACCACGAGCATCAAGATGACCGGTGCCTCATTGAACCAGCGAAACCAGACATGACTGCGCTGGTTGCGGTTGTCCGCGAACGTGGCCAGCACCCGGCCGCAGGCGTGGTGATAACCAATAACCAGCGCCACCACGGCCAGCTTGGCATGCATCCAGCCATTGCCCGGTCCCAGCCCGATGCCATACCCCAGGTAGAGCCACAGGCCGGTCGCCAGGGCCGGAACCGCCAGCAGCGTGGTGAAGCGCAGCAGCTTGCGGGCCATCAGCATCAGCCGCGCGCGCTCGGCCACGCTTTCGGGCGGCACCATGGCCAGGTTGACAAAAATGCGCGGCAGGTAAAAAAGTCCGGCAAACCAGCTGGCAATGAAAACGATGTGGAAGGATTTGACCCAGAGCATGGATCGAGTGTAGCCCTGCGCATTTTTGCGGGCAAAAAGAAGCCCGGCGGCACGAAGGCCAGCCGGGCTGGTAAGCCTCTTTGCTGTCACACGCAAAGGCCCCGCTCAGGGAGGAAAAGCGGGATGCAGCGACCAAGCTGGCCTCCACACAGCGCGATTCTAACCATGGCGGACCGGGCCCGTCCAAATCTTTTCGGCGCGGCCCGGAACTTCAATGTAAGGCCCGGTAAGACGCGGCGCGCACAGGGCATGGACCGAATAAATACGCGCCACCCCAAAGCTTTGGCACAATTTGCCCATGACCATGCACGCCTCCAACTTCGCTCCCTTTCCGATGGGCCGCCCCCGTCGCCTGCGCCGTGACAGCTTCACGCGCAACCTGGTCCGCGAGCACGCGCTCACTGCCCACGACCTGATTTACCCGGTGTTTGTCACCGAGGGCAGCCGGCGCCGGGAGCCCATCGCGTCGATGCCGGGGGTTGAGCGGCTCAGCCTGGACTTGCTGCTGCCGGTGGCCGAAGAGTGCGTCAAGCTGGGCATTCCGGTGATGGCGCTGTTTCCGGTGATTGACGGCTCGCTCAAAACCTATTACGGCCGGGAAGCGCTGAACCCCGAAGGCCTGGTGCCGCGCGTGGTGCGCGAGCTGAAAAAACGCTTTCC
>NZ_JAUXNA010000402.1 GCF_030682935.1 Polaromonas sp.
GGTGCCGGCAGCGTCGGGCCACGGACCAAGCGCCTGCCTGTCGGCGAGGGCATGCTGGGCCGTGTCGTGGATGCCGCAGGCCGGCCGCTTGATGGCTTGGGCCCGCTCAATTTCGACCGGGAAGTGCCACTGTCCCGCGCGCCCATCAATCCGCTGACACGCGCCCCCATCAAGGACGTGCTGGATGTGGGCGTTCGCGCCATCAACGCCATGCTGACCGTGGGGCGGGGCCAGCGCATGGGCCTGTTTGCCGGCTCGGGCGTCGGCAAAAGCGTGTTGCTCGGCATGATGGCGCGCTACACCAGCGCCGATGTGATTGTGGTGGGCCTCATCGGTGAACGCGGCCGCGAGGTCAAGGACTTCATTGAGAACACGCTGGGCGAAGAGGGCATGGCCCGCGCGGTGCTGGTGGCGGCTCCGGCCGACACCTCGCCGCTGCTCAGGCTGCAGGGCGCCGCTTACGCCACCTGCCTGGCCGAGTATTTCCGGGACCGGGGCAAAAACGTCTTGCTGATCATGGATTCGCTGACCCGGTACGCGATGGCCCAGCGGGAAATCGCACTGGCCGTGGGTGAGCCGCCGGCCACCAAGGGTTACCCGCCATCGGTCTTTGCAAAATTACCCGCATTGGTGGAGCGCGCGGGCAACGGTGCCATCGATGCCGAGGGCCAGGGCGGCTCGATTACAGCGTTCTACACGGTACTGACCGAAGGCGACGACCAGCAAGACCCAATTGCCGATTCGGCCCGTGCCATTCTGGACGGCCATGTGGTGCTGTCGCGCAGCCTGGCCGAGTCGGGCCACTACCCGGCGATTGACATTGAAGCATCGATCAGCCGGGCAATGACAGCATTGATCGCGCCTGCGCAGTTTGAATCGGTGCGCGGCGTCAAGCAGATGCTGTCGCGTTATCAGCGCAACCGCGATTTGATCAGCGTGGGGGCCTACGCCCCCGGCCATGACGCGCAACTGGACAAGGCCATTGCGCTCTACCCCAAGATCGAAGCCTTTTTGCAGCAAACGATGGATGAACGCGCCGACTACGCCGCATCGATCAGCCAACTGCATGGAATATTCAATGCTCGCTAGCAGCCAGCACCAACGCCCCAGGAACACCTGATGCCCAAAAAGCTACAGCTTGCGATGCTCATCGAGCTGGCCCAGACCAAAACGGACGAGGCCACCCGCCGGCTTGGCCAACTGCAAAATGCGCACACCAGCGCGGCCGGAAAACTCGACATGCTGCTGCAGTACCGGCAGGAGTATCTGGACCAGCTCAATGGGCAGATGCGGGACGGCGTGGCGTCGGCTTACCTGCGCAACTTCCAGAATTTCATCGGCACGCTGGATGGCGCGATAGAGCAGCAACGCGCCCTGACCCTGCAGGCCGATACCCGGCTGGGGCACGGGCGCAGCGACTGGCAACACAACAAGCGGCGCCTCACTTCCTTTGACACCCTGGCTGACCGGGTTCGTCAGCAGGAAATGATCGCCACCGGCAAAAAAGAGCAGCGGGACAGCGATGAGCGCTCCGCCAGGCAGTTTTACCTGCGCGCCACAGCCCTGACCGACTAAATTTATATCCAACCACCATGTCTTTGATTCTTTCGTCTACCGCCGCGCCAGCCCCCTCTGCCAACCCGAACGCCAATGCAAGCACGCGTCATGACGAGCAGGGTCAGAACAATTCAGGCAGTTTTGGCGAAGCCCTGGCGCGCTCCCTGGCGCCCGCTGGAGAAAAAGCCGACCACCCCACCGCCAAAGCTGCGACAGCGCAGCCGGCTCGACGTCAGGCAGCCCCCCCAAAGACCGATGCAGAAGACCTGGTCAATGCCATGGCACTGTCTTTGGTTCCGATTGAAACCAGGATGGTCCAGGCCGCGCTGCCCACTGGCACGGGAACCGCTGCCGGCAGCATCACGCCAGGAACAAGCGCAGCGTCGCTGAATGATCTTCTTGCCCGCATGCCAGCACTGGCCAACGGGGCAGACAGGGCTGCCGATGCGCCCGAAGTAGCTGCAGACGCAGACGCGCAGTCCCAGCTTGCATCTGTACTGGCGGCGGCAAGTTCAAAGAGCGCTGATCCAAACCCATTGCAGGCCGGTCTGCTGCCCGTGAGCGATGGCGCGTCCATTCAGATGGACCCGCTAGCCATGGCAACTCAAGCCAGCGCTGCGGGCACGGGATTTTCCGACCCCTCCTCCAGGCGCGAAGACAAGGCTGCACCCAAGCCGAGCGTATTGAGCGATGCACGGGCCGACCTGGCACCCGCCGCACCTAACGGCGCGCCGAAAGTTGCGGCAAGCACCACAGCGCCAACTACGGAAACCGCAGCGCGGTCCGTCGCTGGCAGTCCGGTTGCAGCAGATGCCACAGTGAGCACCGGCACCGCCCTGCCGATGACTGCGGCGGTGCAGGCGCAAGGCAGCGTTGCTGCCTCGAACGCGCCAATCCCCGCCGCAACCACGTCCTTGATGCCGGGGGTGGGCAGCCCGGAATGGGGCAAGGCGCTGGGCCAGCACATGATCCAGATGGGCAATGCGGGTCATCAGGTCGCGGAACTCCAACTCAATCCACCGGGGCTGGGTCCCCTGAAAGTGACGCTGAGTATGAGCGATCATCAGATGCAGGCCATGTTTGTTTCGGCCCACGCCTCGGTTCGCGCCGCG
>NZ_JAUXNA010000403.1 GCF_030682935.1 Polaromonas sp.
TCTTTGCAGGTGCTCAATGCCGATCACACCACCACAGGTACGGGCGTTGACGAACGCGTTCACCATAGCTCAGCCAACTTTGGTTGACTTATGGCGAAAGGCGGGTTCACAGAAATCCTTCTGGCGCCCAGACTCCTAGCACCGGCAACAGCATGCGTCGGCCATAGACGATGGGCAGGTCACTGCGCAGCTGGATCGGCAAGGCCGGTGACCTTCCCTAGAACTGGGGCGGTAGCTCTTCAATTTTGGCCTTTTTTTGCTGCTCATAGAACTGCCCGGGAAGGTAGGAGCCAGTTGGGAGCGCCGGTACAAAAGACTCACTGGTCGTCGCGTCAGAAATCTCTGCCACCTTCTGAGGCATATTCACCTTTGCCACGGGCTTCATCATGATCAACGCTGCGACTGCAAGCAGCGCTGCAATGCCAAAGTGAAGGCTATACCTCTTGAATCTGGCAACCAATTCGGCGTGGAATTCAAACCACTCGTGTGAAAACAGATGGGGGTGATGTACTTGACCCATAGAACCTCCTGAAGCCAGAAAAAGGGTTACGTCTCAAGCCGCTAATCATCCTTGACCAAGGAAAATCACTTGAGCACGGAGAGATTTGGCTCGCATATTTTTCAGATAGCTACCTCCAAATGAAAGAGGTGTTTCCAGGTCATCAACTTACATTGAACATGTGCCGTCAAGAGGCCGAGCTTGGCTTATTGCCTTTCGCGTTTAGAGTGGTGGCGCCGTCTGTTGTAGTGTTTGATGCACCAATAACAGGACCAACTGCACCAGCTAGGACAGCAGCGCCATCAGTGGATGGGCCAGAAATCCCATCCACTGGCCCAGCTTCACCGGACAGCGAATCTGCGCCGTCAGCAGGGGTTGTAGTTGTACCCACAATTGGGGCGAATTGAGAGTCGAATGCATGATGTCCTACCGCCGGTAGGACTTGACACGCAACTACCGCGCCAACATCGGCAGTGCATACAGCTGCTCCGTTTCTCGTCCTGTTGCGTGAGTTTTCAACGACCGGTAATAGATGACCGCTAAGGGGCGGAAGGAGGCGGTGACGGCCCTCCTTTAACCAGACCTGCCGCCTCAACGGACTTTCAACAGCCGCGAATCGCTATCGCAAGCCTCCCCTTTGCAAATCTGCCGTGCCATAGTCAACGCAGCCCGGTATTCAGTGAATCGCGCCACACCAGTGGCGCAGTTCAATAAACTGCGCCACAATCGCGCCACACCCCCAGCCAAACTGCGCCAACCCACGCCATGACTACTTCTGCCGCCTTGCTGAAAAGCATTCAGTCGTCCTCCGCCGGGCTGACGCTCGCCGGGTTGCTGGCGCAGCACCCCGGCTTGGCGCGCCGCACCGTACAGCGATGGATGAGTCAATGGGTGGCGCAAGGGCTTGTCACCGCCAGCGGGGAAGGGCGCGCCCGGCGGTATGGGGCGCCTGCGCAGCCGGCCTTGGCCGGCGCCATTGCATCCACTGACCGCTTTCCGCTCCACATTCCGCTTTCCGCAGACAGCCGGGACATCCTCGCTTATGTCGATCAGCCGCTGCAGGCGCGCAAGCCGGTGGGCTATCAGCGTGATTTTCTGGATGCCTACCAGCCCAACGTGAGCGGGTATTTGCCCGAGTCGCTGCGCCGCCAGTTGCACAACATGGGCAAGACCACGCTGGCGAATGAACCGGCAGGCACCTACAGCCGCGCGATCTTGAGCCGGCTGCTGATCGACCTGTCGTGGGCATCGAGCCACCTGGAGGGCAACACCTATTCGCGCCTGGACACGGTGGCGTTGATTGAGCATGGCCAGGCGGCGCGTGGCAAAGCGGCGATTGAAACGCAGATGATCCTGAACCACAAGACCGCCATCGAGTTGCTGGTGGACAACGTCGGCAGCGCTGGCGTTAACCGTTACCTGCTGATGAACCTGCACAGCGCGCTGGCCGAAAATTTGCTGCCCAATCCGTCCGACGAAGGCCGTATTCGCCAGCATGCGGTGGACATTGGCCAAAGCGTGTACCGGCCCCTGTCAACACCGCAGCAGATCGACGAAACACTGGAAGTCTTGCTGCTCAAGCTGAATGCAATAGCCGACCCGTTCGAGCAGTCATTTTTTGCGATGGTGCATCTGCCTTACCTGCAGCCGTTTGCTGACATCAACAAACGCACTTCGCGCCTGGTGGCCAACTTGCCCCTGTTTCGGGCCAACCTGTGCCCGCTGACCTTTCTGGATGTACCCGAGCAGGCCTACAGCCGCGCCACGCTGGGGGTGTACGAACTGGCGCGGGTGGAATTGCTGCGTGATCTGTATGTCTGGGCCTACGAGCGCTCAACGCAGGAGTACCTGGCCATCAAGCAGGACTTGGCCGAGCCCGATCCCACCCGCCTGGCCTATCGGGAGGTGATCAAACAGACCATTCGCGACGTGGTTCAACACCCGCACGCCGACGCGCTGACCGCCATTGCGCAGGCCATACTGCAAGTGCCGCAGGCGGACCGCGACGATGTGCATGCCCTGGTGGTGCAAGAGTTGCGCCGTTTGCATGAAGGGGTGCTGGCCCGTTACGGCCTGCGTCCGTCGGAGTTGGCCGCCTGGCAAGCGGCGCAGCATTCGCTGTGAATCCAGGCGCTGCATGGCGCCTGCCGCGCCTATTTCGCCTATTCCGCGTGTCATGGCTGGACCCTGCTTTTAAATCAAGTTTCAGCATCAAATCTTGCTCTAGCCCAGGTTGTACGGGCGTAAGTAGCTATTGATTTTGTAGTGATCTGAAGATTTTCATACGCGAGTTCCCCTTGACGGCGGGCTGGCTCACTCGTGCCGCAGCGCCTCAATCGGGTCCATGCGGGCCGCGCGCCGGGCCGGAAAGTAGCCAAACAGCACGCCAATACCGGCTGAAAACACGAAGGACAGCAGGTTCACGCCCGGGTTAAAAATATAGGGCACATCCATCAGGGCCGACAGCCCGATGGACGCGCCGGTGGCCAGCACGATGCCTATCACCCCGCCCAGCGAGGCCAGCACCACCGTCTCAATCAAAAACTGCAGCAGCACCTCGCGCTCCAGCGCGCCAATGGCCAGGCGCAGGCCGATTTCGCGGGTGCGTTCGGTCACGCTGACCAGCATGATGTTCATGATGCCGATGCCGCCCACCAGCAGGCTCACGGCGGCCACGGCGCCCAGCAGCATGGTCAGCACCTTGGTGGTGCCCGACAGGGTTTCGGCCAGCTGCTTGGTGTCGAGCACGTTGAAGTTGTCTTCGTCGGTGGGGGCCAGCTTGCGGCGCTCGCGCAGCAGCTGGGTCATGCTGGACTTGACGCGGTCGGCGTCGCTGCCTTGCGCCATGGACACCAGCAGGGTGTTGACGCGGGTGTTGCCGGTGATGCGGCGCTGCAGCGTCTTGATGGGCATCAGCACCACGTCGTCCTGGTCGTTGCCAAAAGCGCCCTGGCCCTTGGAGGCGAGCAGGCCCACCACCTCGCAAGAGATCTGTTTCACGCGCAGCTGTTCGCCCACGGCGGCGCGGGTGCCAAACAGCTCGCGCCGCACGGTTTCGCCAATCAGGCACACGGCCGCGCCAGCGCGCAATTCGTCGTCTGAAAACGCCCGGCCGTCGGCCAGCGTCCAGTTGCCGGTTTCCAGCCAGGCGTTGGTGCTGCCGATCACGCTGCTGCTCCAGTTGCGCCCGCCGGCCACCAGCGTGCTGCCGGTGCGGGCCTCGGGCGCCACGGCCAGAATGCCGCCAATCTGGCTGGCAATGACGTCGGCGTCGGTTTCCTTGAAGGCCGGCGCGGTGGCGCCGCCGCTGCCGGGGCCCATGCGCTGGCCGGGGCGCACCTGCAGCAGGTTGGTGCCGAGGCCTGAAATCTGGTTTTGCACGGCCAGCGTGGCGCCGTTGCCCAGCGTGACCATGGTGATCACGGCGCTGACGCCAATCACAATGCCGAGAATGGTCAAAAACGAGCGCATCAGGTTGCGCCGTATCGAGCGCAGGGCCAGCAGCAGGGTGTTGAGCAGCATCAGCGGGCCTCCATGACGGGCGGGGCGGCATCGGGCGCATGCAAACCTGCCGGATGCGCGTTGCGTGTGTCGCCGGCCACCACGCCATCGACAAAGCGCACCATGCGGCGGGCGTAGGCGGCCATGTCATGTTCGTGCGTGACCATCAGCACGGTGATGCCTTTGTCGACGTTGAGGCGCCACAGCAGTTCCATGATTTCGCGGCTGCGCTGGGTGTCGAGGTTGCCGGTGGGTTCGTCGGCCAGCAGCACCGTCGGCTCTGTGACGAGGGCGCGCGCAATCGCCACGCGCTGCTGCTGTCCGCCCGACAGTTCGGACGGCATGTGGTGTTCCCAGCCCTTCAGGCCCACGGCGTCCAGCGCGCGGGCGGCGGCGGCGTGGCGGGCGGCTGCCGATTCGCCCCGGTAGAGCAGCGGCAGTTCCACGTTTTCTTGCGCCGAGGTGCGCGCCAGCAGGTTAAAGCCCTGAAACACAAAGCCAAAAAAGCGCCGCCGCAGCCGCGCGCGCTGGTCGCGCGCGAGCGACTCCACATGCACGCCCTGAAACAGGTATTCGCCCGAGGTCGGCGTGTCCAGGCAGCCCAGCGTGTTCATGGCGGTGGACTTGCCCGAGCCGCT
>NZ_JAUXNA010000003.1 GCF_030682935.1 Polaromonas sp.
GTCTTTCCGCGAACGCACCGAAGTGTCCTGGCTGTTGGATCGCAAGGTGCCTGACGCGGTGTGGTCGCGCCAGTCGGGCTCGGGCGAGCGGGTGAGCACGGTCATGGCGGTGATTGGTCCCAACGCCAGTGGCAAGACGGCTTTGCTTAAGCCTGTGCTGTTTCTGGACTGGTTCATGCGCCACTCGTTCAGCGCTGAACCTGCCGCACCGCTGCCGTTTCAGCCGCACGCGGCTGCGCCCACCGAGCCGTCGGAGTTTGAGGTGGAGGCCGATGTTGACGGTCGTTTGTGGCGCTACACGCTGCGCTGCACGCCGCAGCGGGTGCTGCACGAAGCCCTGTACGTGAAGCACGAGCGCATGCGCTATGTGTTTGTGCGCGACTGGAACGAAGCGGCGCAGGGCTATGACATCAAGCAGCAGGATTTCGGTTTTGCGCCGTCCGAGGCGCGCAAGGTGCGGCCCAATGCGTCGCTGATTGCCACGGCCGCGCAATATGGCGTGCCACTGGCGCAGCGCTTGGTGAACAGCGCTGTCTGGAGCAATATTCACCAGTTTGGTCGCATGGTCAATGACTCGAACCAGTTGATGCGTGCGGCGGCGTACTTTGCGGGCGAAGAGGCGCAGCGCCAGCAACTGGTTCGCCTGCTGTCGGCATGGGACCTGGGCTTGAGCGATGTGCAGGTGCGCGAGCTGGAAACGGTGTTGTCCGACGGCAAAAAAGAAAAGTTCTGGTTGCCATTTGGCATTCACCGTGCGGCGAACGGTGCGCAGTTTGAACTGCCTTTCAAGCTCGAATCCAGCGGTACACAAGGCGCGCTGGTGCTGCTGCATCGTTTGTTGCCGGTGTTGCAGGTGGGTGGTTTGGCCGTGATTGACGAGTTCGAAAACGACCTGCATCCGCACATGCTGGAGCCCATTCTGGACCTGTTTGCCAACCCGGCAACCAACCCGCACGGCGGCCAGTTGTTGTTCACCTGCCATGCGATGGAGGTGCTGAACATCGTTCACAAGTCGCAGGTGATGCTGGTGGAAAAAGACGCGAACAACGAGAGCAGCGCCTGGCGGCTCGACACGGTGGAAGGCATCCGCAGTGACGACAACTTCTACGCAAAGTACATGGCGGGTGCCTATGGCGCTGTGCCGCAGCTATGAGGCGCAACACCACACCGCGCCAGGTGGCGCGCACGGTACTGTTGGTGGGAGAAGGCGATGCAGAGCTTCAGTTCATGCAGCACCTCAAAGGGCTTTATGTGCAGCGTAGCTCGGGCGTCGTGGTGACGATTAAGAACGCACGCGGCAAGGGGGCAGCGCATGTGGTGGACTTCGCGTTCCGCCAGTCGCGCAATGCGGCGTATGACGTGAAGGCGGCGCTGCTGGACACAGACACCGACTGGAACGACAAGACCCGCGCGGTGGCCCGCAAGGCCAAGATTCATGTGATGCCTTGCCAGCCCTGCCTTGAGGCAGTGTTGCTGCAACTGCACCGCGCACCAGTGCAAGGCCGGATGACCGCGCAGCTGAAGCAGGATTTTTCAGCCCGGTTTGGCGCCGCAGCGTCGGATGCGGCCGTCCTGCGGCATTTCAGCCGCGACGTGCTGGACGAGGCGCGGTCCCGAATCGCCGTTCTGGACGAACTTTTGAATCTGCTGACAATGGCGGTCCTAAAAACTTGATGGTCGAAATCTCGCGCCTGCGCTACAGAAAGGAGATGGTTGAGTCAGCCTGCAGCACCTTGAAATTTCCTGATAGCTACAAAAGTAATAGCTACTAACGCCTGTATAGCAAGGGCTGAGGCCCGATTTGACCATTATTTTGGCGCCAGCACCGCCATCGTGATGCGCGACACGCAGGTCAGCTCACCCGCTTCGTTGGTCAGTTCGATCTGCCAGACCTGGGTGCTGCGGCCTATATGCACGGGGCGCGTGATGCCAGTGACCCAGCCGCTGGTGACGCCCTTGAGGTGGTTGGCGTTGATGTCCAGCCCGACAGCGCGGTGGCCTGCGGGGGCCGCATAGGCCGCGCCGCAAGACCCCAGCGTTTCGGCCAGCACGACCGACACGCCGCCGTGCAGCAGGCCGTAGGGCTGGACCGTGCGGTG
>NZ_JAUXNA010000345.1 GCF_030682935.1 Polaromonas sp.
AGCCGCCATTTTTCTTTTGCCGCCGCGGCGACCCCGCACTTGCCCCAGAGTTGTCAAGCACAGGGCTTCCAAATACCCAAGAAAAATGCCAGTCAGTTCTTAACTGACTGGCATTACGCAGCCTGCGGGTTTTTTATGGGCGATGGCGGCTCAGCGGCCAATACAGAACACGGTAGGCAGATCCAGCGGGACAGCGGGCTTGTCGCGCTTCCAGATGCTCACCTGCGCGCTGCGGCACACGCCCTTGTCCATCGTCAGGCCGCAGCCCAGCGCCAGCCGGGTATTGCCCTGAAGCGTTTGCAGCAGCGCCTGCAGCAGGGCGGCGTTGCGGTAGGGTGTTTCAATGAAGAGCTGGGTCTGGCCGGTTTTCAGCGCCAGCGACTCCAGTTCCCGGATGCGCTGGGAGCGGCCGCCTGCGTCTTGCGGCAGGTAGCCGACAAATGCGAAGTTCTGGCCGTTCAGTCCGCTCGCGGCCAGCGCCAGCATCAGCGACATGGGTCCCGTCAGCGGCACCACCTGCAGGCCGAGGTCATGCGCGGCACGCACGACCGAAGAGCCCGGATCGGCAATGGCGGGCATGCCCGCTTCGCTGACCAGGCCCATGTCGCGCCCTTCCATCGCTAGCGCGAGCAGGGGGCGCGCGTCAAAATTGCCGGTGTGGTCTCCTTTTTTGTGAACCTCCCGTGGGAGTTCCTGAATTTGTTGCATCTGCACCGGATTGGCCAGGGGCTGCAGTTCGTTGATACGTTTTAAATAGGCACGCGTACTTTTTGCGTTCTCGCAAATCCAGCAGGACAGACGGGCCGCGATCTGCAGCGTGCCTAAAGGCATCACGTCTTGAAGCGGGGCTTCTATGTCGCAGCCGAAATCAAGCGGAGCTGGAACCAGGTAGAGTTTTCCTTTTGTGATGCTGCTCATGCTGAGACCTCCTGGTTACCCAGCAGGACCACGCCGGCTGCCTGGATCATTTTGCAGGTGCGGATCAGGGGTAGTCCGACCAGTGCGGTGGGGTCATCGCTTTCAATTGATTCGAGCAACGCAATGCCCAGGCCTTCGCTTTTGGCGCTGCCGGCGCAGTCATAGGGTTGCTCGGCGCGCAGGTAGTTTTCAATCTCGAAGTCCGTCAAATCGCGAAACCTCACCCGAACTGCGGCCAGGCTGCTCTCCTCAAACCCGCTTTCGAGGCACACCACTGCCAGCGCAGTCTGAAAAACCACAGTCTGGCCCCGCATCTGGCGCAATTGCTCCACCGCCCGTTCATGGGTGCCTGGTTTGCCCAGTGGCAGGCCATTCAGGTCGGCTACCTGGTCGGCGCCAATGACAACAGCTTGGGGGAAGTTGCTCGCAACCGCACGCGCCTTGCCCAAGGCCAGGCGCTCGGCCAGGCCGCGAGGGGTTTCTCCAGGCAACGGGGTCTCGTCCACCTCGGGCGCGGCGATGGTAAACGGAATTTGCAGGCGCTGCAGCAGTTCGCAGCGGTAGCGCGAGGTCGAGCCCAGTACTAAGGCGCGGGTTTTAGGTGGTGCGGCGACCAGTGAGGTTTCAGGGTTCATGCCCTGATTCTCTTACACTGCACACATGACCAGATCTCTTCAAGCCACGCGGCTCAACATACAGGCCCTTGCCCAGGAGGGCGTGCCCTTCATCGCCAGCACTTTGCTACAAAACATGGAGCGTCTTGCGCAAGAGGCGCAAGACCTTCAGCCCGATTCGGCCGTGCATTGGCAGGCCCGGGCCGAGCTGCGACCCTGTGCCGGTGCCGACGACCAGTTGTGGCTGCACCTGCAGGCCAAAGTGGCGTTTCCGCTGACTTGTCAGCGATGCATGGGTGTTGTGCTGACGCCGCTGGAAGTGGATCAGTGGTACCGCTTTGTGGCCAGCGAAGAGGTCGCCATGGCCGAAGACGACGCGTCAGAAGAAGACCTGCTGGTCATGGCGCCGCAGTTTGATCTGCTTGCCGTGCTGGAAGACGAGTTGCTGATGGCGCTGCCGCTGGTGCCCATGCACGACGAGTGCCCGGAGGCCCCCGTGCTGCGGGCTGGCGAGGATGCGCTGGCGGGCGAAGCGAATGAGAAACCGAATCCCTTTGCGTTGCTGGCGCAGCTTAAAAAAGAAAAATGAGCGAATCAAGGCTGATTTTCAGCGTCGATGGGTGCGCGTTGGCGCAGCCCATGAGTCGGGTGAATCAGTCTGGATAAAAGCGGCTCAGTCTCACGCTATAATCTGAGGCTTCGCGTACCAATGTAGTGTGCTGCCTCTTGTTGATTAATACAGGAGTCCAGTCACCAGAATCCGAAATTTGGTGCGTAATTTACCAACACTGCATCCCGTCAGGAGCGAATTATGGCCGTCCAGCAAAACAAAAAGTCACCTTCCAAGCGCGGTATGCACCGCTCGCACAATGCACTGAACGTGCCGGGTATTGCTGTGGAGTCCACCACCGGCGAAATCCATCTGCGTCACCACATCAGCCCCACCGGTTTTTACCGTGGTCGCAAAGTGTTGAAAACCAAATCTGAAGCCTGATTTCGCGCTTTAAGCACTGGCCCGCACTCATCCTGCGGGCCTTTCTTTTTCCAAAAGTCAAATACTTGACTGCACCGGTCTTCTTATGATCAGGATTGCTGTCGACGCCATGGGCGGGGATGTCGGTCCCGCCGTTACGCTCCCGGCTTGCCTGGCTTTTCTGGATGCGCATCCAGAGGCTTCGCTGATGCTGGTGGGGCTGCCGGAGGTCTTGGCTGCGCATCCCTTGCATGCCCAGCTGCAATCACACGCCCGCTGCCAGATAGTTGCCGCCAGTGAGGTCGTCACGATGGATGATCCCCTGGATATTGCCCTGCGGCGAAAGAAAAATTCGTCGATGCGGGTGGCGATAAATCTGGTCAAGGAGGGTGTTGCCCAGGTTGCCGTGTCGGCCGGCAATACCGGCGCCCTGATGGCTATAGCCCGCTATGTACTCAAAACCGTCGAGGGTATCGATCGGCCAGCCATCGCTTCGCAGTTGCCCAACGCGACGGGTGGTGCCACCACCGTGCTGGATCTGGGGGCCAATGTGGACTGCACCGAAGAGCACTTACTGCAGTTCGCGGTGATGGGGTCGGCGCTGGTCGCGGCCATCGGCAACAATCCTGCGCCCAGTGTCGGTTTGCTGAATATCGGCGAAGAGGCGATAAAAGGCAGCGAAGTGATCAAAAAAGCCGGAAAATTGTTGCGATCGGCGTCTAATTCCGGCGATCTGAATTTCTATGGAAATATCGAGGGTAATGATATTTTTAAGGGCACGACAGATATTGTGGTGTGCGACGGCTTTGTGGGGAATGTGGCGCTCAAGGCCAGCGAAGGTTTGGCCAGCATGATCGGCAGCTTTATCAAGGCGGAATTTTCTCGCAATATATTTACAAAAATTGCAGCTATCGTCGCCTATCCGGTGTTAACTGCATTTAAAAATCGCGTTGACCATCGTCGTTACAACGGGGCTGCACTGCTGGGCCTGCAGGGCCTGGTGTTCAAGAGTCATGGTTCCGCAGATGCGTTTGCGTTTGAGCGGGCGCTTAATCGGGCTTATGATGCGGCTCGGAACAACTTGCTTGAGAGAGTTCGCGAACGCATTGCCCATGCCGCTCCTTTGCTGGTCGCGGCACGAGGGGCGCCGTCGCTCAGTGTGGCGCCTGCGGCTTTTTCGATGGCAGTCGACTCACCCGTTTCAACTCCGGCACATTAATTCATGACCCGTTACTCACGTATTACCGGCACTGGTAGCTATTTGCCACCGCGCCGACTGACCAACGCCGAACTGGCTGCCGAACTGGCCACCAAGGGGGTTGAATCCTCCGACGAATGGATTGTGGCGCGCACGGGCATTCAGGCCCGCCATTTCGCCGGACCCGATGTTTCCAGTAGCGATCTTGGCGTAGAGGCTGCAAAAAATGCACTGGAAGCGGCCGGCTTGCTGCCCTCGGACATTGATCTCATCATTGTTGCGACGTCAACGCCGGACATGGTGTTCCCGTCGGTGGCGTGCATTTTGCAAAACAAGCTGGGTATTGCCGGTTGTCCTGCCTTTGATGTCCAGGCTGTTTGCAGTGGATTCATCTTTGCATTGACCGTGGCCGACGCCATGATCAAAACCGGTTCAGCCACGAAGGCGCTGGTGATAGGCGCCGAAGTGTTTTCGCGTCTTCTGGATTTTTCAGACCGGACTACCTGCGTGCTGTTCGGCGATGGCGCGGGCGCGGTGGTGCTCGAAGCGTCCGACACCCCCGGCATCCTTGCCAGCGACCTGCACGCTGACGGCAAGCATGTCGGTATCTTGTGCGTACCCGGCCATGTATCGGGCGGTCAGACACTGGGCGACCCTTTCCTGAAAATGGACGGGCAGGCCGTGTTCAAGCTGGCTGTGGGTCTGCTCGAGAGCACGGCCCGTGCCACCCTGACCAAAGCGAACATGACCGAAGCAGATATCGACTGGATGATCCCCCACCAGGCCAATCTCCGCATCATGCAGAGTACTGCCAGGAAGCTGAAGATTCCGCTGGAGAAGGTGATCGTCACGCTTGACCAGCATGGCAACACGTCTGCGGCATCCATCCCGCTTGCGCTGGATGCATCCGTGCGCAGCGGAAAAGTTAAGAAGGGCGATACCCTCATGCTTGAGGGCGTGGGTGGCGGTTTTACGTGGGGTTCCGTTCTTCTCACGTACTGAGATGATTGCAGCACTGCGTCAGCCCGGCCCTGACAGGCGACAGGTGGCCGCTTGAACTTCAGACAAACTGGTCCGATGGCCCGAGTGGATCGTGTTACGGCCCTCTTGTTGCTGACGGCGTTTGCATTGGCCGGGTGGAAAACGTTTAACCGCTCGCCTGCTGCGACCTTTGTGCCGGTGACCCAGCAGGGTGCATCGTCGGCAAGCGCCCCGAACGATGCCACCAAATATTCTTCAACCGCAAGTCTGCAGCGGCAGTCGCGTGGCAGCAACTTCCGGTTCGACGCAAATTTTGTCTCCGCTGCACCAGGCCTGGCCGTGCATGCCGCTTCCATCGTCGAGTTGAATGACGGCCGCTTGCGGGCGGTCTGGTTTTCAGGCTCCCGCGAAGGTGCGGGAGACGTTTCCATCCGAAGCGCTGTGATGGATGCAGCGAGCTTGCGCTGGGGTGAGGAAAGTGTGATTTTCGACCGGCAGCGAATTCAGCAAGGGCTTTGGCGCTACGTCAAAAAACTGGGCAATCCGGTGATCGCCCGCGCGCCCGATGGATCGCTCCACCTCTGGATGGTCAATGTTTCCCTGGGCGGATGGGCTGGCAGTTCCATTGCCTGGACCCGCTCCATGGACGACGGGGCCACCTGGAGCGAGCCCCGTCGACTGGTGACGTCGCCTTTCCTCAATATCAGCACACTGGTCAAAGGGGCGCCCATCGCCTACCAGGATGGCCAGACCGGGTTGCCGACCTATCATGAGTTCGTGACAAAATTTGCTGAAGTGCTGCGGATCAATCCGCAAGGGCAGGTGGTCGACAAAGTCCGTATCCCCGGCAGCCAGGGCAGCCTGCAACCGGTGGTGTTGGTAGCCGGTCCGAAACAGGCGCAAATCTACATGCGCTCGGGCAAAGCCAAGGTCCTGATGGCATCCGCGACGGAGAATGCTGGCAAGACCTGGTTGTCAAGCCATGCCAGCACTTGGCCGAACCCTGATTCAGCGTTGGCCGGGGTCGTGTCCCGAACCGGCGTGCAGTGGCTGGCCTTGAATCCGGCGCCCAAAGACCGTGAAACGCTTGCGCTGTTGTCGTCGAGTACCGGGGGCAGTTTTAAGGGCGCGCAGCCGTGGATTGTGGAGTCGTCCGCCACCCCGAAAACACGTCCTTCGCCGGGCGACTATGAACGTTTGCTGGGTAGCGAACTCAAGGCGCACGGGGCCAGCGAAGCGCAGATAAAAATCTATGTTGCCAGCGCCAAGCGACAGCTTTGCAGCGCAGACAACTGCCTGCAGGAATTTTCATACCCTTATTTGCTGCAAAGCCGCGATGGTTACATCCATCTGGTGTACACATGGCACCGCACGCGTATCAAGCATGTGCGTTTCGACCCCCTGCAACCCATTCCAGCTGCCCCGGCAGCCCTGATTCATGCTTCCGCCCCTGACTGATCTGGTGGCCCTGCTGGGCTTTGTGGGCATGTTTGCGCTGATGGCGGTGCGCGTGCCCATCGGCATTGCCATGGGCATTGCGGGCGTGG
>NZ_JAUXNA010000378.1 GCF_030682935.1 Polaromonas sp.
CTTTGCAAGCCGTCGCGGCCCTTGCTCACGTCGTTGACCTTGATCCAGGCCAGCCCCTTGGCGCCGTAGATCTTGACGAACTCGGTGTAACCGTCGATCTCGCCGCGGCTCATCTCGGAGCCGCCCGGCACACGCAGCGCCACCACGCGGCCGCCCGGCGTGGTGGCCGGCGCGCTGAAGACCTTGAAGTCCACATCGGCCATGACATCGGTCAGTTCGGTGAACTCCATGCTCACGCGCAGGTCGGGTTTGTCCGAGCCGAAGCGGTGCATGGCATCGGCGTACGCCATGACCGGAAAGTCGCCCAGGTCGGTGTTCAGCACGGTCTTGAAGATGTTGCTGATCATGCCCTGGAACATGTCGCGGATTTCCTGCTCGCCCAGGAAGGACGTCTCGATATCGATCTGCGTGAATTCAGGCTGGCGGTCAGCGCGCAAATCTTCGTCGCGAAAGCACTTGGTGATCTGGTAATAGCGGTCAAAGCCGGCCACCATCAGCAACTGTTTGAACAGCTGCGGGCTTTGCGGCAGGGCAAAAAACTGGCCTTCATTGACGCGGCTGGGCACGAGGTAGTCGCGCGCGCCCTCGGGCGTGCTCTTGGTCAGCATCGGGGTTTCAATGTCGATGAAACCATTGGCATCGAGAAACTTGCGCGTTTCCATGGCCACGCGGTAACGCAGCATCAGGTTGTTCTGCATGTAGGAGCGGCGCAGGTCCAGCACGCGGTGCGTGAGGCGCGTCGTCTCCGACAGGTTGTCGTCGTCGAGCTGGAACGGCGGCGTGACGCTGGGGTTGAGCACAATCAGCTCATGGCACAGCACTTCGACCTTGCCGCTTTTCAGGCTGTCGTTGGTCGTGCCTTCAGGGCGGGCGCGCACCAGGCCCTTGATCTGCACGCAGAATTCGTTGCGCACGCCTTCGGCGGTGGTGAACATGTCGGCACGGTCGGGGTCGCACACCACCTGCACGTAACCTTCGCGGTCACGCAGATCAATGAAAATCACGCCGCCATGGTCGCGCCGGCGATTCACCCAGCCGCACAGGCTGACGCTCTGGCCCATCAGGCTCTCGGTCACCAGACCGCAATAGTTTGAACGCATGGGAGCAACTTGTGTTTCAGCGATAGCCATAAAATACTCGAACTTTCAGCGCCTGTTGCGCAGTGATGCAATCTAGCCTTTTACAGGGGCGGATTCAGGGGTGGGGCGGCGGGCCGGGAGGGAACAACAACGCCCATGGAAATGACATAGGTCAGAGCCTGGTCAACACTCATTTTGAGTTCAATGCACTCGGACTTCTTAAGCATCACGAAATAGCCGCCGGTGGGGTTGGGCGTCGTCGGGACGTAGACACTCAGGTAGTCGCCGGGCAGATGGTTGACCACATCGCCGCCCGGCAACCCGGTCAGAAAACCAATGGTCCAGACGCCTTCGCGCGGCCACTGCACCAGCAGCGCCTTGCGAAAAGCGTGGCCGTTTTCTGAAAACACCGTGTCGGACACCTGCTTCACGCTGGAGTAGATGGACCGCACGATGGGAATCCGGCTCAGCAGCGCATTGCCCAGAAGCACCAGCTTTTTTCCCAGGAAATTGCTGGCGATGGCGCCCATCAACAACACAATCACCAGCGTCAGCAGCACGCCAAAACCGGGAATGTGCAAACCCAGCAGCCGGTCTGGATGCCAGGCAACGGGAAGGATCAGCAAGGTCTGATCCAGCACGCCAACAATCCAGTCGAGTACAAACAAGGTGATCGCCAGAGGCACCAGCACCAGCAGTCCGGACAGAAGCCATCGGCGAATGGAGCTCATCACTAAACTTTGGTGGAAGAGTCGCCGCTGGCACCCTTGCTGGCGGGCGCTGCAGGCGTGGATGCGGGGGCTGCTGCGGCAGCAGCGCTGGCAGGAGCAGGCGCGCTGCCGGAATCCGACGTTTTGCCGTCTGAACCGCCCGCCTCTGATGCTTTTGCATCAGCAGGTTTTGAAGCCTGCGGCTTGCTGTCGCCGCCCCGGAAATCAGTCACATACCAGCCCGAGCCCTTGAGCTGAAAGCCGGCTGCCGTGACCTGTTTCTTGAAGCTGGGTGTTCCGCATTGCGGGCAATCCGTCAGGGGCGCATCCGACATTTTTTGCAAGACGTCCTTGGCGAACCCGCAGGACTCGCATTTATAGGCGTAAATAGGCATAGGGCTAGAGGTTCTGTCTTGGGATTTTCCGCCTGCAAAATGCCTGGCGGCGCAAAGCCTGCAATTATAGGGCTTGCCCCGCGCCATCAGCCTGGCGGCGTTGCCCATCCAGCAGGAGCGCGTAACTTGGCAAAGTCCCGCTTCAGAACACGCGAACCCTGAACACCCACTGCATCACCATCAGCCCCAGCACAAATCCCAATCCGCCATAAATCAGGCCTTGCAGCAGTTTATTGGTCCGCTTTTGCTCGGCCAGCAATTCGTCCAGCTCACGGCGGTTGATGCCCGGCGGCGATTTCAGATACTGCGTCAGCAACCGCGGCAAGCCAGGCAACAGCTTGGCATAGGTGGGCGCTTCGGCCTTGAGCTGAGCCAGCAGTTTTTCGGGGCCCACCTGCTCCAGCATCCACCGTTCAAGAAAAGGCTTGGCAGTGCTCCAGAGGTCAAGGTCCGGATCAAGCTCGCGTCCCAAGCCTTCAATGTTGAGCAGGGTTTTTTGCAGCAGCACCAGTTGTGGCTGGATTTCCACCTGAAAACGGCGCGAGGTCTGGAATAGCCGCATCAGCACCATCCCGAGCGAAAGCTCCTTCAGGGGACGGTCGAAGTAGGGCTCACAGCAGGTGCGGATGGCCGCCTCCAGCTCGTCCACGCGGGTTTTGGCAGGCACCCAGCCCGACTCGATATGCAGCTCGGCAACGCGCTTGTAGTCGCGCTGGAAAAAAGCACTGAAATTTTGCGCCAGGTATTCTTTGTCGACCTCGGTGAGGGTGCCCACAATCCCGAAATCGAGCGAAATATAGCGCCCGAATGTTTCCGGTGCCAGGCTGACCTGGATATTACCCGGGTGCATGTCGGCATGGAAAAATCCGTCACGAAACACCTGGGTGAAAAAAATGGTCACGCCGTCGCGCGCCAGCTTTTTCATGTCCACACCCGCATCGCGCAGGCGCTGGGTCTGGCCGATAGGCACCCCTTCCATGCGCTGCATCACCATGACATCGGGCATGCAGTAGTCCCAAAACATCTCCGGAATCATCACGAGATTCAGGCTCTGCATATTGCGGCGCAGTTGCGCGGCATTGGACGCCTCGCGCACCAGATCGAGCTCGTCATGAAGGTATTTATCAAACTCCGCCACAACTTCGCGCGGCTTGAGGCGTTTGCCATCGGCCGATGAGCGCTCCACCCAGCCAGCCATCATGCGCATCAGTGCCAGGTCTTTTTCAATCGCAGGCCGCATATTGGGCCGCAACACCTTGACCGCCACCTCGCGGCCATCGGGCAGGGTGGCGAAGTGAACCTGGGCAATCGAGGCGCTGGCCACGGGCTTGTGCTCAAAGGTTGCAAAGATGCGATCCAGCGGCCGGCCAAAGGCCTTTTCAATGATGGCAACGGCAACGATGGAATCGAAGGGCGGCACACGGTCCTGAAGCCGTGCCAGCTCGTCCGCGATATCCGGTGGCAACAAGTCCCGGCGCGTTGACATCACCTGCCCGAACTTGACGAAAATCGGACCCAGCCTTTCAAGCGCCTCGCGCAGTCGCTCGCCGCGCGGGGCCTTCAGATTTCGCCCTGTTGAGACGATGCGGGTCAAGACACGGATCCAGGGCTTTTCAAAGCTCGACAGCACCAGCTCGTCAAGACCGAAGCGCAGCACCGTCCAGACGATGAAAAAGCCCCTGAATATCCGGGTCATGCAGAGGCCTTCGTGGTGGAACTGGCCCCCACGCTGGTCGCTTCGGATTCTGAGCGGCTGTCGCCGGCCCCCGTGCTGGTCGCTTCGCGTGCGGCGCTGCCCCCCGAGGGGGCGGAACTTGCCTGGGGCGGCCCGGCGCTGCGTTCACTTGCCCCCACGCTGGTCGCTTCGCGTACTGCGCTGCCCCCCGAGGGGGCGGAACTTGCTTGGGGCGGCCCGGCGCTGCGTTCGGGCGCGGGGCTTGAAAACGAGGACGAGGTTGATGCCGGAGTGAGTGGCCCCTGAACCAGAAACTGCTTCAGGCCGCTCAGCAAACGCCCGGCCACATCGGCCAGCGCATGGGCGGGCGCATCACCGACCAGGCGGGACAGATCTTCTTCCGCATCCCAGCGGAGATTTTCGGCCAGCCATCCCAACTCGGCGGCCAATTGCACGTCGCCGTCAATCTTGACCGGAGGGGGTTTGCCGGCCAATACCGACTGCACCAGCACGAGGGGTGAAGCGCTGGCCACCGACAGCAGCAGGTCAGGCTTTGTGGCAGGTGGCGCGCGGTCTACCAGACCCGCCGGGGTGACGACCAGATAAAGCGCGAACACGCCCCATTGGATATGAACCACGCGACCTTTTTGACGCAAAAGCCGCTCCTGGGCCTGCTTTTCCTGCATCAGGACATGGTTTAGAAACAGCACCAGACGCTGCTGCCCTTCATCCACCACCCAGGCGGGTGGCTGAAAACGGCCGGCGATGGACGCCAGGGAGGGAAAAGGGGACGTGTTATTCATAAGCCCCCGATTTTGCAGGATAAAAAAAGCTTTTCCCTCCGCACGTCCGTCACTTCCCCGTCACTTTGTAGACTTCAGCATCCCGTAGAAGCTGTTGATGCCCATACCCTTGCGGCGCGCGCCAGCGGGAAAGCGCCCACGCGCCCCGCCAGCATGAATCAGCTCACTGCAGCGCTTGCACGCCAGCCACCAGCCAGCCGCCGCTGCCGACGCGGGGCTTGGTCATGTTCCAGACTTCGCGGAAAGGGCTGGCGCCTGCAGAGGCGTCTTCACGGATCATGCCGGAGAACTCCACGCTGGCCATGTAGACGTCGCTCAACTCTTCAATGCCCAGCAGCTGTGCATCGATCATCACGACCTCGGTTTTATTGGGCACGCCGCCGGTGTGCGATTCGCGGTCCGCCAACTGCGTTTTGATCTGCGCCAACATGTCGTCCGTCATCATGGCGCGCAAGCTCTGGATGTCGGAATGGTCCCAGGCGTCTTGCAGCGTCACGAAATTGGCTTTGCAGGCCTTGAGGAAACCCTCGGTATCAAACCCTGCAGGCACACCCCAAGTCTGGGCCCCCAGCAATGCCGACCCGATGACGGACCCTCCGGCGGATGCTGCGGATTCGCTCTTGTTGGCATCAAAGGCCATGCTGCTGCGCTCCCACGGACGGGCTGACGCGTCATTGCCTACATTTGCAGGGCTGTAGCTCTTGGGCGTATCGGCACTTCCTGCGCCCTGAAAAGCAAACGGCGGCTGGGTGCGTGTTGCACCGGGACTGTTTGCCGCCCCGCCTTTGAGCTTGCGCATGACAAAACCGATCACCACCATGACCACCAGCGCCAGCAAGGCAAACATGATGATCTGACCGAAGGCGCCACCCAGGCCCAGCGACGACGCCAGCCAGGCCAGCCCCAGACCTGCAGCCAGGCCACCGAGCATCGCGCCCCAGGGTTTCTTGGGCGCTGCAGCAGCACCGGCTGCTGGTGCTGCGTTCTGGGTTGGCGGCGTCGCCTGGCGCGGCGTCACGTTGGTCGATTGCCGGCCGATCGAGCTGCCGCCCCCCATGCGTTTAGCTTCTGCGGGCGAGCCCGCCAAAAGCATGCCTGCTGTCAATACAGCAGCCAGAATTCCAGACCAAAGTCTCATAACGTCTCCTCTATTTAAAATTAACACTTGATTCCAACATGCAACGCCACCACGCCGCCTGCCATGTTGTGATAGTCCACATGACCAAAACCACTATTGCGCATGAGGGCTTTCAGCTCTTCCTGCCCGGGATGCATGCGAATCGACTCGGCCAGGTACTGGTAGCTTGAATCGTCATTGGCCACCAGTTTGCCGATCTTGGGCAATACCTTGAAGGAATACCAGTCATAAATTTTCTCCAGCGGCTTGGCCACTTTGGAAAACTCGAGCACCAGCAGCTTGCCGCCAGGCTTGAGCACCCGGTTCATCTCGCGCAGCGCATCTTCCTTGTGCGTCATGTTGCGCAGCCCGAAAGCCACCGTGACCAGGTCAAAACTGGCATCGGGAAACGGCAATTTCTCAGCATCACACACCAGCGTCGGCAGGCTCACACCGGCATCCAGCAGCCGGTTGCGCCCTTCCCTGAGCATCGCTTCATTGATGTCGGTGTGCACGACACGCCCGCTGGCGCCCACCTTGGGCGCGAACGCCAGCGACAGGTCACCCGTGCCGCCCGCGATGTCCAGCACCTGCTGGCCCTCTTTGACGTTGGCCACCAGCACGGTGTAGGCCTTCCAGGCCCGGTGCAGTCCCATCGACATCAAGTCGTTCATGACATCGTACTTGGGGGCTACGGAGTCGAACACGCCGCGAACGCGACGGGCCTTGTCCTGCTCGTCAACTGATTCAAAGCCGAAATGGGTTCTGGTCATAAAGTGGATGCTAGAGGGCAAAGCCCGGATTGATTGCGACACCCCTGTGGAGGTGCGGGGTATTGCCAAATTTTATGTTGGAAAAACAACAATGACCCGTCGCTGTTTCACCTCGCCTGAAGCGACGGATACGGGGAATATTCTCGGGATAACCTCAGTGATTGCCACAGGCATGCGCACTCGCGTCGATCATGAGCGCGTCACGGTTCTGGCCGGCCGCCTCAAGCCGCCGCGTGTAGTCGTCCCACAAGCGGCTTTGCTCCGACCCCAGGAAGTACAGGTAGTCCCAGGAGAAAATGCCACTTTCATGACCATCGGAGAAAACCGGCTTGACCGCGTAATTGCCGGTGGGCTCCAGCTCCACCACATTCACCTCGCGCTTGCCGGTCTGCAATACCTCTTGCCCCGGACCATGGCCCTGCACTTCTGCGGACGGTGAGTAAACACGCATCAGCTCAAACGGAATCCGGAATTGGGCGCCGTCCGAAAAAACGATTTCGAGAATACGCGACTGGCTGTGAAGCGTCAGTGCCGTGGGCGTCGGTGCGCCTGCTTGAAGACCTGCCATGGTGATAAATCACTTTCAGAAAAATAAACAATTCGGGCGCGTCAACGCGCCAGTTCTTCGGCCATCAGCCGGTTGACATCCCGGCAGCGCGCTGCCAGCAACGCCAGCTTTTCCACCTCCAGCGGGCGCTGCGGCGCGCTCCAGACCGGCGCCGGAAAATGGCTGTCCCAGTCGAAGCGGGCAATCACATGCCAATGCAGATGGGGCACCATGTTGCCCAGCGCCGCCAGGTTGATCTTGCGGGGCTGCAACTGGGCACGCAGTACCCGCTCCACCGTCACGACGGCGTTCATGCAGGTCTCGCGTTCAGCCGGCGAGAGATCGGAAAACTCGGCCACATGCGGGTTCCAGACCACGCGATAAAACGCCGGAAAACCCGCCTCGCTGGCCTGGATGATGCGCAGCTGCTCGTTGCGAAAAACCAGCAGGCCGCCGTCGGTTTCACACAGGGGACAAGTGTCGGCGTCCATGGCCGCTTAAACCAGAACCCGTTCGATACCGCCATGGTTGGCCGCGTCCACATAAGCCGGCAGCCATTCCTTGCCCAGGATCTGGTTGGCCATTTCCACCACGATGTAATCGGCCTCCAGCAAGCCATTTTTCATGTCGTCGCCGTAGCGCGACAGGCCTTGCAGGCAACTCGGGCAGCTGGTCAGTATCTTGACGTTTTCCTTGTCGCCCAAGGCGCCCGAAGCCCGCAGGTCGGCTTCGCCTTTTCGAAGTTCCTCTTCCTTGCGAAAGCGGATCTGGGTCGAAATATCGGGCCGCGTCACGCCCAGCGTGCCCGATTCGCCGCAGCAGCGCTCGTTTTTGAGGACGTTGTCGCCGAGCAAGGCCTTGACGGTCTTCATCGGCTCCTGAAGCTTCATCGGGCTGTGGCAAGGATCATGGTAAAGATAGCCCTTGCCAGGTTCATCGGTCCGCAGCGTGATGCCTTTTTCCAGCAGGTACTCGTGAATATCAATGATGCGGCTGCCCGGGAAAATCTTCTCGAACTCATAGCCCTGCAGCTGGTCGTAGCAGGTGCCGCAACTGACCACCACGGTCTTGATGTCCAGGTAATTAAGGGTGTTGGCCACACGGTGGAACAGCACCCGGTTGTCGGTGATGATCTTGTCGGCCTTGTCCAGATCGCCGCTGCCGCGCTGCGGATAGCCGCAGCACAGGTAGCCCGGCGGCAGCACGGTCTGCACGCCGGCATGCCACAGCATGGCCTGCGTTGCCAGGCCCACCTGGGAAAACAGCCGCTCAGACCCGCAACCCGGGAAATAAAACACCGCTTCGGTTTCAGCCGTGGTGTTCTTCGGATTACGGATGATGGGCACGTAATCCTTGTCTTCAATATCGAGCAAGGCCCGCGCGGTCTTCTTGGGCAGGCCGCCCGGCATTTTCTTGTTGATGAAGTGAATCACCTGCTCTTTGAGCGGTGCTTTGCCGACCGTGGCCGGGGGCTTGGCCGTCTGCTTGCGCGCCAGGCCGCGCAGCAAGTCGCTGGCCAGACGCTGGGCCTTGAAGCCGACGTCGACCATGGCGCTGCGCATGAACTTGATGGTTTGCGGATTGCTCGCATTGAGAAAAAACATGGCAGCGGCGTTGCCCGGCCTGAAGGACTTCTGGCCCATCTTGCGCAGCAAGTTGCGCATATTCATGGACACCTGGCCAAAATCGATATCCACCGGGCAAGGGCTCAGGCACTTGTGGCACAGCGTGCAATGGTCGGCCACATCCTCAAACTCTTCCCAGTGCTTGATGCTGATGCCGCGCCGGGTCTGCTCCTCGTACAGGAAGGCCTCGATCAGCAGCGAGGTCGCCAGGATCTTGTTGCGCGGGCTGTACAGCAGGTTGGCACGCGGCACATGCGTGGCACACACCGGCTTGCATTTGCCGCAGCGCAGGCAGTCCTTCACGCTGTCGGCGATCGCGCCAATGTCGGACTGCTGCATGATCAGCGACTCATGGCCCATGAGGCCGAAGCTCGGCGTGTAGGCATTGGTCAAATCGGCCGGCAGTGCTTTTCCATTCAGCGCCAGATGCTCCTGATTCCGTAGCAGCTTGCCTTTGTTGAAGCGGCCTTCCGGATCGACCTTCTGCTTGTATTCGGTGAAGGGACGCAGTTCCTCGTCGGTCAGGAATTCGAGTTTGGTGATGCCTATGCCGTGCTCGCCGGAAATCACGCCGTCGAGTGAGCGCGCCAGCACCATGATGCGCGCGACCGCTTCATGGGCGGTTTGCAGCATTTCATAGTCATCGCTGTTGACCGGCAGGTTGGTGTGCACGTTGCCGTCACCGGCATGCATGTGGAGCGCCGCCCAGACGCGGCCCTTGAGCACGCGCTTGTGGATGGCCCTGCATTCCTCAAGAATCGGCAAAAACGCCCCACCGCTGAAGATGGCCTGAAGCCGGGCCCGCATCTGGGTTTTCCAGCTGGCACGCAGCGTATGGTCCTGCAGCTGCGGAAACAGTGTTTGCACGTCCTGCAGCCATCCGGCCCAAAGGGTGCGCACTTCGGCAATCACTTCCAGCGCCTGGGCGACCCGGTCTTCCAGCAACTCGGCTGAAGGAATGTCGTTGGCGTCGTCCGACTTGCCCAAAGGCAGGCTGCCCTTGCGGAAAAACGCGTCCAGCTCGTCACACAGCCTGATCTTGTTGCGCAGGCTCAATTCAATATTGATACGCTCGATGCCGTCGGTGTATTCGGCCATGCGCGGCAGCGGGATCACCACGTCTTCGTTGATCTTGAAGGCGTTGGTGTGCCTGGAAATGGCTGCGGTGCGTTTGCGGTCCAGCCAGAATTTCTTGCGCGCTTCGGGACTGATGGCCACAAAGCCCTCGCCGCTGCGAGAGTTGGCGATGCGCACGATTTCGCTGGTGGCACGGGCAACCACGTCCGCGTCGTCTCCGGCAATGTCGCCAACCAGCAGCATCTTGGGCAGGCCGCCTCGTTTGGACTTGGTGGCATAGCCCACGGCGCGCAGGTAGCGGTCATCCAGATGCTCCAGGCCCGCCAGAATGGCGCCGCCGCGCTTTTGCTCGGCGAACATGAAATCCTTGATTTCGACAATGCTGGGCACGGCGTCTTTGGCGTTGCCAAAAAACTCCAGGCAGACGGTGCGGGTGTGCGCGGGCATGCGGTGCACAATCCAGCGCGCGCTGGTGATCAGGCCGTCGCAGCCTTCTTTCTGGATGCCCGGCAGGCCGCTCAGGAACTTGTCGGTGACGTCCTTGCCCAGGCCTTCCTTGCGGAAAGTCTTGCCCGGGATATCCAGCCGTTCGGTGCGCACCCGGGTCTTGCCGTCGGCTTCAAAGTACTGGAGTTCGAAACTGGCCATTTCGGCGTCGTGAATCTTGCCCAGGTTGTGACCCACGCGAGTCACTTCCAGCCACTGGGCGTCGGGCGTCACCATGCGCCACGAAGCCAGGTTGTCCAGTGCAGTGCCCCAGAGCACGGCCTTTTTACCGCCCGCATTCATGGCGATGTTGCCGCCTATGCAGGATGCTTCAGCAGAAGTCGGGTCCACCGCAAACACGAAACCGCCCCGCTCGGCCGCATCGGCCACGCGCTGCGTGACGACGCCGGCTTCGGTCCACACGGTCGCCACCGGATTCGCCAGGCCAGGCAGCGACACCATCTCTACCTCGGTCATGGCTTCGAGTTTTTCGGTGTTGATGACCGCCGACTTCCAGGTCAGGGGAATAGCGCCACCGGTGTAGCCGGTACCGCCGCCGCGCGGAACAATCGTCAGGTCCAGCTCAATGCAGGCCTTGACCAGACCGGCCATCTCGGTTTCGGTATCGGGGGTCAACACGACGAAGGGGTATTCCACGCGCCAGTCGGTCGCGTCGGTCACATGCGAAACGCGTGACAAGCCATCAAACTTGACGTTGTCCCTGAGCGTCAACTTGCGCAGTTTGCGCTCCGTCTGGCGACGAAGGGCAGCCATTTCTTCAAACGAGGCAGAAAAGCGGCTGACCGCGCTCCGGGCGGCCTCCAGCAACTCGCCAACGATGGCATCGCGCTGATTGTCCGCATCGGGCGTTCGGCGCTTTTCAACCTCGGAGAGGCGGTGCTGCAACGCATCCACCAGCAATTTGCGGCGCTTGGGATTCTCCAGCAAGTCATCCTGCAAATAAGGGTTGCGCTGAACCACCCATACATCGCCCAGCACCTCATACAGCATGCGTGCAGACCGGCCGGTGCGCCGCTCGTCGCGCAGGCGTTTCAGAAGATCCCAGGCCCTTGCACCCAGAAGGCGAATGACGACTTCGCGATCGGAAAAGGAGGTGTAGTTGTAGGGAATCTCGCGGATGCGGGCTTCGTCATGCTTTGCGTCATTCGCAAAAACATTTAATTCTTGAAAAGTAATAGGAGCGTTCATTGTGAAAAAACAGCCGCTTCGGACCGACCTCCAGCGCTGCTGCGCTATGTTACCGCAGCGCCATATTCGGGGGTGAGCGGGATCCAATGACCTCATGAAAACCCCGATTGTCCAAAACCCCCAAAATTGCTTGAATACTTTTGTCCCAAAAAAATTTTTACACGGCCTCTTTTTTGGCGCCGCCACCGGCCCGCGTCTCCGAGCACCCAGATGCCCCTGGAAGTCACCGCCAAGCACTGGCCCTACCCGTTCTGGATTGCGCACCGCGGCGCCGGACGACTCGCGCCGGAAAACACGCTCGCGGCCTTCCGGCTGGGCGCGCAGCACGGCTACCGCATGTTCGAGTGCGATGCCAAACTCAGTGCCGACGGCGTGCCGTTTCTCATGCATGACGCGACGCTCACGCGAACGACCGATGCGCGCGCGCGCCTGGCGGCGAACACCAGCGCGGTGGGCGGCGAGCATGCCTGGTCTGAGTTGTCGCAACTCGATGCGGGCAGCTGGCACTCGCGCGCCTATGCCGGCGAGCCGCTGCTCACGCTGGACAACGCTGCGCGCTTTTGCCGCGCCAACGGCCATGCGCTGAACATTGAAATCAAGCCCACGCCCGGCACCGAGCGGCACACGGGCGAGGTGGTGGCCGCTCACGCGGCGCGCCTGTGGCAGGGTGCCGACCTGCCGCCGCTGCTGAGCTCTTTCTCGCGCGAGGCGCTGGAAGGTGCACGCGACGCCGTCCCCGGCTTGCCGCGCGGCCTGCTGCTGGACACGCTGTGGGCCGGCTGGCTGGAATCTGCGCGCGCGCTGGGCTGCGTGGCCGTGGTCTGCAACCACGCGCTGTGGGACGCGTCCAGCGTGGCCCTGGCCCAGGGTGCCGGATTGCGGGCCTTGAGCTACACCGTCAATGACGAATGGGCCGCCCAGCGCCTCATCGCGCTGGGCACGGACGGCATCATCACCGACCGGGTCGATCTCTTCAGCCCGTCTTGAGCGTCACCCCCCTGGCGCGGACAAGCCAGCGATTTCATTGATCCAGATCAAGCGACCTGCGCGGAGCAGCTGCTTTCGCGACGGCCAGCTATTTTTTCCAGCCGCCCAGCTGCCACCACTGGCTGGTGGCGGTGGCGAGTACCAAGCCGACATAGGTGAGCATTTTTCCGTCTCGGCCCAGCAACACCAGCCCGGCCACCAGCACCAGCACACCCACTACAAAATTGATAGCTGCCTGCACCCACCAGGATTTAATATTTTGTCTTTTTGATCTGAAAAATCCAAAAAACAGATGCGGCAAAACCACCAGCAGCAAAGCAAGCAGCGCAGCAGGCGCCATGAAATTGAGCAGGTGGTTGATCAGCAGGTAAGCACTCATGACAGCCATTAGAAAGTCGACAGGGAACCCGACAAGACGCCTGAAAGCCGCCTGTAAAAAAGCCCTCAAGGGAGATTGATGGAGGCCGTGCCCCTTCTTGCCGACTTCAATTTTATAATCAGCGAATGTCAGTCTGGACCTTAGGGCTAAACCATCACACCGCACCCCTCGATTTACGCGGGCGATTCGCCTATGCCATGGACCAGATCGAGCCGACCTTGCGTGGCCTGCGGGCGTCGCTTGCACGCCAGCCCGAAGCGGCGCTGCTGTCGACCTGCAACCGTACCGAGATCTACTGCGCTGGCGACCACAGCGATCTGACGCACACGCTGGAGTGGCTGGCGCACAGCGGCGGCGTCTCGCCCGAGTTGCTGCGCGCGCACGCCTACACCCTGCAGGGCGACCAAGCCGCCCGCCACGCCTTTCGGGTGGCCAGCGGGCTCGATTCCATGGTGCTGGGCGAGCCACAGATTCTGGGCCAGATGAAAGATGCTGTGCGCGCCGCCGAAGACGCGGGCGCCATGGGCACCACGCTGCACCAGCTGTTCCAGCGCTCCTTTGCCGTGGCCAAGGAAGTGCGCACCAGCACCGAGATTGGCGCGCACAGCATCAGCATGGCGGCGGCTTCGGTGCGGCTGGCGGGCCAGCTGTTTGAGGACCTGAGTGACATCAAGGTGCTGTTTGTCGGCGCCGGTGAAATGATTGACCTGGCGGCCACCCACTTTGCCGCTAAAACCCCAAAAGCCATGGCGATTGCCAACCGCACGCTGGAGCGCGGCGAAAAACTTGCCAGCCGCTTTGGTGCCGAAGTCATGCGCCTGGGCGATTTACCCAGCCGCCTGCACGAATTTGACGCCGTGATCAGCTGCACCGCCAGCACCTTGCCCATCATTGGCCTGGGCGCCGTAGAGCGCGCGGTCAAGCTGCGCAAGCACCGCCCGATGTTCATGGTCGACCTGGCGGTGCCGCGCGACATCGAGCCTGAAGTCAAGGAGCTGCCCGATATTTACCTCTACACCGTGGACGACCTGGCGCATGTGGTGCAAACCGGCAAGGACAGCCGGCAGGCGGCGGTAGCGCAAGCCGAGGTCATCATCGATGCGGGTGTGCAGAACTTCATGCACTGGCTGGGCCAGCGGCGCAGCGTGCCGCTGATCCAGCAACTCAATGCGCAAGCCGACGCATGGCGCGCGCAGGAGATCATTCGGGCCAAAAAACTGCTGGCCAGAGGCGAGCCGATAGACGCGGTGCTGGAAGCACTGACGCGCGGCCTGACGCAGAAAATGCTGCACGGCGCGCTGGCCGAACTGCACGCTGGCGACGCGCAAAGCCGCGAAGCCACGGCGCACACCGTGTCCAAACTGTTTTTGCGCGGCCAGTTGCCCAAAGAACACAAAGAGCGTTAGCGCCGGGGCTACTGCTTTGGCGCCGCTGCCCTCGCTGGCGGCGCCTGCCCCTTTGCTGGCGACTTCGCCGGCCTGTTCTCCTTATTTTTTGGCCTTCACGGCGCCCCACATCTCATGAAACCGTTTCTTCGTCATACCCTGGACCGCCAGCTTCTGCGGCTGCATGAGCTGGACGCCCTGCTCTCCGCCAGCGACGTGGTGAGCGACCTGGCGCGCTTTCGCGCCTTGACCCGGGAACATGCCGAAACCAGCGTGCTGGCCGCGCAATACAGCCAACTCACGAGCCGCGAAGCCGACCTGGCCAGCGCCGAAAGCATGCTGCTCGAAGCCAAAGCCGATCCCGAGATGGCTGGAATGGCCGAAGAAGAGATCGCTGCCGCCAAAGCCGATATTGCAAAGCTGGACGAAGTTCTGCAGCTGATGCTGATCCCCAAAGACCCGGATGACGCACGGGCGGCGTTCATCGAAATCCGTGCTGGCACGGGTGGCGATGAATCAGCCTTGTTTGCGGGCGACCTGTTCCGCCTGTACACCCGGTTTGCCGAGCGCAACCGATGGCAGGTCGAGGTCATCAGCGAATCGCCTGGCGAACTGGGCGGCTACAAGGAAGTGGTGCTGCGCATCGACGGCCCGCCGGATGCGATGGGCGTGGGCGTCTACGGCAAGCTGCGCTTTGAGTCGGGCGGCCACCGCGTGCAGCGCGTGCCGGCGACCGAAACCCAGGGCCGCATCCACACCAGCGCCTGCACCGTGGCCGTGCTGCCCGAACCCGATGAAGCCGTGGCGATCCAGATCAACCCGGCTGATTTGCGGATTGACACCTACCGCGCCAGCGGCGCGGGTGGCCAGCACATCAACAAAACCGATTCGGCGGTGCGCATCACGCACATTCCGACCGGCATCGTGGCCGAATGCCAGGATGACCGCAGCCAGCACCGCAACAAGGCCAAGGCGCTGCAGGTGTTGTCGGCCCGCATTATCGAAAAAGACCGCTCGGCGCAGGCCGCCAAGGACGCGGCCATGCGCAAGGGCCTGATCGGCAGCGGCGACCGCAGCGACCGCATCCGCACCTACAACTTTCCGCAGGGCCGCCTGACCGACCACCGCATCAACCTGACGCTGTACAAGCTGCTGGCCATCATGGAAGGCGACCTGGACGACGTGGTGACGGCGCTGCAGGTCGCGCGAGGTGCCGAGATGCTGGCCGAACTGGAAAACGCCTCAGCGCATTGACCGCATGAATTTTATGCATGAAATCAGCCTAAACCCAAATAACCACGGTAATTAGCAGCTATTATTTTTATAGCAACCATCAAGACACTGCAATGAACCAGCCCACTTGCGCACAGGCCTTGCTGGCCGCCAAAACCCTGGGATTGGAGCGGCTGGACGCGCAGCTGCTGCTGTTGCACGCGCTGGACAAGCCCAGCGATGCCCGCGCCTGGCTGCTGGCGCACGACACCGACGTACTGAGTGACGAAGTCGCACAGCGATTTCTCGCCTTGAGCTTGCGCCGGGCCAGCGGCGAACCGCTGGCCTACATCGTCGGCTACAAAGAGTTTTTCGGTCTGACGCTGCAAGTGGACGCCCGCGTGCTGGTGCCCAGACCCGACACCGAAACGCTGGTACAGTGGTCGCTGGACCTGCTGCAAGCGCCCGGCATGCCGCCAGTCCCTCGCGTTCTTGACCTGGGCACCGGCAGCGGCGCGATTGCGCTGGCAATTGCGCACAGCCTGCGGGCCGCTGGCCGCCAGGTCCAAGTCCTGGCCGTGGACGCGAGCGCTGACGCACTGAGCGTCGCCCGTGAAAATGCCCGGCGGCTGGAACTGGAACTGGCATTCATCCAGAGTTGCTGGCTGCAGGAAGTTAGCGGGCTTTTTCACCTGATTGCCAGTAATCCGCCCTACATCGCCAGTTCCGATCCGCACTTGGCCGCCCTGGTACACGAGCCGCTGGAGGCGCTCACCGCAGGTAACGACGGGCTGGACGACCTCAGGCAGATTGCCGGCCAAGCGCCCGGGCACCTGCATCCCGGCGGCTGGCTTTTGCTGGAGCACGGTTACGACCAGGCCGATGCGGTGCGCCAGCTGCTGGCCCAGCACGGCTTTTTGCAGGTTCAAAGCCGCCGGGATCTGGCGGGCATCGAACGCTGCTCGGGCGGACAATGGCCGGCTTGACGGGTGAATAAGAACCGAACCAGGGACAACCCCAGCCCGACACCGGCCATCAAACGGCGAGATAATCGCCTAATTGCATTCCGGTTTGCAGCGTCCATGTATGAGAAACAGACCGCTAACCACCTTTTAAACCTGATACGGCCCCGTTCGGCCCACACCTGAAGGATTCCACCATGAGCAGTACCGCCCCCACCCAGCAACGCATTGAGCAGATCGTCAAATCCAGTGAGGTCGTGCTGTTCATGAAGGGAACGGCTCAATTCCCGATGTGCGGTTTTTCAGGACGTGCCATCCAGCTGCTCAAAGCCTGCGGCGTGAGCAAGCCCGCCACGGTGAACGTGCTGGAGGACGAAGAAATCCGCCATGGCATCAAGGAATACAGCAACTGGCCCACCATTCCCCAGCTCTATGTGAAGGGCGAATTTGTGGGCGGCTCCGACATCATGATGGAGATGTACGAAAGCGGTGAACTTCAGCAGGTGCTGGGCGCACCGGCCGCCTGAAGCCCAAAAACTTAACGCTCAGCCGGGGCATTTTTCCTGGCGGAGGGGTTAACGCTTAACGCGTATAGCCTGCGCAGGCACCGGCATTCACGCCGCCCTTGCATTCACGCTTGAGGCGGGTGCTGCGTTCCCCGATTGTTTCCTCGGAGCCGCGCAGGAACGTGACCTTGCCAACCTGTCCTTTGGTGGCAGGCGTAGTGGTCTTTTTCTTGGCCTTGGCCTTGGCTTTTGCGGGCTGGCCCGCAGGTTCCGCCGCGAGCGCCTGGGGGCTGCCCATCAGCAAACCAGCCACTGCCAGCAAAGCCATTACCGGCCGGATGAACGAAATCTTCATTACTGTCTCTCCCTCTGTTGAATCCGCTGGAGCGCCTCTGGCTTTTTCAACCAAACCGAACGCCGTCTAACGCACTTTCGGGTCGCCATGGGGTTCGTCATCGGGCGGCGCATCTGCAGGCAAACGAAAACCTTCGCTGGCCCACGCGCCAAAATCGATGTTTTTGCAGCGTTCGCTGCAAAAGGGGCGAAAAGGATTGCTGGGCGCGTAAATGCTTTTTCCGCCGCAGCCTGGGCACACCACTATCTTGACGGGTGAAGGGGCTTTATCGTTGTTCATGGCGGTCAGGTTCTTCAACAGCGCGGGACAGATCAAGCGGTGCGCTCAGGCGCACAGCGTCAACTCGAACGTCGAGTCCTCGGTACTCGCGTGCAGCCGGTCATCGCTTTCGTGGCGCATGAAGCGTACCGAAACCATCAGACGGTTGCCGCTGATTTCCGGAATCAGCCCCAGTGCGGGGTTGATATGCAGGCGCAGCAGCTGAAAAGTGCGGCCCTGAGGCAGCGTCTGCTGGTATTGCCCGACTGGCGCCACCACTTTTTGCGGGGCACCGGAATCGCGCAACAGCCTCAACAACACGCGTATCGATTCGGCCAGCGGCACCAGTGGGGCGACCCAGCGCTGCAGGTCTTGCTGGCGCGCGGTGGCAGGCAGGTGCTGCCAAGCGTAGTAGGCCGGCAAATCAAACTCACAAGTTCCCCCTGGTATGCCCACGCGGCTGCGAATACTCATGAGCCAATCATTTTCAGTCAATGACTGCCCGGCTTTTCCCGGAAGATTGCTCAAGGCTGCAAAACAGACTTCGAGCTGGCCGGTCACCTTGTCAAGCACGGCCTCTGAAATGGCCGGGTTGCCGCGGTAGCCGTTGAGGACATGTTTCTGCTTTTCGAGGTCTTTCAGTACATCGGTTTTCAAATCCGCCCGGCTGCCCACGTCCATGATCTCAAAAATGGTCGTGATGGCATAGTGGTGATCGGTCGGACTCTCCCGCTCCACCAGCTCACCCAGACGACGGAACAGATGCTCGAGTCGCAAATAAGTGCGTATTCGTTCGTTGAAAGGGTATTCGTAAAGAATCACAGTGCTAATTTCGTCAGCTTCATTGAAGAGGGTTGATCAACATCATAGCCCGAAGCGCAGGCCAAGCTGACGCACCAGCAGGGCCAGTACCTCCAGCGATAAACCATCGTTAAATACGCAGCTGTCGGCCGCTGCCAGCCTTTGCGCACGGCTGGCTTGTCCGGCCATGATTTTTTCTACCGCCTCCTGTGTCCAGCCATTGCGGGCCATGACCCGGGCGACCTGGGTCGCTTCGCTGCAGTCAACCACCAGCACATGGTCGACCTGCTGCCGCCAGCGCCCGGACTCCACCAGCAACGGAACGTCAAAAACGATGCAGGCCCCGCCCTTGACCGCCTTCACGGCTTGCTCGGACTGGCGCATCGCTTCCCGGCCTACCAGCGGGTGAATGATGGCCTCCAGCCGCTGCCTGGCGGACGGATCGCTGAAGGCGAGCTGCCGCATCCGGTCACGGTCCATCACGCCGTCGGCCGTGATGAGATCGTCACCAAACTGCCTTGCAATTTCTTGAAGGGCCGCCCCGCCCGGCGCCGTGACCTGCCGGGAAATGGCATCAGCATCGACCAGAGTGGCACCTCTGCCCACCAGCAAGCGGGCCACCGTGCTTTTGCCGCTGCCTATGCCGCCGGTCAGACCTATGCGTCGAGTGCTTGCCATTTACAGGGCCTCACCCCGCATCACAAGCCAACGAACTGCAGAATCGATTGAGGCCCGAACACCAGGGCCGTGAAACCCGCACCGGCCAGGAAAGGACCGAACGGCACGTAGCCGCCCTCGCGCAATCCACTGGAGAACTTCATCGCGAGACCTATGATGGCACCGATCACGGAGGCCATCAGGATCATGGGCACCAGCGCGGGCCAGCCAAACCAGGCGCCCAGTGCCGCAAACAGCTTGAAGTCCCCGTAACCCATGCCTTCCTTGCCCGTCACCAGCTTGAATGCCCAGTACACCCCCCACAAGGAAAGATAGCCAGCAACCGCACCCCACAAGGCAGTGTACAAATTGACGGCAGGATTCCACTGCAGCGCAGCAACGATCAACCCGGCCCACAACAAGGGCAAGGTAATGTCATCCGGCAACAAGGTCGTGTCCCAGTCAATCAGGGCCAGCACCAGCAGCGCCGCAGAGAACCCGCACCAGGCCAGCGCGATCGGCGACAAGCCCCAACGCCAGACGCAAAAGAAGAACAAGCCGCCGGTCACTGCTTCCACGATGGGATAACGCAAGCCATAGCGCGTGCCGCACACCGAACATTTGCCTCTCAGGAACAGGTAGCTGACGATGGGCATGTTTTCATACCAGCGCAGGACATGGCCACAGCTGGAACAACGCGAACGCGGTGCCAGCAGATTGAATTTTTCGGCCGGCGCCAGGGATTTTCCAGCCATCTCGGCGCACTCTCCTGCCCACTGCCGCTCCATCATCTTGGGCAGGCGGTAGATCACCACGTTGAGAAAGCTTCCGATCAGCAAGCCCAAAAGACCGGCCAGCACAGCATTGACTTCTGGCGCCAAACCCGTTTCCATCAAACGACTTGGCCCAGCTTGAAGATGGGCAGGTACATGGACACCACAATACCGCCAATCAGCGTACCCAGAAACACGATGATGATGGGCTCCATCAGGCTGGACAGCCCCGCCACCATTTCATCCACTTCGGCCTCATAAAAGTCGGCCGCCTTGCCGAGCATGTGGTCCACCGAGCCGGACTCCTCGCCGATGGCGCACATCTGCAGCACCATGGTGGGAAACAGATTGGCATTGCCCATGGCCGCGGTCAGGCTGGTGCCGGTCGAGACTTCCTGCTGAATTTTTTCGGTGGCGTCGGCGTACAGCGAATTACCCGATGCGCCACCCACGGAGTCCAGGGCTTCGACCAGGGGAACGCCTGCCGCAAACATGGTGGACAAAGTGCGGGTCCAGCGTGCAATCACCGACTTTTCTATCAGGGTGCCAAACACGGGGAGCTTGAGCAGCAGCCGGTCCATGACTTTTTGCATCTTTTCATTGCGCTTCCAGGCCTGCATGAAAAAATAAAGCCCGCCGCCTATGCCCCCAAAAATCAACCACCAGTACGCCACAAAAAACTCGCTGAGCGCAATCACAAACAGGGTAGGCGCCGGCAAATCCGCACCAAAAGAGGAAAACACCTCCTTGAAGGCAGGGATCACGAAAATCATGATCACGGCGACCACCACAAACGCCACCACGACCACCGAAATGGGGTACATCAAGGCCGACTTGATTTTCGATTTGATGGCCTCGGTTTTTTCCATGTACACCGCCAGGCGATCCAGCAGGGATTCCAGAATACCGGCGGCCTCGCCCGCCTCGACCAAATTGCAGTAGAGCGCATTGAAATACAGCGGGTATTTGCGAAATGCGGCACTCAAGGAGGTGCCCGTCTCCACATCGGTGCGCACATCGTTGAGCAGTTTTGTAACACTGCCATTGGGATTGCCGCGGCCCACGATGTCAAATGACTGCAGGAGCGGCACACCGGCTTTCATCATGGTGGCCAGCTGGCGGGTAAAAATGGCAATGTCCCGGGGTTTGATGGACTTGCCGGCGCGCATGCGGCGCTTTTTGATTTTGGTGGGCAACACGCCCTGTCGGCGCAAAGAAGACTTGACCTGGTTTTCTCCAGCGGCACGGATTTCGCCGCGAACCTGTTTGCCCCCCCTGTCCTTGCCTTCCCATTCAAAAACAAATTCCTTGACGCCTTTGGATACTGCAGTTGCCATGATGCTTTCTCGTTTTATGGATGGCCTTCAGCCCATCACGTCGCTACAGTCACACCCCAACATCCCGACGTTTAAACGTGCCGAGTTATACATTGGTGCAGCCCAAAACTTCCTCCAGAGAAGTCATGCCGAGTTTAACTTTGTACAAACCGGACTGACGCAGGCTTCTGACGCCTTCAACTTCTGCCTGGGCCGCGATCTCCAGGGCACTGCCGTCGCGCAGGACGATTCTCTGAATCTCCTCGGAAATAGGCATCACCTGATAAATGCCCAGGCGACCCTTGTAGCCATTGGTACACACGGAGCAACCCACCGGACGGTAAGGCGTCCAGGAACCATCGACCTCTTCTTCCTTGAACCCTGCTTGCAGCAAGGTTGCGCGCGGAATATCTGCCGGGGCCTTGCAGTTGGGGCACAGGCGCCGCGCCAGCCGCTGGGCCGTAATCAAAATGACGCTGGACGCAATATTGAAAGGGGCTATGCCCATGTTGCGCATGCGGGTCAGCGTCGATGGTGCATCGTTGGTATGCAGCGTGGACAATACTAAATGCCCGGTTTGGGCGGCCTTGATCGCGATATCGGCGGTTTCAATGTCACGAATTTCACCCACCATGATGATATCGGGATCCTGTCGCAAAAATGCCTTGAGCGCGACCGAAAAGGTCATGCCTGCCTTGTCATTCATGCTGACCTGGTTGACGCCCGGTAAAGTAATTTCAGCCGGATCTTCGGCGGTTGCAATGTTGACGCCCGGCTTGTTCAGGATATTCAGGCAGGTGTAAAGCGATACCGTTTTGCCCGAACCTGTAGGACCCGTGACCAGCACCATGCCGTAGGGCCGTTGAATAGCCTCCAGCAAGCGCTCTTTTTCAACCGGCTCGTATCCCAACGCATCAATGCCCAGTTTGGCGCTGCTCGGGTCCAAAATACGAATGACGATCTTTTCACCAAACATGGTGGGCAAGGTACTGACCCGAAAATCGATCACGCGGTCAGGACCGATCTTGAGCTTCATCTTGCCGTCTTGCGGCACACGCTTTTCCGAGATGTCCAGCTTGGAGATGACCTTGATACGCGCGGCCAGCTTCTCTTTGATGGCAACCGGTGGCGACGCAATTTCCCGCAACTCACCGTCGACACGAAAACGCACGCGGTAGCTGTGCTCGAAAGGCTCAAAGTGCAAATCAGACGCTCGCATGTTGAAGGCGTCAATCAACATTTTCTGCAAAAATTTGACAACCGGCGCGTCCTCGACTTCGGAAACGCTGGCACTGTTGTCTTCAGCTGCCACCGAATCGGAGGTCTCATCAAATTCGAAATCGTCGCCAATGATGTTTTCCATGGCCTCGGCGGCCGTGGTGCTGGACACCTCCACCAGCTTGGACAACTTGTCGTACTCTGCAATCACCCAATCCACACCCATCTGGGTGGAAAACTTGATCTTCTCGGCTGCATCCTGGTCCGAGGGATCGGCCGTCGCAACAATCAGCCGGTTGTTGCGCTTGCTCAGCACAACAATCCGGTAAGTCAGGCAAATCTTGCCGTCCAGCAGGCCTTTGGGCAGGCGCTGAAAGTCGATAGCATCGAGGTCCAGCAACGGCGCGGCAAATGCAGTGGACATGATATGCGCCAAGTCAAACGCAGACACGGCACCGGAACCGGTCAACTCAGCGATGAAACTGGTTCGCCCGGTTTGCGCTTTGCGGAAAATATCTTCAGCGGCTTTTTGGCCCAACTTACCCGCCGCCACCAAGGCCCGACCCAAACCGGGCAAAGCCATGGAAGATGCTTGGTTGATCGCAGTATCGACAACAGCCATTGTTCTCTATGTTTAGGTCAAATGGATATCATCGCTTATAGACTACAAGGTGTAAATCGAAACTACCCCTGCCATCGCGCCAGGCGTTGGAAGTATGCAAAAAACGCACATTAAAAAAATAAGGCCCTCCTGGTCGGGGTGAGAGGATTCGAACCTCCGGCCTCTACGTCCCGAACGTAGCGCTCTACCAGGCTAAGCTACACCCCGCCCCTTGACTGACACCCTCAGGAGCGCCTCGCCAGTAACTGGGAGGCCAACTGCGTCAATGCGTCACTGTAAGGGTTTTGCGGCATTGCTTGCAAGGCGTGCAGCGCCCGCCGTGCTTCCACGGCGGCCGCATCCCGGGTGGCTTGCAAGGCGCCCGTCTGTTGCACGATCGCAATGATCTCCGCCATCTGATCCGTCCCACCGGTTTCTATCGCCTGCCGGATAGTGGCACGCTCCAGCTCGGTGCCACGCTGCATTGCAATGATGAGGGGCAATGTCGCCTTGCCTTCGCGCAGGTCGTCACCCAGGTTTTTTCCCATTTCCGAAACGTCACCGTCGTAGTCCAGCACATCGTCAATGACCTGGAATGCGGTACCGAGCGCCTGCCCATAGTCTGCGCAATGTTGCTCGACCGATGCCGAAGACTGCGCCAGCAGGGCTGCCAGACGGGCACTGGCCTCAAACAGCTTGGCCGTCTTGGAGCGAATCACCCGCAGATAACCCTCCTCCGACAGCGTCGCATCATGCATATTCATAAGCTGCAGGACCTCACCTTCGGCGATCACATTGGTGGCCTCCGCAAGCGTTTGCATGATGCGCATATCGCCGGCATCCACCATCATCTGAAAGGCCCGGGAATACAGAAAATCACCCACCAGCACGCTTGCGGGGTTGCCAAAAGTCTCGTTCGCGGTAGCGCGGCCGCGGCGCAGCGTGGACTCATCGACCACGTCGTCATGCAGCAAGGTCGCGGTGTGGATAAACTCCACCACCGCCGCAAGGTTGTAGCGTTGCTCACCGCGGTAACCCAGGGCGCCGCACATCAGCAGCAGCAGCGCAGGGCGCAGACGCTTGCCGCCGGCAGCCACGATGTATTGCGACACCTGGCTGACGAGGGTGACTTCGGAGGTCAGTCGCCGCTCGATCACGGCATCCATTTCGCGCATGTCATCGGCTATCAGGGCAAGGGCAGCAGCAGTGCTTGAGGAATTGGCAGACAAAAGACAGTCCAGACGTTAAGTTTTGCCTGATTATAGAAAGCCCTTATCCTCACCCCTCCTCAGGCCAGAGACGACCTGATAAATCAGCCAGGGCTCGAATTTTGCCTTTTCCGATGCACCGTGCTAGAATCTCTGGCTCTGTGGGAATCCGTCCGCAGAACTCAATTTACGAGGTCTCACATGTACGCGGTCATAAAAACCGGCGGCAAACAATACAAAGTTGCTGCTGGAGAAAAAATTAAAGTAGAACAGATCACTGCGGACGTAGGCCAAGAGATCGTTATTGACCAGGTATTGGCTGTCGGAGAAGGCAGCACGATACAGGTTGGTACGCCCTTGGTGTCCGGCGCAACTGTTACAGTCACTGTCGTGGCTCACGGCAGGCACGACAAAATTCGCATTTTCAAAATGCGCCGTCGCAAGCACTACCAAAAACGCCAGGGTCACCGGCAAAACTTCACTGAACTGCTTATCGGCGCCATCGTCGGTTAATCAGTAAAGTACCAGGAGTAACGAAAAATGGCACAGAAAAAAGGCGGCGGCTCTACGCGAAACGGGCGTGATTCACAGCCCAAAATGCTGGGCGTCAAGAAATTTGGCGGCGAAGTGATCAACGCAGGCAGCATCATCGTGCGTCAGCGTGGCACCAAGTTCCACCCAGGCGTCAATGTCGGCATCGGCAAAGACCACACCCTGTTTGCACTGGTGGATGGTTCGGTATCCTTTGCTATCAAGGGCGCGCTGAACAAGCACACTGTCAATGTGACTCCGGCGTAAGCTGATCACTTCGATGGCATCGAAGCCCCGACCTGTCGGGGCTTTTTTGTTTGTAAACTGCCCCCAAGTAACCATCTCCTACGCACTCCCCATTCCATCATGAAATTTGTTGACGAAGCTTATATTGACATTGCCGCTGGCGATGGCGGGAGCGGCTGCGTCTCGTTCAGCCACGAAAAATACAAAGAGTTCGGTGGTCCGAACGGGGGTGATGGCGGACGCGGCGGCCACGTGTATGCCGTCGCGGATATCAACCTGAACACCTTGGTTGATTTCCGTTTCTCGCGCCGCCACGAGGCGCGCAATGGCCAGCACGGCATGGGCTCGGACATGTTTGGCGCCAAGGGCGACGACGTCATCCTGAAAATGCCGGTCGGCACCATCCTTACCGATTCAGAAACCGGCGAAGTGCTATTTGAGTTGCTGGTGCCTGGCGAGCAAATCCTGATCGCCAAAGGGGGCGATGGCGGTTTTGGCAATCTGCGCTTCAAGAGCTCAACCAACCGCGCGCCGCGCAGCAAGACACCAGGCTGGCCCGGTGACCGGAAAAGTCTGAAGCTTGAGCTGAAGGTGCTGGCCGATGTCGGCCTGCTCGGCATGCCCAATGCAGGAAAATCCACCTTTATCTCAGCAGTCTCCAATGCCCGGCCACGCATTGCCGACTATCCTTTCACCACTTTGCACCCCAACCTGGGTGTGGTCCGGGTCGGCCCTGAACAAAGCTTTGTGGTGGCTGACTTGCCGGGTCTTATTGAGGGCGCTTCAGAAGGTGCGGGCTTGGGGCATTTGTTTTTGCGGCACCTGCAGCGCACGCGTCTGCTACTGCATATTGTCGATTTGGCACCCTTCGACGAAAACGTGGATCCAGTCGCCCAAGCCAAGGCCATTGTGGGCGAGCTCAAAAAATACGATGACGCGCTTTCCAAAAAACCACGCTGGCTGGTGCTCAACAAGCTCGACATGGTCGACGCCGATCACCGCGCTGCCGTTGTCAAGGATTTCGTCAAGCGCTTCAAGTTCAAGGGCCCTGTCTTCGAGATTTCAGCACTGACGCGCGAGGGCTGCGAACAGCTCGTCAAGACGATTTACCAGCACGTCAAAGAAGTCCAGAAAAGCGAGCAACCCGAGGAAGAAATCGATCCACGATTTGTCGAGCTGCCACCCGAGCCGCAATAACCTCCTGTTTCTGACTGACTCCCTGGCGGCGCAAGGCAGCTCTTGCTATATAAAACATAGCTGCTTGCGCCCATACACAATGGGCTAAAGCCTTAAAGTACTAAAAATGCAAGCTCCTGCAGCTTCTCCTGTTCTGCGCAACGCCAGGCGCATTGTGGTCAAAGTGGGCTCCAGCCTCGTGACCGACGAAGGCCGCGGCCTCGATGCAGTCGCCATCGGTCAATGGTGCGAACAGCTGGCCGCCCTGGTTAAAGACGGGCGCGAAGTCATCATGGTGAGCAGCGGCGCCATCGCCGAAGGCATGAAACGCCTGGGCTGGACCACCCGCCCCAAAGCCATCCATGAGCTGCAGGCTGCCGCTGCCGTGGGCCAGATGGGCCTGGTCCAGGTGTATGAAACCAAACTGAGGGAAAACGGCGTTGGCAGTGCGCAAGTGTTGCTCACGCATGCCGACCTGGCCGACCGCGAGCGCTACCTCAACGCCCGCTCCACCCTGCTGGCCTTGCTTCAGCTGGGCGTGGTGCCGGTCATCAACGAGAACGACACCGTCGTCAATGACGAGATCAAGTTTGGCGATAACGATACCCTGGGCGCCTTGGTGGCCAACCTGGTCGAAGCCGATGCGCTGATCATCCTGACCGACCAAAAAGGCTTGTACACCGCCGATCCACGCAAGGACCCCGCAGCGCAATTTGTGCGCGAAGCCAAAGCTGGCGATGCGACCCTGGAAGCCATGGCGGGCGGCGCCGGGTCCAGCATAGGCCGGGGCGGCATGATCACCAAGATCCTGGCCGCAAAACGTGCAGCGGGTTCAGGCGCCTCCACCGTCATAGCCTGGGGCCGCGAGCCGCAAGTCCTGATCCGGTTGACCCAGGGCGAGGCCATTGGGACGCTGCTGGTGGCGCAAACCCAAAAGATGCAGGCCCGCAAGCAATGGATGGCCGACCACCTGCAACTGCGCGGCGCCGTCACGGTGGACGCAGGCGCGGCCAGCAAGGTACGCAACGAAGGCAAGAGCCTGCTGCCCATTGGTATGACTGCGGTGCAGGGCGATTTTTCACGCGGCGACGTGATTGCCGTCAAGGATCCTGACGGCACAGAAATTGCTCGGGGCCTGGCCAACTATTCAAGCCCCGAAGCCAGTCTGATTTGCCGAAAGGCATCATCAGAATTCGAAAAACTACTGGGTTACACCGGTGAGCCCGAAATGGTTCATCGCACCAACCTGGTTCTCAGCCGATAAAAAGCCTGGCAAAGCTCCCGCCCGTACCGCATCTGGCTGTGAGTCTGCTGTTCAAATTCCCCTTAGTTCTGGCCATTCAGTCGGCTGACGATGGCCTGAACCGAGGACGCGGGCGCCGCGTTGTCGCAGGCAGCGGCCTTGGCGAATTGCAATGCATGCCTGGAGGATGCGCCGTCAAAGAGAGAGCGCCACTCGGCGTTGGCCACCATGCGCCATCGGCCGTTCGATGAATAGCGTGCATACGTCTTGAATTCACCGGTCGCGCAGCGTATACCTTCATACATGACGTTTTTGGCGCCACTGGCACTGGTCGCCACCATCACGTAGCGCACCACGCTGTCACTGTTGGAAATACGGATGGACGCCGGGTCGACACCATAGACCAGAGATGCGTTGGGAGACACGTCAAACGCAATGAGTTTATTGCTATCAAAGGCGGGCGGTGGCGGCACGTCAACTTCTTTCCAGTCAGGGTTGTCTACCGCACGCTGAGCCCAGACCGCACCCGTCAGGCCGATCAAAACCGCACCAAGAATCACAAAAAACGGTTTTGATTTCACGTTTTCGTCGTCCCGGGATCCACACCAAAGCTGGTTTGTGGATCAGGTTCAAAGGTCGCGCCAGGCGGCAACTCAAACAGGAAGCCCTGTCCGGGTGCAGGAGGCCGCACGGCCTGTGCCAGGCCCGCGCTGCCTTCACCGGCGCAGTTCAGCGGCTGATCACGCTGGTGCAGGCCAGCGCGCAAGTACCGGCTGCGATGATCGGGGCGGTCAAACCGAAATTCACAACGTGGCACGAAGCGCGACAGTTCCGTGAGCGCCATTTCGTACACGCCCCGTTTGAACTCCACCACGACATCGAGCGGCACCCAGTAGTCGTTCCAGCGCCAGGCATCAAACTCCGGATGATCTGTTGCGCGCAGGTTCAGGTCCCAGTCGTAACCGACCAGTTGCAGCAGGAACCAGATTTGTTTCTGGCCTTTGTAATGTCCGCGCGCATCGCGGCGGATAAACCGGTCAGGCACCTCATAGCGCAACCAGTCTCGGGTACGGGCCAGCACCTGAACGTGCTGCGGGTGCAATCCGACCTCCTCATGCAACTCGCGGAACATGGCTTGCTCGGGATTTTCGCCCCGGTCAATACCACCCTGCGGAAACTGCCACGAGTGGGTACGGATACGTTTGCCCCAAAATACCTGACTTCTCTGGTTGAGCAAGATGATGCCGACGTTGGGCCGAAAGCCGTCCCGGTCAAGCATAATCAAACCTCAATTTTTTAAACTGAGTCCATTATGCACAGCAGAATGCTCAGAGCCAAGCGCACGCCGGGGCGGCAGTCCCAAAAACCTCACGAAGCCCGGAAAAACCATCCATGAAAGCCTCCCAGTTCTTCATTTCCACCCTCAAG
>NZ_JAUXNA010000388.1 GCF_030682935.1 Polaromonas sp.
CCCTGCGCGAAGTTGAAGACCCCGGAGGCCTTGAAGATCAGCACAAAGCCCAGTGCCACCAGCGAGTACAGCATGCCGGCCATCAGGCCGCCCAGCAGTGTTTCCAGAAAAAATGCCATCACTGGGTCCCCCCTGTTGCGGACTCGCTTCGCGTAGCCGCCTCTCCCCTGGCAGGGGACGCCGCCAGCGGCCCGGCGAAGCCGGTTCCGCGGCTGCTGCTTGAAAGTGCCGCATCAGTGCGCCAGAAATTTGTTGAAGCCATCATGGTGTTGCCGTTCATGGTTAGTGGCTGGTGCCGAGGTACGCGCTGATCACGTCGGGGTTGTTGCGCACCTCGTCGGGTGTGCCGTCGCCAATCTTTTTGCCGTAGTCCAGCACCACCACGCGGTCGGAAATGTCCATCACCACACCCATGTCGTGCTCGATCAGCACGACCGTGGTGCCGAATTCGTCGTTCACGTCGAGTACAAAGCGGCACATGTCCTGCTTTTCCTCGACGTTCATGCCGGCCATGGGTTCGTCGAGCAGCAGCACCTGCGGCTCCATCGCCAGGGCTCGGCCCAAATCGACGCGTTTTTGCAGGCCGTAGGGCAGCTGACCGACCGGTGTCTTGCGGTAGGCCTGGATTTCGAGGAAGTCGATGATTTTTTCAACCGCCTCGCGGTGCATGAATTCTTCCTTTTCCGCAGGGCCAATGCGCAAGGCTTGCAGCAGCAGGTTGCTTTTGATCTTGAGGTTGCGGCCCGACATGATGTTGTCGAGCACGCTCATGCCCTTGAACAGCGCCAGGTTCTGGAAGGTGCGGGCCACACCCATCACCGCCACCTGGTGGCTGTTCATGTGCTTGAAGGTCTGGCCCCGAAAGGTGATGGAGCCCTGCTGCGGTGTGTAGACCCCGTTGATGCAGTTGAGCATGGAGCTTTTGCCGGCGCCATTGGGGCCGATGATGGCGCGGACTTCATGCTCTTTGACATTGAACGAAATGTCGTGCAGGGCCTTGACCCCGCCAAAGCTCAGGCTGATGTTTTGGACGTCAAGAATGACGTCGCCAATTTTTTTGCTCATGCTGCGGCCTTCACGGGAGCAAACGTCTGGGTGTCGCCGATTTTGAGCGTGGCGCTGACGCTGCCGCTTCGCCCATCTTCAAACTTGACAACGGTTTCAATGAACTGCTCGGATTTGCCGCTGTACAGGGCGTCAATCAGCGGCTGGTATTTTTCGGCGATGAAGCCGCGCCTGACCTTGTTGGTACGGGTCAACTCGCCGTCGTCGGCATCGAGTTCCTTGTGCAGCACCAGAAAGCGGCTGACCTGCGAGCCGGCCAGCAGGGCGTCTTCGCTCAGGTCGGCATTGACTTTTTCGACGCATTCCTTGACGAGTTGGTAGACCTCGGGCTTTTGCGCCAGGTCGGTGTAGCCCGCATAGGGCAGGTTGCGTCGCTCGGCCCAGTTGCCCACCGCGTCAAAGTCGATGTTGACAAAGACGCAGGCTTTTTCGCGGCCATCGCCGTAGGCTACGACCTCCTTGATGTAGGGGAAAAACTTGAGCTTGTTCTCGACATACTTGGGCGCAAACATGGCGCCGTCGTTGGCGCCGCCCTTGATGCGGCCCACGTCTTTCACGCGGTCAATGATCTTGAGGTGGCCGTGCGCGTCAATGAAGCCTGCGTCGCTGGTGTGATACCAGCCGTCGGCGGTCAGCACTTCGGCGGTCGCCGCCGGATTTTTGTAGTAGCCCTTGAGCAGACCGGCCGACTTGACCATGATCTCGCCGTTGTCCGCGACCTTGATCTGCACGCCCTTGATCGGCACGCCCACGGTGTCGGCTCTAGCCTGGTCGTCGGGCTGCAGGCAGACGAACACGGCGGTTTCAGTCGAGCCGTAAAGCTGCTTGAGGTTGACGCCGATAGAGCGGTAAAAAGTGAAGAGGTCAGGGCCAATGGCTTCACCGGCGGTGTAGGCCACGCGGACCCGCGAAAAACCCAGGTTGTTGCGCAGCGGACCATAGACCAGCAGGTTGCCCAAGCCATACAGCAGGGACGGCACAAGGCCGACCGGCTTGCCGTTCATGCGCTCGGGCCCCACGCGTTTGGCGACGTCCATGAAGTAGTTGAACATGCCGCGCTTGAGGCGCCCGGCGTCTTCCATGCGGATGGTCACGCTGGTGAGCAGGCCCTCAAACACACGCGGCGGTGCAAAGTAATAGGTCGGGCCGATTTCCTTGAGGTCAATCGTCACCGTGCTGGCGTTTTCGGGGCAGTTCACGACATAACCGCAGGCCAGCCACTGCGCGTAGCTGAAGATGTTCTGGCCAATCCAGGCCGGCGGCAAGTAGGCCAGCACCTCCTCATGGGCCGTGAGCTTGTCAAACTCGGCGCCGGCCTGCGCGCGGTCTAGCAGCGTGTTGTGCGTGTGCACCACGCCCTTGGGGTTGCCGGTGGTGCCCGAGGTAAAAAACATAGCGGCCACGTCGTCGGGCCTGGTTTTGTCCACTTCGGTCCTGAACAGGGCGGGCTGACTGGTGGCCAGTGCCTGGCCTGATGCAATCAGCTGGTCCATGGACACCAGTCCGGGCTCGTCGTATTTGCGCAAGCCCCGCGGGTCGTCAAAAATGATGTGACCGAGGTCCGGGCAGCGGTCGCGAATTTCCAGCAGCTTGTCGACCTGCTCCTGGTCTTCGACCATGGCAAAGCGCACATCGGCGTTGGTGATGGGGAAAACACATTCGGCGCCCACGGCGTCCTGGTACAGCGGAATCGGGATGGCTCCCAGCGACTGTGCCGCCAGCATGGTGGCGTAAAGGCGGGGGCGGTTGGCGCCAATCACGACCATGTGTTCGCCGCGCTGCAGGCCGGCCTGGTGCAGTCCGCATGCAATGTGCTCCACCAGTACAGCCATGTTGGCCCAGCTGTGGGCCTGCCAGATGCCGTATTCTTTTTCGCGCATGGCCGCATCGCCGGGGCGTTCTGCGGCATGTTTAAGCAGTAATTGCGGGAACGTAGTCTGCATTCCGGTTCCTTGTCTCCAGATTGAGCGCAGCCCCTCCGTCAAGAAGAACTGTTGATTTGCACGAATAGTAAAACCGGGTTTGACGTCATGGTGTCATTGCAACGACAATTTAGGGGTAAGTCCCATCCGGATCCGCCCGCATACGCGCGCGATTTCCCGATGAAGTCCTTTTAAATCCACCCATGTCCACAGACCTGACCCTTCACCAGCGCCGAAGGACCCCCACGCCCGACGAGTTGCGGGGAATTCCCTGGCTGCGCCTGTTGCAGCCCGAGGAGCGCGCACGCGCGGTGGCGGAACTGCTGGTGGGCGACGCAGCAGCAGGGGACTACGTGTGCCGCGTCGGCCGGCCGGTGACCTACTGGTTTGGCGTGGTGGAAGGGCTGCTCAAGATGAGTGCCGACAATGCGCAGGGCATGACCATGACCTTTTCCGGCGTCCCCTGCGGCGGCTGGTTTGGCGAAGGCACGGCGCTCAAGCGCGAGCCCTATCGCTACAACGTCCAGGCCTTGCGTAAAAGCGTGGTGGCCGGTTTGTCTGTCACCAGCTTTCACTGGCTGCTCGACCATTCGATTGGCTTTAACCGTTTCGTGATGAACCAGCTCAACGAGCGCCTGGGTCAGTTCATCGCCGCACGCGAAATTGACCGCATGAACAATCCGGATGCGCGGGTGGCGCGCAGCTTGGCGGCGCTGTTCAATCCGGTGCTGTATCCCGGCGTCGGTGAAATCCTGCGCATCACGCAGCAGGAAATGGCCTACTTGGTGGGGCTGTCGCGCCAGCGGGTGAATGAGGCGCTGGCCAACCTGCAAGCGCAGGGCACCATCCGGGTTGAATACGGTGGTTTACGGGTGCTGGATCTGGCCGCGTTGCGGTCCAGTATTTTCCCGGACAAAAAAGATATTTAGGGCTCGACCAGGCCCAAGGCGCGTGCCTTCGAAGGCGCTCTGCCCACGCGAGGCGCTCGGGTAGCCGACGAATCCGGCGTTGGTCGCCTAATCGGCTACGTCCATGCAGTTGCCATCCAGGGCCATCAGGCCAAGCCCCCGGTATCGCGCCCCCGGCGCACCAAGGTCGGCCAGTCAGTATTTCGGCCAGATCGGGACGGGGAGGTTTTTTCATTCGTTACGTTACGGGCGCCGCAAGGTGTCGAAAATCTCCGGCCGTATTTTGGGTAACTGGCTTCCGGAGCGGAAGAAAGGACGGGGGGCTGATCCGCACCTCTGTATTTTTCTCCGCCTCGTTTGATTTTTCCTTCGGGCCGGTAGGTGGGCCCCCTGCAGGTAGACCCTGGCCCACGTCAGGATGGCAAGTCATGCTCCCGCTCGTTTGGCTCGCGCACCGGTTCACCGCAAACTGGTAAGGTAATGCGCGAGGTTTTCGATATCCGTCTCGCTCAAGGACTGGGCCACGCTGGTCATGTTGCCGGCATCGTTGGTCCGTGTCCGCGCCTTGAAATCCCGCATCTGCTTGACGATGTAATCGTATTGTTGGCCAGCTACCCGTGGAATTTCATTCTGACCGGCAAAGCCACCGAGATGGCACATGGAGCACAGGTTCTCATCGGCCTTGGCCCGCCCGAGCCTGACCTTGGCCTCATCGGCCTTGAAGGTCGATGGCTTGGCTTTCTGAGCCGCGAAATAGTTGCCGATGTCGATCATGTCCTGGCGGCTCAACGGAGCGGCCATGGCCGTCATGACGGGATCACTGCGCCGCCCTTCCTTGTAATCCTTGAGCTGGACATAAATGTAGCGCCAAGTCTGACCCGCCAGGTTGGGAAACTGACCCGACGGCGAGTTGCCATCGGCACCATGGCAGGCGGCACAGGCCTGGGACTTGGTGCGTCCGGCCTCAATGTCCTGTGCCATGGCAGATGACAACGTGACCAGCGAAAAAATACCGGCCAGGATAGGGATGAAATTTTTTTTGAGTTTCAAAATAGTATCCTGAAAATGAACAATGGCCGCCCCGGAGGGCGGCCATTCAAACCGGCAGCCTCCATAGGCGACTCGGTCGTGTCAACTTACTTCGGCAAGGCGTACACCACCATCGTGTTGCCGCGCTTGAAGTCAAGCTGGGTGTTGCCACCGCAACCCATGGCCACGTACTGCCGCCCCTTGACGGTGTATGACACCGGCATGGCATTTGCACCCGCGCCGCAGTTGTACTCCCACAGCAGCTTGCCGGTCTTGGCATGCAGGGCGCGGAACAGGCCGTTGCCTTCGCCATAGAACACCAGATCGCCCGCGGTCGCCAGCGCACCACCGATCAGCGGCTGCTCGGTGTCAAACTTCCAGGCCATCTTGCCGGTGTCCACATTCATTGCAGCTAAACGGCCCCATTGCTTCTCGCCTTCGATCACCTTGAAGGCGCCCCCTAGCCAGAGCTTGCCACCGGGATATTTGGCCGGCTCCACATGGTAGGTCATCGGCTGATGCAAGTTGAGCGCGTAGGCCAGGCGGTACTTGGGATTGATCGCCATGGGGGACCACTCCACACCGCCATTGGCGCCAGGCAGCATGCGAGCGCCCCCTGGCGTCGGCAGCACCCACATGTTTTCCTGCGGGATCATGGCGTCGGAGAAGCGGATCAGCTTGCCATCGGCGCGGTCATGGACATAGATGTGGCCGGTCTTGCCGCCATGGATCACGGCGGGAATCATCTTGCCGGACTTGTCCTTGACGTCCATCAAAATGGGCGGGCTGACCGCGTCCAGATCCCAGACGTCGTGCGCGATGTACTGGGAGTGCCACTTGTAGGCACCGGTATCGAGGTTGACGGCCACCATGGAGTTGGTATAGAGGTTGTCACCGGGACGCTCGGCGCCATACAGGTCGGGCGAAGGATTGCCCACCACGAAGAAGACGGTGCGCGTCTTCAGGTCAACCGCCGGGTTCATCCAGACACCACCGCCGAGCGTCTGGTAGAAAGAGCTGTCGCGCGCCAGTTGCGCCTTTTCAGCCGCAATGTCGCGCTTCATGTTGCGGCCCGTGGCATCGTTTTCGGCCCAGACGCCTTCATGACCCTTCTCTGGAATCGTGTAAAAAGTCCATACCAGTTTTCCCGTTGCCGAATCGAAGGCCTTGACGAAACCGCGAACGCCGTACTCGCCGCCGTTGGTGCCGATCAGGACCTTGCCATCGACGACCGTGGGCGCCATGGTTTCGCTGTAGCCTTTTTCCGGATCGGCGATTTCAGTTTCCCACAGCAGCTTGCCGGTCTTGGCATCGAGCGCGACCATTTTGGCGTCGAGCGTGCCCATGAACAGCTTGCCGCCTTCAATGGCGACACCCCGGTTGTTGGGGCCGCAGCAGAAGGTGGTGATGGGTCCCATCTTGTGCTTGTAATGCCAGAACTCCTTGCCGGTCACGGCGTCGAGCGCGTACACATGGTTGAACGAGGTGGTCATGTACATGATGCCATCCACCACGATGGGGGCCGTTTCCATCGACTCGCGCACTTCCGTCTGGAACATGAACTCGGGCCTGAGCTTTTTTACGTTGCCCGCATTGATCTGCGTGCCGGGATAAAAGCGCGTCTGGCCATAGTCGCCGTTGGTGTGCAACCAGTCATTGGCCTGCGTGCCTGCATTGTTGAGTTGGGCTTGGGTGACGTTGGGGGCCTTGGTGATCGCGACTGCTCCACCACTCATTCCTTTCTGGCCTTGTATTTCTTCCGCGCTTGCGGCACCTGCGAAGGCGCAAAGTGCCACAACCAAACTACAACCTCTTCTCGATTTCAAATGTTTCATTTGTCCTCTCCAATCGTTAGTATGTTTAATGGCAACGCGCGAAAACATGACCTGGAGGCCCTCTTCCGTTATGCAGCCGCGATCAGTATAAGGACCCAAAACGCTTGCGTAAACTAGATATTTACCCGCGTACCCCTTATCGCCTTGTCGGCTAGCATTTGACGAAAATCAGGACCAATTTATGGGGGGTACACAATGACAATGCGCATGACAAAGTTTGTTCGTGCTGGTTTTTTGACATTGCTGCTTTGCAGCAATGTGCCGGAGGGATTCGCCCAGAAAGGCATGGATCAGATCAATATCAACGGGCAGTTTGTCCTGGCCGCCCGGGCCGGCCGGATCGAGCGGGTGCTTGCATTGCTGGAAGAGGGGGCCAAGGTGAACTCCCGCGACCGCAATGGTGATTCGCCACTGAACATGGCGGCGAGCAAAGGCAGCTTGCCTCTGGTCAATGTCCTGATGAAGGCCGGGGCTGATGTCAATCTCGCCAACCTCTCCGGCGTCACCCCCCTGATGGGTGCCACCTTCAGCGGCAATGCCGAGATCATGCGCAAGCTCCTTGCTGCCGGCGCAAATATCGCCCCTCTGGACCGCGTCAAGAAGAACGCGGCCACCTATGCCGCTGGCAATGGTTGTAGTGAATGTCTGGCGGAGCTGATTCGAGCTGGCACCCCGGTCAACGCCGCTCTGGAAAATAACCTCACACTCTTGATGTGGGCTGCAGCCTACGGACACGAATCGGCTGTTCGCCTGTTGCAGGCGGAGGGCGCCGATCCCAAGTTAAAAGACAACCGCGGCAAAACCGCTGCTGACATGGCCCGCGAAGGCAAGCATCAGAATGTTGTTAGCCTGCTTGAGCCGCAATAGGGCGGCCTTAACCCTTCCCTCATCCGCCAGATGAGCGGGGGGCTTTATTGCGCCACTTGCAGAATGACAACAGTGGGGTGAATTTGGCAAGAGCTGTCTGGCGTGCTGAAAAAACCAGTCCAGATCCGAGGTCCGCCGGAAAAATATCCCGCGCAACACCAATCCCAGGCAGAGCGCGGAATGGGTCGTCGCATAGGCCAGCGCCAATTCCGCCCCCCATGAACCGCCGATGACCTCAGCCCCGCTGGTCGAACAGGATCACCCGACAACGCTGCGGATCAAACAACTGGCGATGCCGCGGTGAGCAGCCGCTGTCGGCTTCCCCCATCCATGTTTTCCCGATGTCGCAAATCGTCAAAACAGTGCACAATGATTTGCGTGCCGGCAGATGCGCTGCAGGTACTCGGACCGCGCCTTGCGGGATTAACAGAGAGGAGAAACTGCATGAAATGGGAAAAACCCGCTGCCAGCGACATGCGCTTTGGCTTTGAAATCACGATGTACATCGCCAACCGCTGATCCCGGCCAGCCCGCCGGGACAACCCGGCGGGCTGCATCCGCGATTCCCTTTTTTTGGGCCTACCCGTGACCCGCCTCTGGGCCGCCCCCGGCTAGCGTGCAGTCTTGTGTTGGGCCGATATCAGGAACTTTTCCGTTTGAAAGTACATGTTCTAGGTTCCGCTGCAGGCGGTGGATTTCCCCAATGGAACTGTAATTGTCCCAATTGCGATGGTTACCGCCAGGGCAGCAAGCGTGTGAGGGCGCGGACCCAGTCGTCGATCACCGTCAGCGCTGATCAAGATAACTGGGTGCTGTTCAATGCCTCACCCGACATCCTCCAGCAAATTCGCAGCTTCCCCTCATTGCAACCGGCGCGAAGCCTACGCGACACTGCCATTCGCGCCGTCTTCCTGATCGACGCGCAGATTGACCACACCACCGGCCTGTACATGCTGCGCGAGCATCGCCAGCCGCTGGAACTGTGGTGCCACGCGCTGGTGCGCGAAGACCTGATGAGCGGCAACCCGCTGCTCAAGGTGCTCGATCATTACTGCGGCGTCAACTGGCACGATGTGCCGCTGGCCGATGCGGGTTTTGCCATGGACGGCGTGCCGGGGTTGCACTTTACAGCCCTGCCGCTGATCAGCAATGCACCGCCCTATTCACCGCACCGCGACCACCCCCAGCCCGGCGACAACGTCGGCGTGACCATCACCGACTCGGCCTCGGGCAAACGCCTGTTCTACGCCCCGGGTCTGGGCCAGATGGAGCCTCCTGTCTGGGCCGCGATGCAGGCTGCCGACTGCGTGCTGGTCGATGGCACGTTGTGGACCGACGACGAAATGATCACGCTGGGCGCTTCCAAAAAAACCTCGCGCGCCATGGGCCACCTGCCGCAAAGCGGCCCCGGCGGCATGCTGGAGTGGCTCGACCAGTTGCCCGCCAGCACCCGCAAGGTGCTGATTCACATCAACAACACCAACCCCATCCTCGATGAAGACAGCGCGCAGCGGCAGGAGCTCACGCGCCGCGGCATCGAGGTTTCTTTTGACGGCATGGAGATAGATCTGTGAGCAGCACACCCGCACCGTGGAGCCAGGAAGAATTCGAAGCGAAACTGCGCGGCAGGAGCACCAGCTACCACATCCACCACCCGTTCCATGTGATGATGGCCGCTGGCACGCTCACGCGCGCGCAGTTGCAGGGCTGGGTTGCCAACCGCTTTTATTACCAGATATCCATTCCGATCAAAGACGCAGCGATTTTGTCGAACTGCGACGACCGCGAGATCCGACGTGAGTGGATCCAACGCATCCTGGACCATGACGGCTACCACATTGGCGGCATTGACGACCCGGGCGGCATCGAAGCCTGGATCCGGCTGGGCGAGGCGGTGGGCCTGTCGCGCGACGATGTCACCTCCCTGCGCTACCTGGCGCCGGCGGCGCGCTTTGCGGTCGATGCCTACGTCAACTTCGCGCGCCGCCAGCCCTGGCAGGAAGCCGTGGCCTCCAGCCTGACCGAGCTGTTCGCGCCGCACATTCACCAGCAACGCATCGACACCTGGCCGACCCAGTACCCCTGGGTCGACGCCGCCGGCCTGCACTACTTCAAGCAGCGCCTGACGCAAGCCCGGCGCGATGTAGAGCACGGCCTGCGTTTCACGCTGGACTACTTCAGCCAGACCCGCGCCCTGCAGGAGCGCGCGCTGGAGATTTTGCAGTTCAAGCTCGACGTGCTGTGGGCTCTGGCCGACGCCATCATGCTCAGCCAGTGCGAGATCGAAATCAAGGGCCCCAAGGCGAAGGTTGCCCCATGAACGCACCCCAGGCCGCCATCGCTCTGGACGCCCGGCCCCGGGTGGCCGGCCACTTCCGCCTGCAATGGGAAGAAGTGCAGAAGGCCTGGGTGCTGCTCTACCCCGAAGGCATGGTCAAGCTCAACGGCAGCGCCGGCGAGATCATGCAGCGCCTGGATGGCGAGAAAACCGTGCAGGCCCTGATCGATGAACTGGAAAGCAGCTTCGAAACCAGCGGGCTGACGCAGGACGTGCTGGATTTTCTGGCGATTGCACAGCGCCATGGCTGGGTCAAGCCATGAACGCCGCCTCGGCCGCGACCGGCATCGCCCCCGCCACCCAGCCCGGCCCGCCGCTGTGGCTGCTGGCCGAGCTGACCTACCGCTGCCCGCTGCACTGCGTGTTCTGCTACAACCCGGTGGACTTCGCCAGGACCAGCACCGAGCTGTCGACCGGAGACTGGCTGCGCGTGCTGCGCGAGGCGCGCGCCGCCGGCAGCGTGCAGTGCGGCTTCTCCGGCGGCGAGCCCATGCTGCGCGACGACCTCGAAGAGCTGGTCGCCGAGGCCCACCGCCTGGGCTTCTACACCAACCTGCTGACCTCGGGCGTGGGCCTGACCGAAGCCCGCGCATCAGCGCTGAAGCAGGCCGGGCTGGACCACATCCAGCTCTCGTTCCAGGACTCGACACGCGAGCTCAACGACTTCCTCTCGCACACCAAGACCTTCGACCTGAAACGCCGCACCGCCGGCATCATCAAGTCCCATGGCTGGCCCATGGTGCTCAACTGCGTGATCCACCGGCTCAACATCGACTACATCGAACAGATCATTGAACTGGCGGTGGAGCTCGGCGCCGAGTACCTGGAACTGGCCAACAGCCAGTATTACTCCTGGGCCGAGATCAACCGCGATGGGCTGCTGCCTTCGCGTGAGCAGCTGGAGCGCGCCGAACGCGTCACCAACGACTACCGAGAAAAACTCGGCGACAAGATTCGCATCTTTTTCGTGGTGCCCGACTACTATGAAACCCGCCCCAAGAAATGCATGAATGGCTGGGGTAATGTGTTTTTGACCATCACGCCCGACGGCACGGCGCTGCCTTGCCACACCGCCAAGATGCTCAAGGGCATCACCTTCCCCAATGTGCGGGACATGAGCGTCCAGGACATCTGGTCCGCCTCGCCGGGCTTTAACCATTTCCGCGGCGACAGCTGGATGAAGGACCCCTGCCGCAACTGCCCGGAGAAGGAAAAAGACCTGGGCGGCTGCCGCTGCCAGGCCTTCATGCTCACGGGCGATGCGGCCAACGCCGACCCGGTGTGCGACAAGTCGCCGTTTCACCCCGTTGTGCAAGACGCCGTGGCTTACGCCCAAGTGCCCGATGCCCGGCGCACCGTGGTCAAGCCCCTGGTGTTTCGCGATCCCAAGGTTTCGCGCCAACTTGCCGAAGCAAGCAGCACCCCGCTGGGCGCTCACTTGTCCGCGCCGGAAAAGAACAGCCGCTCGCCGCCGATCTTGTAGCCGGCACTGACCCTGGCAAAGCCAAATACCTTGGTGCGAATGAGCATCCCGATTCGGCTACAGGTTGTAGCTCGGATTCATCACGCCCACGCCCACTTTGGCGCTCGATCGCGAGCATAGGGATTACACCGGGGGGTGAAAAAGTTCCCTGTTGTTACAGTTGAGCTGGCGTTCTGACGTTAATCGCTACAACACAATCCCTGGAGACTTTCCTTGATTAAAAAAATTGCCTTCATTGGTTCACTGATCGCCATCAGTGTCGGCCAGGCTGTTGCACAAACAGCCCCGCCCCCGCCGGCCTGGAAACAGGGAATGCCGGCCGATCTGGCCGACTCCAGGCTCGCGCCCCATGCCGGCAAGCTGACGACCACGCCGGCGTCCGATATCCCGATTGACAAACTCAAGCTGCCACCTGGTTTCAAGGCCGAAATCTGGTCAACCGGCACCCCCGGCATTCGTGCCATGGCCCGCGGCGACAGCGGCAAGATCTACGCCGGCACGCGTCCCATCGGCCGTGTTTACGAAATCACCGACAACGGCAAAGAGCGCACCAGCCGCGTGGTGGTGGACAAGCTGACCCAGCCGGCCGTGGCCATCAACAAGGGCTCGCTCTACGTCATGGCCATCGACAAGGTGCTGCGCTATGACGGCATCGAGGCCAACCCGAATGTGCAGCCGGTGGACATGACGTCCGCCTTCAAGCTGCCGCCCGAGCAGCACCACAACTGGAAGTACATCCGCTTCGGCCCGGACGGCAAACTTTATGTGCCGTTTGGCGCGCCCTGCAACATCTGCGTGCCGCCCACCGAAGAATACGCCCAGATTCGCCGCTACGACGCGGACGGCTCCAACATGGAAGTCATTGCGCGCGGCGTGCGCAACACGCAGGGCTTCGACTGGCACCCCGTCACCAAGGAGCTCTGGTTCACCGATCATGGCCGCGACTGGATGGGCGACGATTCTCCTGAAGACGAGCTCAACCGCATGAGCAAGACCGGCCTGAACTTCGGCTTCCCCTACTGTCATGCCAATGGCGTGGCCGACCGGGACATCAAAAAGGACAAGCCCTGCGACGGCGTGACCCTGCCAGTGAGCACCATGGGCGCTCACGCTGCCAACATGGGCCTGCACTTCTACACCGGCAACATGTTCCCGGCCGAGTACAAGAACGCCATGTTCGTCGCCCGCAAGGGATCATGGAACCGCACCCAGAAAAGCGGCTTCGATGTGGTGACGGTGCGCGCCGATGCCGACGGCAAGAACCCGAAGGTCACCCCGTTCGTCACGGGCTTCAAAGATGACGCGACCGAAGCCTTCTGGGGCCGTCCCGCCTACATTCTGCAAATGCCCGATGGCTCCCTGCTGCTCTCCGACGAGCAACTGGGCGCGATCTACCGCATCTCGTATGCCAAACCATAAACCAGGCAACTTCACTCGTACAAGCAGGGCGCTGGCAGCAGTTGCCCTGCTTTTTTCCCTGACGCCAATCCATGCCCAGCAACCCCAGCAACTGAACCTGTGCATCGCCTGCCACGGCCCGCAGGGCAATTCACAAAATCCCCAGATCCCCTCGCTGGCCGGGCAACCCAAGGTCTTTCTGGAAAACCAGATGGTGCTGATTCGGGAAGGCCTGCGCGATATCCCGCAGATGAAAGGTCTGCTCGATGGCGTGAAAGATGCCGACCTCATCGTTCTGGCCACTTATTTTTCATCGCAAACGCCGATTCGTGCGGCGGCCGGTCCTGTCGACAGCGAGACCTACCTGCGCGGCAAGGTCATCGCCCGCAACATGCTGTGCGGTACCTGCCACCTGCCGGACTACGCCGGACGGCAACAGATTCCCAGGCTGGCAGGCCAGCAGGAAGACTTTTTGCTGTTTGCCATGAAGCAGTTTCGTGATCATGCCGGCCCCGGGCGCGACACCATCATGTCAGCCTCCTTGTATGGGCTCAAGGACGCCGATCTCGCTGATCTTGCACACTTTCTGGCCAACTTCAAATAAGCGCGTGCGGCAGGCAGGGTCGACTGAAGCTTTGTAGCAAAATAAGCCGATCATGAAGGACTCTCCCTCCCCCCCCAACTTTCGCCGCGCCCCCAAACCTGCTGGCGCTGACCCACATTTGTCGCCGGCCACCATCCGCCTGAACAAGCGCATGGCCGAGTTGGGCCTATGCTCGCGACGCGAAGCCGATGACTGGATTGCGCGCGGCTGGGTGCGCGTCAACGGTGCGCCCGCCGTGATGGGCCAACCTGTCGCCTTCGATGCGCGTATTGAAGTGGCGCGCGAAGCCGAGCAGCAGCAGCGCCAGCAGGTCACCATCCTGATCAACAAGCCGGTCGGCTACGTCAGTGGCCAGGCCGAAGACGGCCACGAGCCCGCCGTGGTGCTGGTGCAGCCGGAAAACCGCTGGCGCGAATGCAGCAGCCGCATGCGCTGGGGCCACGAGCAGTTGCGCGGCCTGGCGCCGGCCGGCCGGCTTGACATCGACTCGATTGGCCTGCTGGTGCTGACGCAGGACGGCCGTGTGGCGCGCCAACTCATCGGCGAAGACTCGGACATGGAAAAAGAATATCTGGTGCGCGTGAGCTACGGCGCCGAAACCGTCGATGTGCAGGCCGCGTTTCCGCACGAAAAACTCGCCCTGCTGTGCCACGGCCTCAGCCTGGACGGGCAGCCGCTGCGTCCTGCCCAAGTCAGCTGGCAAAACCCCGAGCAGCTGCGCTTTGTGCTCAAGGAGGGGAAAAAACGCCAGATTCGCCGCATGTGCGAACAGGTTGGGCTTTTTGTGACCGGGCTCAAGCGCGTGCGGATTGGCCGCGTCAATCTCGGCCATTTACCGATAGGCCAGTGGCGTTACCTGGCACCGCACGAGCAGTTTTGAAGCAGTGCAACCTGCTGGGGCTGTAAAAAAGGCGTTTTAGTGCTATTAAAGTAATAGCTTCTTGCGTGCGCTGCTATTAGGCTAGAGGTTGTTCTTGAATCCGAGGTGCATAAATTGGTTGAAAAAGATGCAGCCAATACTTTTAGTTTTGCAAGCCTTCTGGGGTTGCATGCTATGAGAATGGCGCCGTTCTTGCCGGGAGTGTGTGGCGCTTGTCCATTCGCCGACCAGTGAGGGCGTCTTTCCACCCCCCATCCCTTTTTTCGTTGAAGGAGTGAAGGCGTAATGAGTCACATCATGAAAGACGTGGGGAAGTCCTGGGTGCGGGCCTTGAAGCGGTTGCTGTTCAGCGGTGTGTCATTGGGCTTGTTAGGGAATCCCTTGGTCGCAACCATCAGTTCCGACGAAGCCAAGCTGACCGTCACCGCAACGGTACTCAAGCGCGCCAGCCTGCAGGTGTTGGCACAGCCAGCGTCGGTGGTTGTCACCGCTGCGGACATTGCCCGCGGTTACGTGGACGTTCCCGGTCTAGTGCAGGTGGCGGTTCAAAGCAATAGCTTTGGAGGGTACATGCTCATGTTTGAAAGCCAGGGCGACTTTATGCGTCAGACGCAGGTAAGGGGTTTGGACAAGAACGTGCAACTGGAGGCAGCGGGCGGCAGCGTCGCGCAGGGCGCCAGTGGCCGCGGCATGAGCAAGACCACGCTGGATCTCGAATTCCGTTTTGTTCTGGCGGAATCAGCCCGGCAGGGCGTCTATGCCTGGCCTATGCGTCTTTCGGTCACGCCCATTTAGGTGTCCTGATCGATGACTTGGGCCCACGGACTGATTTGGCCTAACAGGTCAAGCGGTCATAACCTTCCCAATTTTGTAAAACACCCTCCCGCCGTGGGTGACCCACACAGCGGCTAAGCGCGAAGTTTGGTGCTTCCATCTACAAAGTCTGTGTCGTTGTCAAATTCATCCTGGGTTTGAGCTTGCCGGGCAGCATTCATAACGCCTGCTGATGTGCGCACTGCCATTCATCAGGCGGTTTGCCTTGGATGTGGGTATTCCGGAGGAACGTGACCGCCTTGATCGCATAGCGCTAGCCAACTGGCTTGAGCGTCTGCTCCTCAGCCGCAGGCGAGGCTTTCACTTCTCGCAATCTTTTGCACCTCTTTGACGCGCCAAAAGACTTCGTTTGGATGCTTGCTGCCCAGTCAGTAGGGCGGGGGATCTTTGATTGAATGGATAAAAAAATTCTGAAAATAAAATTGATATATTAAATCGATATTTACATCATATTTATCAATTCATATAGAATTCAAATCCATAAATCATCAATTTATGGATTTGAATCATGCAAACCATCAAGTCGATCATTCCCGGTGCCACGTTCCAGGTGCTGAAAAGCCGCTTTTCCGTTCGTTCCAGGGCGCGGTGGACGGATGGCATGAAGGCGCTACTGGTGGTACTGGCTCTCAGTTCCGTAGGCGCGCCTGGGGTTGCCATGGCAGGATCCAACGAAGCCAAGCTGCAGGTTTCGGCAACGGTACTCAAGCACGCCAGTCTTCAGGTTTTGGCGCAACCAGCCTCAGTGGTGGTGACTGCCGACGACATTGCCCGTGGCTATGTGGATGTTCACCTGCCTGTGCAGGTGGCCGTACAGAGCAATACCCAGGGTGGCTATATGCTGATGTTTGATAGTCAGGGTGAATTTTTGCGCCAGACCCTCGTCAAGGGTTTGGACGCAGACGTCCAACTCGGTGCTTCGGGCGGAGGAGTCGCGCAGCGCGCTGCTGGTCGGGGCATGGACAAGGCCGTGCTGGCACTCGGTTTCCGTTTTGTTCTTTCCGAGTCAGCCCGGCAGGGCGTTTACGCCTGGCCGATGCGCATGTCAGTGACACCGCTGTAATAGCCACTCGCAGCTATCCTTTTCAGAGGTGTTAGCGGCACACCGACGCATCCAGATCGACAAAGGTTTCGTCTGACTTGGGAATTTTCAGATCAAACCGGCAGGGTTTGCCTTCGACTTCAGCGGTAGCCGTATAGGTTCCAGGTTTGAGATTCTCAACGTAGTACTCGCCGCCGCGCCCGGTCTGCAAGGTGAGGTTTTTTCCACCCGCGCTGAAGCTGATCTCCTGAAACTCCACTGGCCTGGTTGTGCCATCTTGCACGGATTGGAGCTTTCCTGTGAAGGCCTGAATTTTCGTGACGTCAAAGTCAATCACGGTACCGCTTCTGAGGGACGGCGAAATCTTTTTCACGGTCGATGGAATCGAATATTCAATCGGCACAGTTTCCGGCGCAATCGAGACGTCATTGTCAAAGTATGGCGCCAGCGTGGGTATAAAAACCTGACCGCGCGCATCGGTCTTGCCGATAAGCTGGCCGTTGACCGATACCGCCACTCCTGGCACTTCGCCCACTTTTACAATGCCAAAGCTCTGGGTTATCGGCCGGCCTAACCCAAGCTGGCCGTCAACGTAGGCCAAACCGCCCGCTATGGAGAGTTGGTAGGAGTTGTTGCCTTGGCCGCCGTTCTGATACCGACCGACCTCACCGCGCAAGATGGCGGCTGGCGCGTTGTACTGGAACCTTGAATTCAGCCGCGTGTTCGCTGTGGCGTGATCAGCCGAGATCAGGTAGCCCAGGCCTTCGCCGACCGGCTGGTTTTTGGTCAACTGCACGGACCCTGCCGCGCTGCTCCTGTCCCCTCGGAAATTGGCCGTCACGGAGTAATCCTTGTCGAAGAAAAAAATCAGACCCACATACGCTTCGTTGCGGCGGGTGCTGTCAACCGTGTGGCTCAGGCTCGCTTGCAGCGAAGCCCGGCCAGAAATCAGTGGCACGAAGTAACTCAGCGAGGTCACGCGGCGATCTTGCCGCGGTGAAATGCTGAACGACTGCGCCGGGGAACTGGATGTTGGCAGCAGGGCCGGGCGCGCGGAAAGCACCGAATGACTCAGCGAAAGCGAGCCATTTCGCTGCATGTGGTAACTGACTGCTGCGCTTGCCTCGTAGTTGCGGTCGCTGATGCTGGGTGGGTCGCCCAGCACCCCAAAGTCGCCCCAATCTCGCCGCAGCGACAGGCCCATCCCCCAATGCCTGGCCTGGTAGCTGTAGTTGAATTGGCCGGCAGCGCCTTGCCGGTCGCTGACTTTGCTGGCGGCCAGCGCCATGCTGAGTACCCCCGCGCTACCGAGCACCACGGTCGCCGTTGGGCCTGCGTTATAAAAGCCTTTGGCCGCGTCCGCGCGCAAACCCACTGTGACGGCTTCGCTCAGCCCGTAACGGTGAAACATCGAAAAGGCCGTCGCCCCGTAGTGATTGCTTAACTGGCCGAAGTCGCGCCGTATGGCACCCAGGTTGTAGCTGTATTCCTGCAAGCCTTGGCGCAAGGGCTGGTCACTGAAATAAAAGGAATAACTGAACTGCTGGACGCGGCCAAAAGCATCTCGCAGCACCACCTGTACGTCGCGTGCGCCGCCATAAGCCAGCAGATCGCGCAACTCGAATTCGCCGGGTTTCAGCGTTTCGCTGCGGATACGCTGGCCGTCCAGATAGACTTCCACGCTGCTGGGCGTTGCCACGCTGCCGGTGATATTTCGCGTTGGAGCGCGCGTGAGATAGGGGTCGAGACCATAGAGCTTGGAAACACTGATGCCGCCAAGATTAATGCCGTTGCTGAACTCGCGCGACGGGCTAAAAAAATCGCCTACCACGGTTCGGCGCAAATTTTCGCGGTCATCGTAAGTCACGCTGCTCATCAGCCGCACAAACTTGCGCCCGCCGCTGGCGTCCGGCACCGTGCTGCCATTGGACATCAGCAGGTAGTCACCCAGCCGCCAGCCGGCCTCCGCCGAAAAGTCCAGGCTGTTGCCCGCACCCGCATAGTTGCCAGAAGAGCTGATTGCGTAATTGAAAAACCCACTGCTGCCACGCGGAATCACGCCCCTGAGGCGATTGTCTGTGCGTAACTGCAACGCTTGGCTTGGCAGAAGTCCGGGGTCTGCGGTAATGTTGAGCGCCAGTTTTTTGTCGTCGAAGGTAGAAACCACGCCCTTTATAGACTGAAGCGAGATATGCGGCTCGCCATCGCGCATCACGGTGGTTCCCACAGGATTTTTGAACCCGATGTCCTTCAAGTCCTGAATACGCACCAAAAAGTCGAGCGATGGCGTGCGCACCACAAAAAGATCACCCTTGTCTTCAGTGTTGAGGCTGACGCGTAGCACCATGGTCTCGCCTTGGGCAGCCCCGGCAACATTGGAAATAGCACCAACGCTGTTAGCCGCCTCTGCAGACCATGCCGCAAGCGGCGCAGCGCCAAGGCAGTACAACAAGGCGCTGACGATTCGGGTTTTTTTCGTGGAGGGTTGCCCCGCGCAGGGGGGGCGGGCTGGGCGCACGGTCAGGAGCACATCGCGCGGGTCACGTCCAGCGTGCGCGCCACGTTGAGTTTGTCGGTCTTGAATTCCAGCGACAGGCGGGTGATTTTGGCGCATTGGTCTGCCGGTATGGCCGTGGTGTATGCCTTGGCGGTGCCCGTGAGCAGATAGCGGTCGGCCAGCGTCAATGCATACACCTCGCTGCCACCGGCATCCGTTCCCTTGAGTTCGATACCCCGCACCACCTGATGCCGGTTTCCGGTGTTTTTTGCAGACACCGTGACGGTGCCTTTGGCGAGGCTGAAGCTTTCAATGTCGAGGCTGTCTTGCGGTTTGAGCGGCGCTATAAAAACCGGTGCGCCAAAACGAATCAACACATTGATCTGCGCGCCGCCCTCCAGTTTTTTTGTGGCGCCTGGCAACTCTTCGATAAACAATCGGTAGGTTTTTTCCGCCGGGACGGCGGCGACTCGGGCGCCCACGCGTATCAGTCCCTCCTCACCAGGCTCCACCGACATGATCTTCGGGAAAAAAATCAGCGCATTGGTGTCGGCATACTGGTCTTTGCCGCCAGCGTCTTGCGTCCACTCCTTGGCTTCAATCTGGAAGCCGAGCTTTTGCTTGTCTTCGTTTTTAATGGCAATGACACCGCTTCTTACGCTGGCGCCGAGGTCAAGGCGTATCGGGTTAACCGAAAATTCGCCGGCCATTGCCGACCCGGTGGCAAACAGTACGCAGCACGTGGCGGCAAGGGCAAATGTCCTGAGAGTTGGGTTCATCAGTGAATAGGTGCGGCCCCCCGCAGGACGGGAGCATGGGATTTCAGGGGGTTACCGAAATAATAACTGTATCGGAGTAGCTACCGGCAGAGGCATTGGCATAGGCGCTCCACAGAATTGATCCGTTGAACGTGAAGGGCACGTAATTGTCGTTTCCCGGGCCGGAACGGCTTTGCGGAAGACCTGCCAGGCTGTAGGGAATCAAATCGCCAGTGGCATTTTTCAAGTTCCGGGTGCCGTTGTAATTGAGCCCGTTATCGCCAGAGATCGTCATGGTCTGGCCCGGGGCGCAGTCTCCCACCGTGCTGGCACCTGATACCGGCACCAGTACATCGCTGCCGCTGCCGGGATTCAGCACCCCGAAGCTCAGGCTCAGCCCCTTGGATTGAAACAAGCAGATGTTGCCGTTGGCATAGGCGGGCAGCGTGGCCCCCAGCAACCCTGCGGCCAACAACAGTCCCGCGAAAGGGAAATGGAGTTTCTTCATCGTTGGTTCAGAACAGTGCCGACCTGGTCATAACAAAGGGATCCAATGGTTTTGCCATGGACCCAAGACCCCGTATATTCCGGCTCAGGGCGTGATGTTCAGGGTCACGTTTTCGCTGTATGCGCCAGCGCTTGCGTTCTGGTATGCCGCGGCAGTAATCGTGCCGGTCACCACCAGGGTGAGGTCCTGGCCTGAGCCGAAACCCTTACCTGTCTGGGTGTCGCCGCTGAAACCCAGCGTATAGGCCATCGTGTCGGAGCTGGGGCCGGTCATACTCCGGCTTGTTCCGCCTGATGCAGTCACACCCGTGGACGGTGTTCCCTTGCTGCACTTGTAGAGCACGTTAGCGGTCACCACTTTGTCGGCGGTGAGCGACGGATCGATGGCGCCGAACGCCAGCGAGGTGTTGGTCGCGGAAAATTTGCACGTGGCTGTTACGCTCGCCGTTACGCCGAGGGTTTGGCTGTCGGCTGCGGCGGCCAGGCCAGCGGCACAAGTCAGGGTGGCGACGACGACGGCCTTGAAGGCGTTTGAGAGGTGTTTCATGGGATATTCTTGATGGCTAGAAAAGGCTGATGGACGAAGATCATTAGATGGTTAAACTGTAACAAAAAAAGATAAATCGTCCTAGGATTTTCCGTGTGAAGCTCGGGGAACCTGTGCGATTTTTCACACAAACCAGTTGAAATCAGTGTAATTTTTCCATATGAACAATCTCCGCCCGTCTTGTAACCAGATTTCCAGGGATTGCCGATATCCGGGAAATAGGTGTGGCCGACTCTACACGTAACAAGCAAGATACATATTGACCCTGACCATGCCAACACAACCCCACTCTAAAACCCTTTCCTTCCAGGCCGAAGTCGCCCAGCTCCTGAAGCTAGTCACCCACTCCCTCTACTCCAACCCCGAAATCTTCCTGCGCGAGCTGATCTC
>NZ_JAUXNA010000389.1 GCF_030682935.1 Polaromonas sp.
GCTTCTACCGCCGCGTTGAGCGCCAGGATGTTGGTCTGAAAAGCGATGCCGTCGATCACGCCGATGATGTCGACGATCTTCCTCGACGAGGTATTGATGGCGCCCATGGTGTTGACCACTTCTGCCACCACGCTGCCGCCCTTGACTGCAATGCTGGAAGCAGACACGGCCAGCTGGTTGGCCTGCCTGGCGTTGTCGGCGTTTTGCTTGACGGTGGAAGTCAGCTCCTCCATGGAAGCTGCGGTCTGTTCCAGTGAACTGGCCTGCTCTTCGGTGCGCGAGGACAGGTCCTGGTTGCCTGCGGCGATCTGGCCCGAGGCGGCGACAACGCCTTCCACGCTGGCGCCAATATCCGCGACGACCGCCAACAGGTTGGCGCTCATCTGGTTCAGGGCGAGCAGCAATGGTTTGGCCTCGTCAGCGGGATGAATTTCGAACTTGGCGAGATCCCCCCCGGCAATGGCTTGCGCCACTTTGGCGGCCCTGTCCAGAGGACGAAACACCGCGCTGACAAGAAAATAACCAAAGCCGGCCCACGCCAGAGCAGAAGCCACAATGCCTGCCGCGAACACAGCGGGCATCCAGCCGGCCGTACCCGATGACACGGCAAGCAAAGAGACTTCGCGCCAGCCCACCAGACCCAAGCCCAGCGTCAGCGTGACCGCCAAGGTAGTGGTCCCAATGACCCGTTGCGAGATCGGGATTCGACGCAGGCTCGCAATCGGGGCACTCCACACTGGCTTCACCACTTCACCCTGACGGATTTTCAGCCCGGCTGCGTTGCCCTCCCTGATGCTTGAATAGATACGCTCAGCCTCGGCTACCTGAGCGGGTTCGGGCTTGTTTCTGACCGACATGTAGCCTTGAGTCACGCCCTTTTGCCGTATCGGTGTGACGTTTGCCTGCACCCAATAGAAGTCACCGTTGTTGCGACGGTTCTTGACCAACCCGGTCCACGGCAAGTCCTGGGCCAGGGTGCTCCACATATCAGCAAAAGCTTCCGCTGGCATATCGGGATGGCGGATGATGTTGTGGGCCTTGCCCATCAGCTCGTCTGGACCGTAGCCGCTCACCTTGACAAATGACGGATTCACATAGGTGATACGCCCCTTGAGATCGGTGCGGGACACCAGTGCAGTGTCCTGGGGAATTGTGTATTCGTTGGTCGTCACCGGTAAATTGACACGCATGATTAATCTATATCCGTATAAAGGCAGAAAAAAAATTGGGAACTGATGACTTGATCAAATCCAGGTTCGGATTGACCCCGTCAAGAGCTTGAATAGCAGGTCAAACCGCCGTTAAAACTCCTGCCACTCCCCGGCCCCGGAGGTCGCGGCCGTGGCCACCGCCAGTCGCCGTGACGGCAAAGGCTCGCTGCCCCGCCTCGGCTTTGACGCCGTAATGGCGGGCCTGGCAGGCGGTGGCTGCACGGGCTCGGTTCTCGGGTAGTGGGCTGCTGCACGCCGGGTTGAGGCGCCCTGGCTGAGTGCTTGTTCCTGGTCGAGCCTGAACACGCTGACCACCTGGGACAGGCCGGCCGCCTGCTCCTGCAGCGATTGCGCGGCTGCTGCCGCTTCTTCGACCAATGCGGCGTTTTGCTGCGTGACCTGGTCCATCTGCGTGATCGCCTGGTTGATCTGCTCTATGCCCGAGGTCTGCTCCTGGCTGGCGGCGGT
>NZ_JAUXNA010000010.1 GCF_030682935.1 Polaromonas sp.
CAGATCAAGATGGCGCAGGGTGCCAAGACCGGCGAGGGCGGTCAGCTGCCCGGCGGCAAGGTCAGCGAATATATCGGCAGCCTGCGCTTTTCGGTGCCCGGTGTCGGCCTGATTTCGCCGCCGCCGCACCATGACATCTACTCGATCGAGGATCTGGCGCAACTGATCCACGACCTGAAAAACGTCAACCCGCGCGCCAGCATCAGCGTCAAGCTGGTCAGCGAAACGGGGGTGGGCACGATTGCCGCCGGCGTGGCCAAGGCCAAGTCTGACCATGTGGTGATTGCCGGCCACGACGGCGGCACGGGCGCATCGCCCTGGTCGTCTATCAAGCATGCCGGCTCGCCCTGGGAAATCGGCCTGGCTGAAACCCAGCAGACGCTGGTGCTCAACCGCCTGCGCGGCCGCATCCGGGTGCAGGCCGACGGCCAGATGAAAACCGGCCGCGACGTGGTGATTGGCGCGCTGCTGGGCGCCGACGAATTCGGCTTTGCCACCGCGCCGCTGGTGGTGGAAGGCTGCATCATGATGCGCAAATGCCACCTCAACACCTGCCCGGTCGGCGTGGCCACGCAGGACCCGGTGCTGCGCCAGAAATTCAGCGGCAAGCCCGAGCATGTCGTCAATTACTTCTTCTTTGTCGCCGAAGAAGCGCGCCAGCTGATGGCTCAGCTGGGCATCGCCAAGTTTGACGAGCTGATCGGCCGCGCCGACCTGCTTGACACGCAAAAAGGCATCACGCACTGGAAGGCCGGTGGCCTGGACTACAGCCGCCTGTTCTACCAGCCGAATGTGCCGGCCGATGTGCCGCGCCGGCATGTGATGGAGCAGGACCACGGGCTCGAAAAAGCACTCGACATGCGCCTGATTGAAAAATCAAAAGCGGCGCTGGAAAAAGGCGAAAAAGTTCAGTTCATCGAGGTCGCGCGCAACGTCAACCGCACGGTGGGCGCCATGCTGTCGGGCGAACTGACGCGCCTGCGTCCCGAAGGCCTGCCGGACGACACCCTGCGCATCCAGCTCGAAGGCACCGGCGGCCAGTCGTTTGGCGCTTTCCTGGCCAAGGGCATCACCATGTACCTGATTGGCGACGCCAACGACTACACCGGCAAGGGCCTGAGCGGCGGCCGCATCGTGGTGCGCCCGAGCATTGATTTCCGCGGCGAGTCGCACAAGAACACCATCGTCGGCAATACCGTGCTGTACGGCGCGACCACCGGTGAGGCCTTCTTCAGCGGCGTGGCCGGCGAACGCTTTGCGGTGCGCCTGTCGGGCGCGACCGCCGTCGTCGAAGGCACAGGCGACCATGGCTGCGAGTACATGACGGGCGGCACGGTGGCTGTGCTGGGCAAGACCGGCCGCAATTTCGCCGCCGGCATGAGCGGCGGCGTGGCCTATGTGTATGACGAAGACGGCCAGTTCGCCACCCGCTGCAACATGTCCATGGTGTCCATGGACCGGGTTGTGACGACGGCCGAGCAGCACACCCACGACAAGTCCGACTGGCACGCCGGTGAAACCGACGAAGAGCAGCTCAAGCGTCTGCTGCAGGACCACAACCGCTGGACTGGCAGCAAGCGCGCCCGCGAGTTGCTGGACAGCTGGCCCGAGTCGCGCCTGAAGTTTGTGAAAGTGTTCCCCAATGAGTACAAGCGGGCGCTGATCGAGCGCAAGGAGCGCCAGCTGGAAGCGGCGACCGAAACCACGCGCGCGCAGGTTGCCACCAACCAGGAGGCGGCACTGGCCAAGTAAGGCAGGGCAGCTATCGTTTGCTATTGTATTTATAGCTGCTAGCGCCCTATGGTAAAGGGCTCGCGGCATAAAACGCTTAAGAAATTGCACAGGACGCATCATGGGAAAAATCACCGGCTTCATGGAATACGAGCGCATCGAAGAGGGCTACAAGCCCGTCGCCGAGCGCCTGAAGAACTACAAGGAATTTGTCATCGGCCTGAATGACGCGCAGGCCGGCAAGCAGGCGGCGCGCTGCATGGACTGCGGCACGCCGTTTTGCACCAGCGGTTGCCCGGTCAACAACATCATTCCCGACTTCAACGACATGGTGTTTCGCGCTGACTGGAAAAACGCGATCGATACGCTGCACAGCACCAACAACTTTCCGGAGTTCACCGGCCGCATCTGCCCCGCGCCCTGCGAGGCGGCCTGCACGCTCAATGTGAACGACGACGCCGTGGGCATCAAGTCGCTTGAACACGCCATCATTGACCGCGCCTGGTCCGAGGGCTGGGTAACGCCCCAGTTGCCCAAGCACAAGACCGGCAAGAAAGTGGCGATTGTGGGTTCCGGCCCGGCCGGCATGGCCGCTGCACAGCAGTTGGCGCGGGCCGGTCACGAGGTGACGCTGTTTGAGAAAAACGACCGCATCGGCGGTTTGCTGCGCTACGGCATTCCCGACTTCAAGATGGAAAAAATCCATATTGACCGCCGCGCCCTGCAGATGCAGGCCGAGGGCGTGAACTTTCGCACCGGCGTGCTGGTGGGCAGCCTGCCCAAAGACTCCAAGGTGACGAACTGGGCCAAGGAAACCATTGCGCCTGAACAGCTTCAAAAAGACTTTGATGCGGTGATGCTGACCGGCGGCGCCGAGCAGTCGCGTGACCTGCCGGTGCCCGGCCGTGAGCTGGATGGCGTGCATTTCGCCATGGAATTTTTGCCGACGCAAAACAAGGTCAATGCGGGCGACAAGGTCAAAGGCCAGCTCCGGGCCGAAGGCAAGCATGTCATCGTGATTGGCGGCGGCGACACCGGTTCTGACTGCGTCGGCACCAGCAACCGCCATGGCGCGGCCAGCGTGACCCAGTTTGAGCTGATGCCCGAGCCGCCTGCAGAGGAAAACCGGCCCATGACCTGGCCTTACTGGCCGATCAAGCTGCGCACCAGTTCCAGCCACGAAGAGGGTTGCGAGCGCGAATTCGCCATCTCGACCAAGGAATTG
>NZ_JAUXNA010000011.1 GCF_030682935.1 Polaromonas sp.
TGGGGCTTCAGCTGGGGCCAGTGCCGGCTGACGCTGCCCGGCTGGCTGGGTTTTGGTTCTGCCATCGAGCAGTTTTTGGGCCAGGGCGGCACGCCCGCCAGCCGCAAGGACGCGCTGGCATTGCTGCAAAAAATGTACCGCCAGTGGCCCTTCTTTCGCACCCTGCTCAGCAACATGGACATGGTGCTGGCCAAGAGCGACCTGGCGCTGGCCTCGCGTTATGCCGATCTGGTCAGCGACGCACGGCTGCGTAAAAGGATTTTCAGCGCCATTGAAGCCGAGTGGCACCGCACGGCGCAAGCGCTGGCGCTGATCACCGGCGAAAAAAACCGCCTCGCCGGCAATGCCGCGCTGCAGCGCTCCATCCGCCACCGTTTTCCGTACATCGACCCGCTGCACCATCTGCAGGTCGAACTGGTGCGCCGCTACCGCGCCGGCCAGGCCGACCAGCGGGTGCAAACCGGGATTCATATTTCAATCAACGGGATTGCGGCGGGCTTGCGAAACACGGGCTGACGCGCAGCCGGGCGTTGGCACGCCGGGCGGCGTCAGCGTCGGCCTTGTCCTACACAACTAGACAGTGGGTTCTGATAGCTCCCGACCGCTCAGGCTCCTAGCATGGACTTGTCTGTAGCTGGACCCGGCGCCGCCGGGTTGCAGTGCAGGCAGTCCCCCTTAAGGAGATGCAGCATCATGAATCCGCCAAATACTGGGACCCCATGCCGCTTTCCGGTGATCAGTGCATCGGTATCCCGTGACTTTCTGGCCTTGGCGTCGCACATGAGCGACTGCCAGTGCTCGCACGGCCGTTTCTTCATGCTGCAGGCCATGCTGGAGTCGCTGCAGGCTCTGGCGTCGCCCCGCATCGTGACGACCAGCACCCTGGTCGCCGTTTGCAGCCTGGGTTTGTGGGCCTTTGCCTGATCGGACTTGCGGGTGGACGCCGCCGTCATTGACCGGCTTAATGCGCTAACCCCCCACGCCCGCGATTTCCTGCGCTCGCGCCAGCGTGAAGCCGAGCCGCCGATTCGCGCCGAGCTGTTCGGTATTCATCGCTTTGAAGAGCATGGCCGCAGTCTGGCGCAAGCCCAGGTGATTGAAGGCGATGTCCGTTCGCGGCGCCACGCGCCCTTTTTCCCGCGCGTTGAGAAAAACCTCGCAGCACTGCGCAGTGCCTACGACTATGTGGCGCTAACGTCACGCAGCGGCCATTACGTGACCCCCGCTGCCGAGTGGCTGCTGGACAACTTCCCCCTGGTCGAAGCCCAGCTGGAGCAGATCCGCGAAGGGGTACCGCGCCGCTACTACGCCAGCCTGCCCAAGCTGGCGGGCGCGCCGCTCGAAGGCTTGCCGCGTGTTTACGGCATTGTGTGGGCCTACGTGGCGCACACCGACAGCGTGCTCAGCCAGGAATTGTTCACCGCGTTTCTCAACGCTTACCAGGAGCACAGCGAACTGCGCTTGAGCGAGCTCTGGGCCTTGCCGACCACATTGCGCGTCGTGC
>NZ_JAUXNA010000014.1 GCF_030682935.1 Polaromonas sp.
GAGGGGGCTGGCCTTGCTTGGGGCGGCCCGGCGCGGCGGCCGCGGGTGGGTTAGCCCCAGCACCGTTCCTTCATGCTGATGGCTTGTTATCTGTCTGGCTATAAAGGCCGGTTTGCGCCCTCGCCCACCGGGCCGCTGCACGCGGGCTCGCTGGTAGCCGCACTGGCCAGCTGGCTCGATGCCCGGGCGCACGGCGGCCAGTGGCTGGTTCGGATAGAAGACGTGGACATGCCGCGCTGCGTGCCCGGCGCGGCTGACACCATTGTTGCGCAGTTAAGTGCCTGCGGCCTGCGGCCCGACGAGCCGCCGGTTTACCAGTCGCAACGCGGCGCACTCTACCAGGCCGCCCTGGATCAGTTGATTAGCGCAGGTTTGGCCTACCCTTGCGGCTGCACTCGCCAGGACATCGCACTGGTCCTGGCCAGCACCGGCCATGCCAAAGAACGCCACGGCGAGCTGGTCTACCCCGGAACCTGCCGCCAGGGCTTGAACGGAAAGCCTGGACGGGCCTGGCGATTCTTTACTCAAAAACATGCATCAAATAAGCCTCTTGCCCAATCAACACGGGCGCAATCAGCTATTAATTCAATAGTGCATTCAGACCACGACGCGGCCGAACTGGCCTGGCACGACCGGCGCTTGGGCCCCCAGGCGCAAAACGTCAGCCGTGACGTGGGCGACTTTGTACTCAAGCGAGCGGACGGTTTTTGGGCTTACCAGCTCGCAGTGGTGGTGGACGATGCCGCCCAGGGCATCACGGACATCGTGCGCGGCGAGGACCTGGCCGACAACACCGCGCGGCAAATCCTGCTGCAGCGCGCCTTGGGCGTGGCGACGCCGCGCTACCTGCACACGCCGCTGGTGCTGGGTGCGAATGGCGAAAAGCTGTCCAAGCAAAACGGCGCCAAGGCGCTGGACCTGTCTGACCCGCTGGCCGCGCTGAACCAGGCTGCTGGCATGCTGGGCCTGGCGCCGCAATCGGGCCGCGTGCCCGACGCACTGGCCAACTGGGTAGCGCAGTGGGCGGCCAAAGTCACCTGAGAATTAACCGCTGACCATGGGTGCCTAAAATGGCAACACTTTACGCAACCGCATGCACATCGCCAACCTAGCCGTGACCGACACCCCTACTTCCCCCTCCTCCCTCGCCCCGGCCGACATTGCCCACCCCAAGACCATCAGGAGCTTTGTGCGCCGGGCCGGGCGCACCACCAGCGCCCAGACCCGGGCGTTTGCCGACCTGGGGCCGCAGTTTTTGCTGCCCTATCAGCCCGTCGCTCTTGATTTTGTAGCAGCTTTCGCAGAACCGGCGGGGGCTACAGCACAAAATGACTCGAAAGACCAGCCAAGCCAGCACCCAGTGGTACTGGAAATCGGCTTTGGCATGGGCGAAGCGACGGCCCACATTGCCGCCCTGATGCCGCACACCCACTTCCTGTGCTGCGAAGTCCACACACCCGGCGTGGGCGCGCTGCTCAAGCGCATTGACGAGCAAGGCCTGGCCAACATCCGCATTCTTCAGCACGACGCGGTCGAGGTGATTGACCACATGCTGCCGCTGGCCAGCCTGGATGGCGCGCATATTTTCTTTCCTGACCCGTGGCACAAAAAGAAGCACAACAAGCGCCGCCTGATTCAACCGCCGCTGATTGCCAAACTGGCGGCCCGCCTCAAACCCGGCGGCTACCTGCACTGCGCCACCGACTGGCAACCGTATGCCGAGCAGATTCTGGAAGTGCTGACCGCTGAGCCCCTGCTCAAAAACACCGCTGAAGGCAGCGATGGCTACGCCGCCAAGCCCGCTTACCGACCGCTGACCAAGTTTGAAAACCGCGGCATCAAGCTGGGCCACGGCGTGTGGGACCTGGTGTTCCAGCGTGTGTAACGCTGCTGCTGTGCGGGCGTGAGCAAGCTGCCCGCGCTACCGACACGCGACGGCGTCAGCCCCAGTTGCGTCGGCCTGCCGGCTGGCGACTGGCCCACCATCACTGATTTTCTGGTGCAGCGGTTTCCGGCCATCACGCGGGACGTCTGGCTGGACCGCATGCAGCAGGGCCTGGTGGTCGATGAATTTGGCGAAGCCGTGACGCCGAAGCGCCCCTACCGCGGCCACCTGCGCGTGTACTACTACCGCGCGCTGCCCACCGAGCCCCGCATTCCGTTTGAAGCCACCGTGCTGTTCCAGGACGCGCACCTGGTGGTGGCCGACAAGCCACATTTTCTGCCCGTCACCCCGTCGG
>NZ_JAUXNA010000021.1 GCF_030682935.1 Polaromonas sp.
GATCCAGGTCCAGATGCCCGAGCACATGCGCGGTGATGACACGCTGGGCGGGCAGGAGGGCTCGGACTACCAGTACACGCACCGCAACAAGCGCTCGATCACCCTGAACCTCAAAGAGGCTGAGGGCATCAGCGTCCTCAAGCGCCTGATTGCCGGGGCGGACGTGGTGGTGGAGAACTTTCGTCCCGACGTCAAGTTTCGCCTTGGCATCGACTACGAAACCCTGAGCGTGGACAACCCGCGCCTGGTGTACGCCAGCATTTCGGGGTTTGGACAGTCGGGTCCGCTGGCCGGGCGTCCCGGCTTTGACCAGATCGCCCAAGGCATGGGCGGGCTGATGTCCGTGACTGGCCTGGTCGAGCAGGGACCGATGCGCGTGGGCATTCCGATTGCCGACCTGTGCGCCGGCATTTTTGCGGCCCAAGGCATTCTGGTGGCGCTGCTGGAGCGCGAAAGTTCCGGCAAGGGCCAGTGGTTGCACACGTCGCTGCTCGAGTCCATGGTTTACATGATGGATTTCCAGACCTCGCGCTGGCTGATCGATGGTGAAATTGCCACCCAGGCCGGCAACTTCCACCCCACCAGCATCCCGACCGGGGTGTACAAGGCGCGTGACGGTTATATGAACATCGCCGTGTTCGGTTCCAAGATATGGGAACGTTTTTGCGACATCCTGGGCGCACCGGAGTGGGTCAGCGATGAACGCTACAAGGACAAGAAGGGGCGATCGGTCAACCGCGATTCCCTCAATGCCGAAATCAACCGGCGGCTGGCCGAGCAGGACCGTGCCTACTGGATTGATCGTCCGAACGCGGGTGGCGTGGCCTGCGGCCACATCAACAATCTGAAGGAGGTGTTTGAAGAGCCGCAGATCCAGCACCTCAACATGGTCAAGGAGGTGGTGTCCACACACCTCGGCGCACAGCGGCTGGTGGGCCAGCCCATGCAGCTGGAGCGCACGCCCAGCACCATTGCCCGTGCCGCCCCGCGCCGGGGCGAGCATACCGAAGA
>NZ_JAUXNA010000030.1 GCF_030682935.1 Polaromonas sp.
CGTATTCGGCGTCTTTGTCGGCTTCGAGCAGCTCGGGGTTGGCCAGCCAGGCTTCCACCTTTTCAATGCGGCGCTGCAGGGTGCGCTTGTCTTCGTAGCCGTCGGCGATCCTGTTTTTCATCAGCACGATGTTGCTGGTGAGGTATTCCTTGATCGGCTCGGGGTTGAGCTTGATGGTGCAACCGGCGGCCGAGCGCTCGGCGGAGGCGTCGGAGAGTTCAAACGCTTGCTCGACCTTGAGGTTGGGCAGGCCTTCGATCTCCAGGATTCGACCGGAGAATTCGTTGATCTTGCCGGCCTTGGCGACCGTCAGCAAACCTTGTTTGATGGCGTACAGCGGAATGGCGTGTACCAGATCGCGCAGGGTCACGCCAGGCTGCATTTCGCCTTTGAAGCGCACCAATACGGACTCGGGCATGTCCAGCGGCATCACGCCGGTGGCGGCGCCAAAGGCGACCAGACCGGATCCGGCCGGAAAGCTGATGCCGATCGGGAAACGCGTGTGGCTGTCGCCGCCGGTGCCGACGGTGTCGGGCAGCAGCATGCGGTTGAGCCAGCTGTGGATGATGCCGTCACCGGGACGCAGCGGGATGCCGCCACGGTCGCTCATGAAATCGGGCAATTCATGGTGCATCTTCACATCGACCGGCTTGGGATAAGCGGCGGTATGGCAGAACGACTGCATCACCAGGTCAGCGGAAAATCCGAGGCAGGCCAGGTCCTTGAGCTCGTCGCGGGTCATCGGACCCGTGGTGTCTTGCGAGCCCACAGACGTCATCTTGGGTTCGCAGTAAGTACCGGGACGCACACCCTGGCCTTCTGGCAAGCCGACCGCGCGGCCGACCATTTTTTGCGCCAGCGTGAAGCCGCGCCCGCTATCCAGCGGGCTTTGAGGCAGCCGAAACAGGGTGGACACCGGCAGGCCCAGCGCGGCGCGCGCCTTGGCGGTCAGGCCACGGCCCACGATCAGGGGAATGCGGCCACCGGCGCGCACTTCGTCGAGCAGCACATCGCTCTTGAGCTTGAACTCGGCGATCACTTTGCCGTCTTTCAGTGCCTTGCCTTCGTAGGGGCGCAGTTCAATCACATCGCCCATGGCCATCTGGCTCACGTCGAGTTCGATCGGCAGCGCGCCGGAGTCTTCCATGGTGTTGTAGAAAATCGGGGCGATTTTTGAGCCCAGGCAGACACCGCCAAAGCGCTTGTTCGGCACGAAGGGAATGTCTTCGCCGGTGAACCACAGCACCGAGTTGGTGGCCGACTTGCGCGATGAACCGGTGCCCACCACGTCGCCGACGTAGGCCACGAGGTTGCCCCTGGCCTTGAGTTCCTCGATGAACTTGACCGGGCCGCGCTTGCCGTCTTCTTCAGGGGTGACGCCAGGGCGGGCGTTTTTGTGCATGGCCAGCGCGTGCAGCGGAATGTCGGGGCGGCTCCAGGCGTCGGGCGCGGGCGACAGGTCGTCGGTGTTGATCTCGCCTGCGACCTTGAACACGGTCAGCTGGATCGATTCAGGCACCACGGGGCGGCTGGTGAACCATTCGGCGTCGGCCCAGCTTTGCAGCACGGCTTTGGCGTGGACATTGCCTTTTTCGGCTTTTTCCTGAACGTCGTGAAACTGGTCGAACATCAGCAGGGTGTTTTTCAGGCCACTGGCGGCCTGGCTTGCAACGCTTTGTTCCGCGTCGTCGAGCAGTTCGATCATGGGGCTGATGTTGTAGCCGCCCAGCATGGTGCCCAGCAGCTGCGTCGCCTGGACCCGTGAAATCAGCGCGCATGGCTCGGTGCCGTGCGCCACAGCAGCGAGGTAGCTGGCCTTGACCTTGGCCGCATTGTCAACGCCCGCAGGAACGCGGTGGGTGATCAGCTCGACCAGAAAGGCCTCTTCGCCCTGGGGCGGATTTTTCAGCAATTCAATGACCTCGCCGGTCTGCTGGGCCGACAGCGGCAGCGGCGGAATACCCAGGGCGGCGCGGGCAGCGACATGGGTGCGGTAGCTTTGCAGGAACTCTGATGACATGCTGGTTTTCCTCTATTCAAAATTATTGGGAAATCGTGGAACTCATGGGTCTGAAAAAAGACTTATTGGGCGGTCGGCGCCGGCAGCGGCGGCTCTGCTGCAATAACATTGGGCTTGGGCGCGTCCAGCACACTGGGGGGTGGGTTGCGCTTGAGCACCTCGGCCATCGCCACTTGCGTCGGACTCATGCACTCATCGGCCAGGCGAATGCCCAGTTTTTGGTTCATCAGCATCGATTTGTTGGCCAGTTGCAGCCAGACCGCACCGGCCTTTTGGTCTTCCAGGCGAATAGCGCCCGTCGTGGTGGCCACCGGGAACATGCGGTACTTGAAGTTTTTGCCCTGCAAATCGAAGTAGCCGGGCGCTTTGTCATCCTGGGTCAGGTTGACCGATGCCCCGAGCTCGCAAGGCAGGCTGCCCACGTGCACACGCTCGGCAATGACCAGTTCGGCCGGGGTCATGGCAGCCTCGGCGGCTTCAATGCCGGCCGCCACGTTCTTGGCGGTGCTCTTGAGCTGGGTGCGGCTTGCGCTGACCGGGGGTTTATTTTTGGCTGCGGCCTCTTTTTTGCTGGCAGCAGCCGGTTTGGCAGCCTTGGGCGCCGTGGTTTGCGCCGTCGCCAGGCTGGAGGCGGCCATGAGGACAGCCGCGGTCAAGGTGCAGGCAAGCGTTGTGAGGGGAATAGTTTTCATACGGCCTTCTTGAAGTGGTGAGAAGTGATGTGATGTATGGAAGCTCACGCGAGCTCCGCCTGAAAATAGATTTGCGCCTCGGCGGGAAGCACCCGGCCGGTCTGGTGCGCGCGCTCCAGCACCTGCCAGAAGTAGCGGTAACTTGCGCGGTCGTGCAATTTACCTTGGAAACTGATGGGTGCCCAATTGGCACGGGCGGCAGCAGCTATTATTTTTGTAGCATCTTCAATCTCACCCTCCGTGGGCGAAAAGGCTTCCAGGATGGGGCGGATCTGATGCGGGTGAATGCTCCACATGCGGGTGTAACCCAGTTCGCGGGCAGCTTTGCCGGCAGCGGCCTTCATGGCCGCCGTGTCGCTGAATTCTGTGACCACGCAATGCGACGGCACCTTTCCGTACGCATGGCAGGCCGATGCGATCTCCAGCTTGGCGCGCAGCACCAGCGGGTGGGTGAACTGGCCCCGGCTGCTCATGCCGTCGGCCGGAATCGCACCGCCATGCGCGGACACGAAATCCATCAACCCGAAGCTCAGCGACTGCACGCGGGGATGGGCGGCAATTTCAAAGGCGTTATGAACAGCCAGCGGGGATTCAATCAGCACATGCAGCGGCAGCTGATCAGCCGACGCGGCATGCAGCGCTAGCACGGCCCGATTCACATCGTCAACGGACTCCACTTTGGGAACCATGAGGTGGGAAAGCGTGTGCGCCAGCGATCCGGCAATGACCGCCACGTCGGACTCGAAAGCGGGATGGTCTACCGCATGCACGCGCACGGCGACCCGCGCCTGGTTGCGGGCCAACGTTGCCAGCGCCACCACCATGGCCGCGTGCTCGGCTTCACCGCCCACGGGCGCGCCGTCTTCGCAGTCCAGCGTCACGTCAAAAACGCAGGCGCCAAACTCCTCCATCATCTCGGCCTGCAATTGCAGGCTTTTGCGCATCCGCGCCTCCACGCCGCTGTAGTGGTCGCAAACCGGCAAAAAAACCGTTGCGGCCTGGGCGCCGAGGAGAACGTCGCGCGGATGAGAAGTGGCCCCCACGCTTGTCGCTACGCGTACCGCGCTGCCCCCCGAGGGGGCTGAACTTGCTTGGGGCGGCCCGGCGCTGCGTTCGCTTACCCCCACGCTTGTCGCTACGCGTACTGCGCTGCCCCCCGAGGGGGGCTGCGCGCCTGGGAGCCGCTCGACGTCGCTCATCTGCTTACAGAAGGTGCTTGACGCCGTCTTGCTCGCCCTGCAACTCTTCCAGCGTCTTGTTGATGCGTTCCTGGCTGAACGCGTCAATCTCCAGGCCTTCGACCAGCTTGTACTCGCCGTTTTCGCAGGTCACGGGGAAGCCGAACATCGTGTCTTTCGGAATGCCGTACTGGCCGTCCGACGGAATGCCCATGGTGACCCACTTGCCATTGGTGCCCAGCGCCCAGTCGCGCATGTGGTCGATGGCGGCGTTTGCGGCCGAGGCTGCGCTGGAGAGGCC
>NZ_JAUXNA010000035.1 GCF_030682935.1 Polaromonas sp.
TTTTGAATGACCTGTGAATTTTTTCATGTTTTTTCCTGTGATGCGCAAGTCCGACCCTGGAAGAGTGGCTGCCAGGAATTGCGGTTTTTCGCCAGTTGAGTGTGCGCGGCCGAACCCTGCGGCCGTGTAGGCTGAGGGCCCGCAGGTTTGCAAGGGAAAGTAAGAAGTGCAAACAATCCTGCGTCGTTTCAGCCAGGACATTGCCGCCGCAGCCTGGCGGCCGGGGATGTTTGATGGGGGCGGTGGGCTGGATGCGACGCGTGCGGCGTTAACGCCGGCTTGCTGGCTGCCCGGCCAGCACCGGGCGCACGCGGTTGACAACGCCCCGAGGGCGCGCTGGCGCCGTTATTTCGGCTCGGGCAGCTCGATCTTGACTTCTAGAACGTCCAGGTTTTCCTGGCGCTCGAGGTTGACCTTGATGTCGTTGGGATTGATGTTGATGTACTTGGAAATCACCGCGATCAGGTCGCGCTGCAGCGCCGGCAGGTAGTCGGGCTCGTGGCTGCTGCGGCCCGAGCGTTCGTGGGCCAGGATGATTTGCAGCCGCTCTTTGGCGACGCTGGCAGTTTTTTTCTTTTCACCGAGCAGGAAGGACAGGAATGAAGCCATGGCGCTTTATTTCCCCCCGAACAGGCGTTTGAAAAAGCCGGATTTTTGCGCGTCAATGAAACGCATGGGCTTGTCGTCGCCCAGAAAGCGGTCGATCACGTCCTTGTAGGCTTCAGACACATCGCTGCCCTGCATGTGCACGGCCGGAACGCCCTGGTTGGACGCTTGCAGCACCGCTTCGGATTCGGGAATCACGCCGATCAGCTTGATGCGCAGGATGTCCTGGATGTCTTCGAGCGACAGCATTTGCCCCTGGTCGACCCGGCTGGGGTTGTAGCGGGTAATGAGCAGGTGCTCCTTGATCGGGTCGCTGCCGTCGATGGCGCGCTGGGTCTTGCTCGACAGCATGCCCAGGATGCGGTCGGAGTCGCGCACGGAGGAGACTTCGGGGTTGGTCACGACCAGTGCTTCGTCGGCAAAATGCATGGCCATCAGCGCGCCGGTTTCGATGCCGGCGGGGGAGTCGCAGACGATGTATTCGAAGTCCATGGCGGCGAGGTCCTTGAGGACTTTTTCGACGCCGTCTTTGGTCAGTGCGTCCTTGTCGCGCGTTTGCGAGGCGGCCAGTACGTACAGGTTTTGGCACTGCTTGTCTTTGATCAGCGCCTGGTTGAGCGTGGCTTCGCCCTGTATGACGTTGATCAGGTCGTACACCACACGGCGCTCGCAGCCCATGATGAGGTCGAGGTTGCGCAGGCCGACATCGAAGTCGATGACCGCGGTTTTATGGCCGCGCAGCGCCAGGCCGGTTGAAAAGCTGGCGCTGGTGGTGGTTTTGCCCACGCCGCCTTTGCCGGAAGTGACCACAATGATTTTTGCCATCTGAGAAAAGTCCTTTTGAAATCGGTAGGGGTGGGGGCCGTCAGGCACGTGCCGGGCAGGCGAAAGCGCAAGCGCCTGCATCAGGGCGCATGGGCATCATGCCATCACGCTCATGACGAGCTTGTCGCCGTCGGGGCCGGGCACCAGTTGCACCTGCGTGGGATGGCCTGCCACGCCGGGCGGCAGCGGGTGCTCGCTGGTGCGGTAGACGCCGGCAATCGACAGCAGTTCGGCCTCCAGCGCCAGCGCAAAGATGCGTGCCTCGGCGTTGCCGCGCGCACCGGCCATGGCCTTGCCGCGCAGCGGCGCATAGACATGGATGTGGCCGTCGGCAATGACCTCGGCGCCGGCATTGACCATGGCCAGCACCACCAGATCGCGGCCGCGCGCATACACTTGCTGGCCCGAGCGCAGGGGCTTGTCGATGACCAGCGCACCCAGCGGTGCGGCGGCTGGCGGTGGGGAAGGCGCTGCGGGCGCTGCGGTGGGCCGGGCGCTGACCAGGTGCGCGTCGGGCACGGGCAGCAGGCCGGCCTGCAGCGCAGCGGCCATTTGCGCGGGGTTGCCGCCCTTGACGGCCACAGGCACCAGCTGGTAGCTGCCCAGCAGGGCGATCAGGGTTGAAAAGTCAATCTCGCCGGTGGGCGTCGCGCTGTCCTTGGCCGCCGCTTCCAGCGGCGACAGGTCAATCATCAGCGGGTCCTGGTCGAAAAAATCCGGAACGTCGCCATAACGCTGGGTCAGTTCGCGCGACAAGGCTGCCAGGTCGGTGGACTTGAGCAGCAACGCGACCAGCGGCAGGTTGGCGCTTTTGATCTCAAAAGTGGCGGGTGTGGTGGCCTGGGTGGCAACGGTCATGGGCAATGCAGGGCGTTGTGGGCAGCGTGGTGCGGGCAGGACATGGCGGCAAGGCCACAACCCGGAATCGCCGAGGGTAGCGCAAGAACTGCTGCATGGGCGCGCAAGGCCGGCGCCATTTGTGAGCGTATGAAACGCGCCGCTGCTACGCACCCGGTGTGGCTCGGGGCGCAGCTTCCGGCCGAAGAGGCGTCAGGCATTGAATGCATGCGGAGGGTGCCCATGTGAAAATAGACAACAAAAGAATCATTATCCCGGAACTTCATGCCCGTCTTGCTGACGGCTGCAGCCGCGCGGCTTCGTGCTGACGTCGGCATCCGCATCGTGCCTGCGCTGGCTGCGTTTCCGGGCCGCCCTCACATGCTGGTCAACGGGAAAATTCGGTCTTGTCGCGGTTGTCAGCCGCTTGGCCCCGCTGCCTGGCTTTCGCTTCCATGACGAGGTAGACCAGGCTTGCCACACCCAGCGGTGCAATGAAGTAAACCAGCCGGTAAGCCACCAGCGCCGCGAGCAGTTCATGCGGGGGCATCTGCTGCGAAAACAGCGCCACAAACACGGCTTCCAGCACCCCCAGGCCGGCGGGTATGCGGGTGATGACGCCGGCCACGGCGGCCAGCAGCAGCGCGCTGAGCACGGCTGAAAATGCGATGCGTTGCTGCAGCAGCATAAAAATAATGCCCGCCATCAGCAGCCAGTTGGCCGCGCCCATGAGCAGTTGCAGTCCGGCCATCCGAAACGTGGGCAGGTCAATGGTATGGCCGCGCACCTGCAGCGTGCGCTGGCGCGAAAAAGCGCACACGCCAAGGTAAGCGGCGGCCGCCGCCAGCAAGGCCACGCCGATCAGCCGCAGATGCATGGAATCCAGGGGCCAGCTGGCGGGCAGGCGCAGCGGCTGCAGGCTGAACACCAGCCCGGCCAGCGCCACATAGCCCATCCAGTTGGCCAGCATGCTCAGCGACATGATGCGCGCGATGACGCCGGTGCGCAGGCCCAGGTGCGAATACAGGCGGTAGCGAAAGCCGACCCCGCCGACCAGCGAGCCGAGGTTGAGGTTGAAGGCGTAGCTGACAAAGGTGACGGTCATCACGGCGGGCGCGCCCAGCGTGTGGCCGGTGTAGCGGCGCCCCAGCAGGTCAAAGCAGCTGTACAGCGCGAAGCTGGCCACGGCCAGGCCCACGGCGCTCCACACGGCCGTCAGGGGGTACTGCTGCAGCGAGAGGAGCACCTGATCCCATTCGATGGTGCGCGCGCGCGACACCAGCAGCGTCGCCACCAGCACGAAAAACGCGGCGGCGGCGCCGCGCTTGAGCCACGGCCACCAGGCTTTTCCGGTGATTTTCTGCCGGCCACCGGGCGTCTGGGTCAACGGCCTGGAACGGCGTGAGGCGCGCTGCTTGCTCATCAGGCGCTCAAACGGGATCGGCCTGACTCGCCCCGCCGGCGACCGCCGTGTCCGGGCTGGCGAGCGTGAGGCGCGGCACATGCGCAGGCAGCCAGCCGGCCCAGGCGGGATAGCGGCGCAGCAGGTGAAATACAAAGAAGCTGCGCACCACGCGCCACCAGCTCGACTCCACGAGGTCGCCGGGCCCGATCTGCCTGCAGTTGTGCGCTATCAGGTACGCCAGCCGTGCGCTTAAGTACTGGTTGAAGGCGCGGTCCTTGATGATGACGTTGGCTTCGAGGTTCAGGGACAGGCTGAGCGGGTCCAGGTTGCTGGAGCCCACCGTGGCCCATGCATCGTCGGCCACGGCCACCTTGCCATGCAGGGGCCGCTCGTCATATTCAAAAATGCGCACGCCGCCTGCCAGCAGGTAGTGGTAGAGCATGTTGGCCGCTGTTTTTACAATCGCCATGTCGGGCTCGCCCTGCAGGATGAGCTGCACATCAACGCCGCGCTGCGCCGCCCTGCGCATTTCCCTGAGCAAGCGGTAGCCCGGGAAAAAATAGGCGTTGGCGATCACGATGCGGTGGCGCGCGGCCCGGATGGCGATGCGGTAGTGCTGCTCGATGTCCTTGGTGTGCTGGCGGTTGTCGCGCGTCACAAAGATGGCGGCTGCCTCGCCCGCCGGGGCCGGTGTGGCGCGCCGCCAGGGCTGGGCCAGTTTTTGCGCCTGGGCCGCCAAGCCCTCGCGCAGCCGGCCAGTCAGGCTGGTGGCGGCCTCGCGTTGGCCCGCTTGCAGCGCCTGGTGCACAAACGCGTGAATATCGGCGACGATGGCGCCTTCTATCTCGACCGCATAGTCCTGCTTGGCGGCGGGCCCAAAGTCGGCCAGGTGATCGGCCGAGTAGTTGATGCCGCCGACAAAAGCCCGCTCGCCGTCAACCACGACAATTTTGCGGTGCATGCGGCGAAACAGGTTGGTGCGGTAGCCCCAGAGTCTGGGGCTGGGGTCAAACACATGAACTCGCACGCCCGCCTGCGTGAGCGCTGAAATAAAGTCGGGCGACAGGTCGGGTGAGCCATAACCATCAATCGTGATGTCAATCTGCACGCCGCGCCCGGCCGCCGTGATCAGCGCCGCATGCAGCGCGAGGCCGACCTTGTCTTCAAACAGGATGAAGGTTTCGAGCACGACCTCGTACTGTGCCGCGGCAATGCACTCAAAAACGCGCGGAAAATATTCCTCGCCGTTTTCAAGCAAACGGAAATGGTTGCCGCTGATCCAGCGAGTCATAAGGTTACCTTGAGAGCCACTACCAGGCGGCGCAAAGCGGCAAGCGTGGGGGGCAACGGCCGCAGCGCCGGGCCGCCCCAAGCCAGGCCAGCCCCCTCGGGGGGCAGCGAAGCACACGCAGCGGCGAGCGTGGGGGCCAACGGCCGCAGCGCCGGGCCGCCCCAAGCCAGGCCAGCCCCCTCGGGGGGCAGCGAAGCACACGCAGTGGCGAGCGTGGGGGCCATATATTTACAGGTCAATCTCCGCTGCCA
>NZ_JAUXNA010000051.1 GCF_030682935.1 Polaromonas sp.
CTCTTGCGTCGAAAGCTGCTTCTTTGGAAAGCAACTTCGTCAGCGAAGCCGCCAATCATAGCACTGCCTAAGGCCACATGGGAGAAAATTCTCAAAGAAAATTCAGCAGGCCCAACCATTGATTTCTGCCCTGCTTGTCGCGCAACGGTTCGGCATTGGGTGCTTTCTACCGTCGCCTGTGCACCCGCATGGACAAGCCCAGCGCCAACACGGCCACCGCCCACAAGCTCGCCCGAATGGTCTACTTCATGCTCACGCGCGGCAAAGACTTCGTTGACCAGGGTCAGCAGCAATACGAGGAACAGCAGCGCCAGCGCAGCGTCGCTGCACTCAAGCGCCGCGCCACAGCCCTCGGTTTCGTCATCACTCCGACGGGCGCTACCGCCTGAACGCCGTCATCAATACTTTGGTTTCTTGTCAGGCGACAACTATTCTGCCTCAGGGTGTACATCCACTTTAAATGCGGAAATCCCGCAAACAACCGACTCGCCGTATTGCCTTTGGTCCGTCCCACAACGCTAAAAACCACCAAAACGTGCGGCTGTTCAGACCGCAAACGCGCAGCGTGAAATGAAGTAACCCGCTACCACGGGCTGCAGTGAGATATTCAGACCATCCTTAATGTTGCATCTACACATAAAAGTTAAACTTTGTAGACTACGACTGCTCAGGTACAGAGGGCTACTAAACATTGTTTATCCCTTCCAGGCGGCAGGATCCACCATACGTCGCGGCCGTGTGCCGCACCACCACAGCCCCCTCGGGTTTGCTCACCAGATGCAATGGATTGGGTTCTACATCTTGTCGATCTTGCTACATCCCCTTACGGAGCCGCACGGGGAAGGCCCGAGACTCGCGCCGATGAAACTTTTCAATTTTTCCAACTTTGCAGCCCGTCATAAACTGGCGGGCAGATTTACTAAACACATCGGCCAGATAGCGATGACCGTGGGATTTGCGATCGCCATGCCTGCATGCGGGGGCGGAGGTGCCGAAATGACGACTGCCACTGCGCCTGGAACCATCGTTCTCAGTACCGTAGCCACGCCCCCTGGAAGTACCAGCAGCCCCTCGAACACCGCCAGCGAATCCACGACCACGACCTCCAGCGCGGCGGGCACCGGCCGGGGTTTCCCAGTGGCGGGTCCGTGGGTGTCTTTCTATGGCAACGCCAGCCAAGTGGACCTTGCCAAGTTGGCGGCCACTTACCGCATTTTTGACATCGATGCAGATCCGGACATGGGCAACTTCACCCCGGCCCAGATCAAGACGCTTCAAAACGGCGGCCAGAACAAGGTACTGAGCTATTTCAACCTCGGCTCCTGCGAAAACTACCGCAGCTTCTGGTCCAGCGTTCCGGCAGGCTTCCTCTCGTGTTCGGCCAACAAAGCCGCCCAGCTGGGTACGTACTCCGGCTATGCGAACGAAGTCTGGATGAATGTCGGCAACGCGGACTACCAGAACCTCATCCTCAACTACGTGGCGCCGCGTCTGGTGGCCCAGGGCATTGACGGCTTTTACTTCGACAATTTTGAGATCGTCGAACATGGGACAAACACCACCAACGGTCCCTGCGACGCGCAGTGCAGCCAGGGCGGCCTCGACCTGATCGCCAAGCTGCGTGACAAGTACCCGAACCTGCTGTTTGTGATGCAAAACGCCACCAGCGACAAGACCCGCCTGGGCACGGCCACGGGCGCTTCCGGCACCGTGTCCTACCCGAGCCTGCTCGACGGGATCGCCCACGAGGAGGTGTACAAGCCAACTTTCGACAAATCGGTCGAATCGGAACTGGTGAATTGGTTTTCAATGAACCTCATGCCGGGCGGTCTCCCCTTCTGGATCGCAACGCTCGACTATGTGGGCAGCTGCAGCAACACCACCGACGCCCAGGTTGCGTTTCAGTCGAGCCGGGCGCGCGGCTTTTCGCCCTCGGTATCCGACGCCAGTGCCTCGCAGCAAACCGTCTGCTACTGGCCCTCAACCTGGTAACGCGGGCCGACCGTTAAGTCAGCCCGCGATGGCGTCAACTCTTATGGCAGAGCAGCCGTCGTCGTCGCACCGGCCGCCAGCGTGATTGAGGAAATGGTCTGCCCGCCGTAGGTGGTGGTGGTGCCTACATTGACACCCGTCACCGGCACATCCACTGACACGCCGGACGGATTGGTGAGCTCGATGCTGACCGAGGGGCCGTACACGATGCGGCCCTTCAGACCGCCTGCGATAGCCGCGTTGTAGGCCATGCGTGCCTCCATGATCTGTCCGATCCCGGTCTGGCTCGGACTCAGCACCGGCAGGCTGTACATGGCTTTGTACTTGTTGGTCACCGCATCAAGCAGGTCCGAAAGAAGCGATTTGTTGCCAGTGGCCGTGCCGTTGTAGTCGCGCAAGTTCGCTGCATGGAACATCCACGAATTCGCGTTGTACTTGAGCATGTAGCGGACCAGGACCTCCGATTCCCGGTCGAGGATCTGCTGATAAGTCGAGACGTAACCCACCCCCCCCTGCGACGGAGGCAATGCCGCATAGAGATAGTTGTATTCGGACACCCATTCGTCAGGTGTCGACACGTTGTAAAACAGGTTGGTCGGGTAGCGCGGAATGATGAGGATGCGCGGATTGGCCAGAACGAACGTGTCGCGGGTGCTGTAGAAGCCGGTATTTTGTGCGATGGGGCCGAGCGTCGGCCTGAAATCGTACGTCTTGGACGTATCCATCAGGATGTAGCGGAAGCCGAACCCCTGAGCCGCCTCCCAAAACACATTGCTCTCCAGGCCGGAGATGTCCGGCTGGATGAAGGCGTTCTGGTTGTAGTTGCCAAACGTCACCCTAAGGCCGCCGTTGTCCGGGTTTCCGCTGCGCTGCCTGGTCGCCACTTCGTGGTTCCACTGGAATTGCTGCAGCATCGAGCTCACAGTCGGTGTGAAACCACCCTCCGGATCCAGCGACCTGTGATCCCACGTATGGTTGATCCAGCGAAATTCATTCGGCTTGGCTTGTACCGCAGCAGAAAGCGTGTCAGTCAATTCACCCTGATTCAGATACGCGGAATCCGTCGTGTTGTAGCCGACGCCATTGAAAGGCAACTCGAGCCTGAATGCTGCGGTCTGGGTGTTGGCCCGCAGGGTTGTCTGCCAGTCCACCAGGCTGTTGTAGTCGGTTGCGTCGTTGCGGTGACGAAAGGTTGGGCTGTTCACTGGGGTGGTCTTGGTGACAGGATCCCAAAGATCATCCGGAATAAAGACATCATCCGGCTGCGCGCTCAGGTAAATCTTGCGCTCACCAAGAAAGACGCCCCTGGTCACCCAATTGACGACGCCATAACCCAGCAAAAGGGTGTGGGTGAGTTCCGGGTTTCCGTCGGCAGAGATGGCGAGGTTTTCCCAGCCAGCACCGGTAAAAGTCGAGGCAATCGCATACGTAGTCCCGTTTTCGGTGGCCGTCAGCAACGGTACCGTTTGAGGCCCTGCCACTGGTGTCGAGAGATAGGTGTAGGCGTTCTTGATGATGACCGGGCTGGTGGTATTCAGGTAGCTGAACAAGCCGGCCCCGATTGTCGTGAAGCTGGCGGCAACAGGGGCGTCAGCAGGAATCGTGTAATCGTTGGTGCTGCGAGCAGTGCCAGGCGTAAGACCGTAGGTAAGATCCAGTGGCGCGCCATTGACGTCGATCGTGGATGCAGGACGCGTGTACATCGTCGCCGACCGCACGCCATAGGCAAATTGGTACTGCCGCAGCATCGCCCACTGCGCAGCGGTCATCGCACTCGGGTAATTGTTCGTCGGCGCGTTATACGCAGCAAGGTCACCGGTCTCCAGGATGATGCCCTGGTACTTCCCGTTTCCGGCGTCATCGGACAAGGTGCCCGCCACCATTTGCAGTGCGGTCGGGGAGGCTCCCTTGAGCACGATCTTGTCATACGGCACGCCGATCTGGTCAAGGATCGACAGGGTGGCCAGGTAGCTTGGCGCTGTGCCCTCGGCCGAGATCACCAACAGCTTCATGCCGACCGACTTGGGCACAACATTAACTGCCGCCGATGCCGCCGGGATACCGGTGGTCGGTGCGACGGTCGAGACCGGCGTCACTTCAAACGTGATGAGGTTGCCCTGGTCGGCGCCAACCAGCGTGTAAGTCCTGGCCGTTGCGCCGGCGATGGCGACGCCGTTGCGCAGCCAGCGGAAGGTCGACGTTCCTTGCGAATCGTTGTTGGCATCGGCATAGGTGTAGTTGCCGGTCAGCAGTTGGCCAACCTGCGCCATGCCGCTGATGGCAACACTGCTGGCGGTTGGCGCCGCGGCAACGGCGACAACTGGTGCAGCGACAACGGGTGCCTCGACAACTGGTGCAGCGACAACGGGTGCGGTGCCCCCCCCTCCCCCGCAAGCAGCCATCAAAACGGCCACCCAAAGGGCAACAATCAGTAACGCCCACCTGGAGAACAAGCGCTGGATCGGCCGGCTTACAGCGCCTGGGGCAGCCCCCGTCGCGCAACAAGGCAACACATCCATCCGGAAGGGGGCGGACGAACGCCAATGAAAAAGTTGTAGTTTCACGGTGGACTCCTCACGCTACAAATCGGTTGAACAAAACAGGCGCTGGCTTGATTCCAGCAATTACCGCCGTGTGGGCACCGGCGGCTGGGGGTTTGATGGGTAGTGCGGCGGCTTCACAGGGCCCCGCCGGACCTCGCGAAGCGGGCGCTTGGCGTGGTCGTCCGTCGACGTGGCAGGGCGCGCCTGGTCGGCTGCACTGCCGCCATTGGCGGATGCGTTGGGCGCGGCCTGCGCCAACACCTGGCCAGCCAGGCACACGGCCACGATCGCCATGCCAACTTTAGCCAGCGGCAACCAAGGCATTGGGGACGTCGCATGTGTCTTCATGAATGACTCCTTAAAAAAGTGACTTGAATAATTGGAAAGCGTTTGGGCGGCCAATGTGTTGATATTCAACAAGTACAGTGAGAGTCTTCCTTCAGGCATTGGCCGGTTGCAGCATGAAGGTTTCATATTCGAGCGTATCCAGCTTGTGCGCCAGTATTGCGATGCCGACCACACAGGTCAGCAACACGGCGATGGCAAAACCGTACCCGTAAAAAGCCCGGCCAAGATGCAGCGTGGCCCACGACAGAAGTCCGTTGGCGACCATGAAAACCAGGCACACGTTGAACGCAGCCCGCCGCTGGTCAAGGTAATAGAAAACGTTCAGGATCGACAGGAACAACAACTGCAGACCCACGCCCACCAGGTGGATATTCAACATGGCCGGATCAACCAGCGAAATGCCCAGCCAGGCCAGAATGTCGCGGCTCGCAATGAAAAGGATCAGCGTGACGGCCCCCTGCACCTTCATCACGGTCAGCATGCCACCGTACAGCGAATCGACGAGTTCGTTGCGGGCCTCGTGGATCTGGGCCAGCGTGCCGCCTGACTTGATGGTGGCGTAAAAGCGCTCACATTTTTCGGCAAAGTCAGTCTCCATGCGGATCAGGAAGACGGCCATGCCCGGAATCAGCGACAGGTAGCTCAGGAACATCGACAGGTCGTATGCCGGCGCGGCGCGCAGGGGACCCAGCACATTCATGCCAGTCACGGGGTTGGCCCAGAAGATGAACTTGTCCACCCACACGCCCACGTTGTAGAACAGGCCGGTCCAGACAAGGCTCAGGTAGATTTGTTCGCGGCGCAGGAATTCGAAAGAAATGAGTTGCTCCCCCGGGTACTCGCGCACCACCAGCGCCAGCAGCGTGAACAGCAGCGTGGCCTGTCCGATCACAAAGCCCACCAGCAACCCCTCCAATCCGAAGCCGCGCAAGCCATAGGCCGCCCCGACGGTGACGCCGTAGCCGATCAGGAACACCATCAGGATCCTCCGATATGCCTTGATAGCGGACGCAAAAATGACCGCTATCCAGACGCCGCACAGGATCACAAAGCCTGCCACCATACAAAGGCGGTACAGCAGCGAGCCCTCCAGCCAGAGCGTGGCCACCAAGGTGCCCACGACGCCCGAGACGACAAAGGTCAGCAGCAGAGCGCCCATCACATTGCCCAGGATCACCGTGTCGCGCTTCTCGAACAGGCGGTCGGCGACAAACCGGGTGAACACCAGCTGCAGCAAGCTGGAAAGGATGAGCGAGAACGCCATCAGGTAGGTGATGGATATCTGAAACTCGCCCACCATCGCCGAGGGCGACTCCCGGCTGGTATTGAGCATGCCGATGACCAGGATGGCAATGATCGACAGGATCCACGGTCCGCTGCCAATAATCGCGGAGAACGCGAAAGCCTGCATCTTCGCGCCCAGGGTTTCCTTTTGCAGCAGCCGTCGCAGTTCAAATCCAATGCCAGCCATCAGCGTTCCCCCATGCGCTGGTTGTAGATGGCGCGGTAACCGTCAATCACCCGGGACTGCTGGTAGTAGCGCTCGATCCGGGTGATGCCGGCCTGCTGTGCCGCAAGCCAGCGCGTCCGGTCGGTCAGCAGTCCATAGGCAACATGCGCCAACGCATCGTGATCGACCATCGGTACGATGGCGCCCGCCGAGCCGAGCGCGCGGTCTTCGGGCTCGTTGCCTTCAATCAGGTCGCGGCAGGCGCCAACGTCAGTCGACACGACCGGCAGCCCCGCCGCAAGGCTTTCGACGATGACCAGCGGGAATGCCTCGCTGATGGACGTCAGGGCCATCAGGCCCATCTGCGGCAGGATGTCTTCAACCTTCTGGAAGCCCATGAAGCGGATGCGACCCTGCAACCCGAGGCTGTGCACCAGCGCCTTGCATTCGTCGACGTATGTGGGGTCTTCCTCCTCTGGACCAATCAGCCAGCCCTGCACGTCGGGCAGGCGCTGGGCCAGAATGCCCACGGTGCGGATGATCGTCTTGATGTCCTTGATGGGCACGATGCGGCCGATCAAGCCCAAGACCAGGGGTGTCCGTTCAGGATGGCGCGCGCGCAGCGGCTCGAAGCGCGAAATGTCAACCCCGTTGGGAATGATACGGGTGCGCGTGGCCTCGGCCCCGTCGCGGATCTGGCGCTGCCGGTTGAGTTCATAGAGCGAAATGATCGGATTGGATGCCAGATAGGTCAGCCGTCCGATACCCTCGAACATACGCAGCCAGGTCTCGTGGTAGTACTCCATGCCCACGCCGGACGTCTCGACCAGGCCGTCCGGTGCATCGCGCAGGAAACGCGACTGCAGTTCGATCTTGCGTTCCTTGGTGTAGATACCGTGTTCCGTGAGAATCAGCGGCCGGCCGGTGCGCTTGTGCAGGATGGCACCCAGCAAGCCGGCGTAACCTGTTGTCACCGCGTGGAATACGCCCGTCGGCGGAACGCTGCGCGCGATGGAAGCGAGCTTCATCAACGGCGTGTGCATGTTGCGCACAGACCAGAAATAGGCCTGAAACGAGGCGTCGGGGCAGTTGCTGGCGTAGCTGTCGCAGATCTGCTTCCACGCGGCCTTGCTGTAGAAAAAGTCGTTGGTGCCAGCCGCTTCGCTACGGTTCTTCTGCACCACCACCTGGTCCAGCCATTTGCCATCGGGCTCACCCTCGGGCTCACGGAACCACGTGTGCAGTCGCTCGCTGGCCAAAAAATACGCAGCATCGCCGACCTGCGGCCGGGGCTCGCCCAACTCCATGTCTCCAATGAGGTAGTGGCACTGCAGGTCTTGCACATTGGGGGGCAACTTGTACCGGATTTGCTCGTCCGCAGTCTTCTCGGCGCCAAGGTGGACGAGAGAAAAGCTGAAGTCCGGCAGTCCTTCGATGAGCGCATGGACCCAAGCTGAAACCCCTCCCCGAACAAACGGGTAGGAGCCCTCCAGCAGGAGCGTGACATCGGCGCTAGACGGGGACGGCTGCATGACCTGCTCCTTCCCAGTACCCAGCCGCCGCTCCGAACATCGATGCACTGCAGCCCGAACCCGCCCGCTGGACATGGCCTCTGACATCGCAATAGCGCCCCTCAATGAACGCAATTTCAGCCAGCAGCGGTTCGATCTGGCGCGCATCGACACCCATGTCGTGCGCACGCCGCAGAGCTGCGCCTGCGGCATCGAGTTGCCGCTCAGCCAACAGGATGCGCCCCAAAAGCAGTCTCAGGCCGCCATTCCCCGCCTCGTACATGAGAGCAGATTCCACTTGCTCGCGCGCCCGCGCGCACAGCGACAGCTGGGTGCTGCTGCGCGACTTCGCCAACAGCGACAATTCCCAGAAATCGTGTGCGAGCGCCGTGTGCAGCGCAAAGACGTCGTCGGCGCGGGCGCCGCCCAGCTCGGCCTGCGTCTTGCGAATGCGCGCTTCGATGGCTTTTTCCTTGCGATTGAGCAGGGCGTAGGCCAGCAGCCGCACCTCGTCCTCCGGGTCTTTCAGTGCCCAGCGCCACAGCGGAACGGCATCCTGCTCCTTGATCGACAGGGTTGCGATCAGCGCCGCAATGCGTTTGTTGGCGTCGGGTGCGTTTTGCAGCGTTCCCGCCAGGCTTCCGGCCCAGACAAAGCTGTTTTTGCCGCGTGGTTCTGCCGCCTGTGTAGGCAGGCGAGTTGCGCGCGGGTGAAGCCAACGCGCTGGCGGCGGGACGGCGCGCTGTCGGCACAGTGCAGGCACGAGGCTTGCAAGAAAGCCGATCATTGCCAGAACCGGGACAAAAACGATGGCGCCAAAGACGAAGGCCATAGCCTCGCTTGCCTGTCGGCGGTAGTGAAGCGGCAAGAGCTTGACCAGTGCTCGCGAAAACAGCTGCGATGCGGCCAAGTGCACGACCACGAGTGCTGCGAGCACTATCGCGGACGGGTCGGTAGCGACTGCAAAGCCGACGGCTGCGGCATCGGCCGCGGTCGCCATGATGCAGACGAAGGTCGACAACCTCATGATACGAAATCCGTGGCTGGCGCAAGGGGTTCCACTGCAGGCACTGCGTCGAGGTTCTTGATGTCGCAGACCAGACAGACTTCGGCCAGCATCTCGTCGGAATGACGGTACTGGTCAAGCATCCAGAGGTGGTTGAGCATGCCGCTTTTTGCCGACCGACCTCCTACGTCTTCCCGCTGCAGGCGCTTCGCGAACGTGGTTGCCCCGGTTTCGTCGATGAGGGGCAGGAGCTTGAAGATCACGGGGCGGCCCTGCCTGTCTTTGGCGACCCAACTCTGGTCCAGACCTCGGCCACTGCGTCCGCAATGCGTCACGAGCAATTCGCGCCGCGAAGCATCGGCAATACGGCAGGCCAGGAACGCGCTTGGAATTCCGTGCTGGCGCGCGTCCACCAGGTGACGTTGCAAACTGTCGCGCATGCTGGCGACGCTGTCTGTCTCGTCAATGGGATGGGTCAGGCGCGCAAGGATATCCCCGATGTGCTTGCCCAGCACGCCCAACACACCAAAGGTATTCTGATTGACGGCCAGGAAAGGCATGTCATTGATAACAACAACACCGTGAATGTAGCCTCTGGAGTCAACCAGCGGCACCACCGCAATCACGTGCTCGTACCCTGCCTCGCCACCCGCTTGCACACTGGTGAGCATGCCCGTACGCATCGTCTCGCGCAGCAACGGATTAAACACCGAAAGGTCGGGGGCATCACCCGCCCTTGCCAAGGCAGGCAATCGCAGCAGACTCCGTTCATTGAGGGCATACACGGCCGCGGTGTACAGGTCGCCCTGCTCTACCATGATGTCCAACAGCTCCTCGGCAATGCCGCCAAGCGGTTCGCCGCCCTGCGCATTGAGCAGGGGCTCGCGCTGCTTGAGCCTCTCCAGCGCATTGCGCAGGTTGCGGGTGCCACCGGCCACCCGCTGCTCAAGCTGGGCATGGGAAACCTTGAGCAGGTGATAGGCCGACGTGAACTGCTCCAGGCGCATCTGGTGATACCGGGCCAGGGAACTCAGCCGCCTGATCCGTGCGGCCCAAATTTCGCTGGCGTGGCCGGCCACCATGCCGACAAGCACCAGCCCGATCGCCTGCGCCCGCGGTGCTGCGAACGCGGCATCGGGCTTGAGCAATGCGACAAGGACGAGTGAGATTGCCGTCAGAACCGCACCAGCCGCACCCGCGGCAAAGCCGTAACGAAGGCCCAGAAGAAGAGGCGTCAAGTACAGGATGGGCAGTGCATAGGGCGCCCATGGACCTTGCGCGGTAACCCACAGCATGACCATCGGAACCACGGAGCCAAAGAGAAACGTTTCAACATAAGCCCCGCTCACGGGCCGCCTTTTCACGGCAGATGGAGCAGCCGAGCGACCTGCCGGCTCGCCGTCTCCAGCACAATCATGGTCTGCCCGGCGATCGGTCAACAGGGCCTCGAGCGCCGAGCGAAACAGCATCGCGACCCAGCCGCCCCTGTGGCGTTCATGCAGTGGCGCCAACGGCTTCATGATCGCGAGCCCTCCGGAACGATCACGGGCGCACGCCCCTGCCGACGGCTGGTGTGCTCAAAATTCATGGCGGTAACCCACGGCGATCCCGCGGGAGCTTTTTCCGCTCCCGGTCACGCTGCTCTGGACGTTCGTGTAATACCCCTCGAGCTTGAACTCGCCCGCCGATCGCACCGGCAGGGCCGCCGCCACGCGCAGGCTGTAGGCCAGTTCATTGGCCGGCCACTGCCGCCCGACCCAGACATCGACGAAGCCGTTCGCGCCGCGACCCGGACCGTCAGCCTGGCCGATCCGGAGGGTCGAACCTGCACCAAGGGTACTGAAACGCTTTGAGATCAAGCTTTCGACTGTCGAGAAAGGAGACAGCACTGTGCCAACCAGGTCGGGTGGCAAACTTGCAGCGAGCTGGTTCCGGTCTGCGCTACCCGACAAGCGCACGTGCCAGGTCGGCGAGCCCTGCAGCACGATGGCTCCGATCTCGCCTTCAAGGTGTGTCCCGCGGCCCAAGGCATCGCCCTTGCGGGTTTGAAAGCGCTGGCTGGCGAATTCCACGCGCGCATTGCTCATGGGTGACGGGTTCCCGGAGAGACCAAACGACAGCTTGTCCTTCTTGCCGACGGCACGCATGGCGGCCGATTCTTCGGTTAGGGCATTGACGGCGGCTTCCACGCGGGCCCTGACACCTTTCGTCAGGTTGTGACTCCACTCAGCACTGCCATAGGTAAAGGACACATCGGACCGCTGGTTGGTGCCCAGGGTCACCCGGAGCGGGTCACCCGACGCCATCAGCTCCGCCATCACGGAAAGGTCGTTTTCGTCGCGGGAGAAGGTCAGGTTGGGAGAGTCGATGTCCGAGCGCAGCGAGTTGCGTGCCAGGCGCACGGTGGTCCGACCCCACGGCATCGGCTGACTGCCTGAGACCTCTGTCCGGGCCATATCGAGTTCGCTGATGTTCCGGTTCTCATAACGGATCTCGACGCGGCGAGCCTGCTCACTCACGATCTCATAGCGCTGCTGGCGCAACTGCCGGCCGGTCTCTTCGCCGGCCTGCGGCAGGCTGCTGTCCACCAGGGCCAACGCCTCCACCGGGCGGCCGACGCGGCGCAGTGCGGTGACCCGGTCGGCGGCTGACAGTTCCTCGCTGCGCTCCTGCAGCAACTTCGCCATCATGGCCCGATCGTTACGCCCGAAGGCAACCGCCAGGACCTGGTAGGCCGGCAGGGTATGCCCCTCGGCTTCGGCCTTCAAGAGCCACTGATACGCACCGTCGATGTCTTCCATCGCAAGGCTGGAAGCAACCAACTGGCTGTAGACGTCGGCATCGCGGTAACCGCGCGCCACCATGTCCCGCAGCACGAGATCCCCGGCAGCCGCGCCCTCGAAGTCGTGCGCCATGGACGCGTGGGCCAGCATCAGCGACCTGCGATCAGCCGTCGACAGCTTGTCAATGACGCCCGGATTGTCTTTCAGGCGCTGCAGGATGCCACGCCGCAGACCCTGAGCCTCGGCTGGACGCCCCGCCTCGGAGAGCACATAGGCATAGCTGAGTTGCCACAGGATGTCATCGGGCTTCGCAGCGACCTGCCGCTCGTACCAGGGAATTGATTCGTCTGGCCGATTCACCTTCACCAGCCCCACGGCGTAGGGGGTCCAGAAGGCAGGGTCAGATTCAGCATCGCGCTGCCATTGCTGCAGGTGCCGGCCCAGGCTTTCTATCTCATTGCCGTTGATTTCGAACCACAGGATCTGCGTCCGGGTGGCCACCGAAGAAGGATTGATTACCAAAGCCCGGTTGTACGCGCCGCGCGCCGCAGGCCGGTCGCGGTCCTCGCTGGCCACGTAGGCATTGAGCAACCAATAAGACTCGACCCCTGCGAACTTGTCCTCGTTGCGCTTGGCGATCCCGATCAGGCGCCGCAATTCCTGCGGCAGAGAAGCACCAAGGGCCGTGTCCATCGCCAGAAGCAGCCAGCGCGCGTCGCCAAGCCGCTGGTAGGCCTGCTCGGCGACAGCGATCGCCTGGCTGGGCTGACGGTTTGCCTTGAGAAGTTCGATGAGCCTCTCGGGCACACGCACGTCGGTGGTTCCAGCCTCCCATGCCGCGCGGGCCGCCGTCAGTTCAGCGGACGGGTCTGGCGCAGACACTGCGGTACTCGCCGCAGCGGGAGCCGTCCCCTGCGCGACCTCCTGCGCCGTCGCGTCAGTGACGGTCATGGCCACCACCCCCGCCCATGCAGCCATCCGCACAAACGGCCAGGCCGATTCCGGCATCTTGGTGAAAGCTGCGTGGTATTGGTTGATGTTCATGGTCTTGTACTCAGGTGGGCAGGACGTCGAGAGCGGGATTGGCCACCCATGGGGCAAAACCGAGCGCTGCAATCTGTTGTGCAGTCTTCCGCGCCAAGGCGGGCTGTTTCGGGGACACATAGTCGATGACGGTGCCGGGCAGGCCAAAGCGTTCTCTTGCGTCGCTCAGCCGATTCAGCAGCCAGAGCCGGTCTGGTTCACTCACGCGGACGTACGCCTGCAGGCCTGCGTTCCACCCCTGGAACAGCGACTCGGCCACCACGCCGACGCACAGCGGCGCCACCTCGGGCAGCACATCGAAGCCCCGGTTCAGCAGCAGTTTGATGCCGGAAAAATGGTCGTGCATGGCCCATATCAGGTCCACCAGCGCCGCAGTCTGGACTCGCTCCTGCGCGGCATCTTTGACGGCCATGCGGTAACTGTCCAGGGTGTCCAGGAAGAACGCCCGATAGCCGACCGCCCAAAGAC
>NZ_JAUXNA010000052.1 GCF_030682935.1 Polaromonas sp.
AGCAGCAGGCGGTTGCGCTCCCCGCCTGACAGCGTACGCACCGGTGAGTTGGCACGCGCAGGGGAGAACAGGAAGTCCGTCAGATAGCTCTTGACGTGCTTTTTCTGGCCATTGATTTCGACCCATTCGCTGCCGGGGCTGATGAAGTCTTCCAGCGTGGCGTCCAAGTCCAGTGCATCGCGCATCTGGTCAAAGTAAGCCACCTGCAGATTGGCACCCTGGCGGACCTTGCCGGGCGGCAGGGTCACGTCGGGTTGCAGCTCGCCCAGAATGAGCTTGAGCAGCGTGGTTTTGCCCGCGCCATTGGGGCCCAGCAGGCCAACCTTGTCGCCACGCAGCAAGGTGCCGCTGAACCCGTTCACGATAATTTTCTCGGCGCCTGGGTGGCCAAAGGTTTTGGTGACATTGGTGAGCTCGGCCACGATCTTGCCGCTCTTGTCGCCACTGGAAACGTCCAGGTTGACGCGTCCCACAGCGTCACGCCGGGCGCCGCGACTTTCGCGCAGGACTTCCAGGCGGCCAATGCGCGCCACGCTGCGGGTCCGTCGGGCTTCCACGCCTTTGCGGATCCAGATCTCTTCCTGTGCCAGCAGCTTGTCGGCCTTGGCATTGATGACGGCCTCCTGCGCCATCTGATCTTCCTTCTGGATCAGATACTGGGCAAAGTCGCCCGGGTAGCTGCGCAGCTTGCCGCGGTCCAGTTCGACGATGTCTGTTGCGACCTGGTCCAGAAAGGCCCGGTCGTGGGTAATGGTGATGATGCTGCCGTTGAAATTGACCAGCAGCTCTTCCAGCCAGGCGATGGAGTCGAGGTCCAGGTGGTTGGTTGGCTCATCGAGCAGCAGTACATCGGGCCTGGCGACCAGCGCCTGGGCCAACGCCACGCGTTTTTTGGTACCGCCGGAGAGTGAACCGACGATGGCGTCCTTGTCCAGATGCAGGCGGTGCAGGGTTTCCTCGACGCGCTGCTCCCAGTTCCAGCCGTCCAGCGCTTCTATTTCGGACTGAAGGGCGTCCAGGTCAGTGTGCTCGTCGGCCGCCAGGTACATCTCGACCACATGCCGGGTCCGGGCCAATCCCGCACTGGCGGCATTGAACACAGTTGCGTGGGGGTCCAGGCTGGGCTCTTGGGGGACATAGGCAATGCGCAGGTTTTGCTGCAGTTGCAAGGTGCCGTCGTCGGGTTTGTCGATGCCGGCGAGGATCTTGAGCAGGGACGACTTGCCCGTGCCGTTGCGGCCAATCAGGCCAATACGTACGTTGTTTTCAAGTGAGAAATCTGCGTGGTCCAGCAGTGCGACGTGCCCAAAAGCGAGTTGAGCGTCCAGAAGGGTAATTAGTGCCATATAGGGTAGGGATTATCCGGGTGCTGGCAACTGAGCGCGGATAGTCGGGATTTAATCTTTTCTCAGGGCGCTGTCAGCGGCGCGTGCACGGTGGTGGGTGGTGGGCCGGCTGACCTTGCTGATACGGTCTGTCGCAATGGGATGCATGTCAAGTGCAGCGGGCTCATCCTGCCGCTTGCCACTGGTGCTCTGGATATGGTCAGACCGCTGATGTAGGCGCGGTACAGATCAAGGGCTGGAGGTGCCGGCGTTTTCTTTAAGAATTTTCTTCAACATGTCTTTGGGCGGTGCTATGATTGGCGGCTTCGCTGACGAAGTTGCTTTCCAAAGAAGCAGCTTTCGACGCAAGAG
>NZ_JAUXNA010000056.1 GCF_030682935.1 Polaromonas sp.
TGGAGAACTTCATGGCACAAAGGCATCCGCAGGAGCGCGCCGCCATCAGAGACTTTTTGGCGGCTGAGGTGATAGGCGGTCCGGACAACGTGCACAACGGCCTGAGCGCGCTGGCGCAGGCCACGGACGCCGATGAATTCATGCTGGTGTGCGATGTATTCGACCCGGCCTTGCGGCTGCGCTCGCTGGACATTGCGGCGGCGGCACGCGCCGCCTGATGCGCCCGGCGGACGCCGCAACCATCGCTAAACTTGCGCCATGGCTACTTCATCTACTTCAACCGCGCCGATCTCACCCAAAGGCTCGCCCCGGTCGCTGTCGGGCCTGCTGCCTTTTTTGCACCCCTACCGGGGGCGGATTGGTCTGGCGCTGTTTTTCCTGGTGATGGCGGCAGTCGCCACGCTGGTGTTTCCGCTGGCCCTGCGCAGCCTGATAGACGGCGGCATGCGTGCAGCGGACAAAGGTGAGCAGCTGGTGGCGCTGCGCACCCATTTCTTTGAGTTGTTTGCCGTCGCGGCGGCGCTGGGGCTTTTGTCGGCAGGCCGCTTCTACATGGTCAGCTGGCTCGGTGAACGCGTGACGGCTGATTTACGCAACGCGGTCTATGGCCATGTACTGCGGCAAAGCCCGGAGTTTTTTGAGACCACCCAAACCGGCGAGGTGCTGAGCCGCCTGACCGGCGACACCACGCTGGTGCAGACCGTCGTGGGCTCGTCGCTCAGCATGGGCCTGCGCAATGCCGTGATGGGCGTCGGCGCGCTGGCCATGCTGGTCTACACCAACCCTTATTTGATGGTGCAGGTGCTGGGCGTACTGGTGCTGGTCGTCGCGCCTTCGGTGTGGTTTGGGCGGCGCGTGCGCAAGCTGTCGCGGGCCAGCCAGGACCGGGTCGCCGACTCCAGCGCGATTGCGGCCGAGGTGCTCAATGCCATTCCCGTGGTGCAAAGCTACACCGCTGAAGCACGCGAGGCCGCGCGCTTCGATCAGTCGACCACCGACGCCTTCAACACCGCCGTGCGCCGCACCAGGGCGCGCTCGGTGCTGGTGGCGTTCATCATCATTGCCACCTCGGCGGCGCTGCTGTGGGGCCTGTACCAGGGCACGCAGGCAGTGATGCGCGGCGACATCAGCGCCGGCCACCTGGGCCAGACCGTGGTGTATGTGATCATTCTGGCCAGCGCGGCGGCCGTGCTGGGCGAGGTCTATGGCGACCTGCTGCGCGCGGCCGGTGCCACCGAGCGGCTGATGGAACTGCTGGAAACGCGCTCGCCCGTGACTTCACCGTCAAATCCGGTTCCAGCCCAGCTAACACGGGCAGGAAGCGCTATTAAATTCGAAGCAGTGACGTTTCACTACCCGTCCCGCCCGACGCAGCCCGCCTTGCGCAATTTCAGCCTGAACGTGGCGCCCGGGGAAACCGTGGCGATTGTCGGGCCGAGCGGCGCGGGCAAGAGCACGGTGTTCCAGCTGCTGCTGCGTTTTTACGATCCGGCCTCGGGCCGCATTGAACTGGACGGCGTGCCCACGTCCGACCTGGCGCTGCACGACTTGCGCCAGCGCATCGGCATCGTGCCGCAGGACGCCGTCATTTTCTCGACCAGCGCGCTGGAAAACATCCGCTACGGCAAACCCGAAGCCAGCGACGACGACGTGAAGGCGGCAGCGCAGGCAGCGTTTGCGCATGAATTCATCACGGCGCTGCCTGAAGGCTACGACACCTTCCTGGGCGAGCGCGGCGTGCGCCTGTCCGGCGGCCAGCGCCAGCGCATTGCGATTGCGCGCGCCATGCTTAAAAACTCCCCGCTGCTGCTGCTCGACGAAGCCACCAGCGCGCTCGATGCCGAAAGCGAACGCATGGTGCAGGCCGCGCTGGAGTCGGCCATGAAGGACCGCACCACGCTGGTGATAGCGCACCGCCTGGCCACGGTGCAGCAGGCCGACCGCATCCTGGTGCTGGACCATGGCCAACTCGTGGAGCAGGGAACGCACGCCGAGCTGGTGAGCCGCGGCGGCATTTATGCGCGGCTGGCAGCGCTGCAGTTCAATGCCTGACCACAGCACGGTCACAGCGGCAAACCCGGACGCAGAATCCCTTGTTATGCATTATTTGCATGAAATTACATGAAGCCGGCCTTGGACACTTGGAAGGAGCCGGCCTAAGCTCTGCTCCTTGATTGTCCACAAGGAGTTTTTCATGTCGCAAGCTTCCGGCCCGAGCCCAGTTGCCGCTCCCGCTACCCTGCCTCAGCACCCTCTTCCGTCCTACCTGCAGGCCGACAAGCTCGGCCCCTGGGGCAATTACCTGCAGCAGGTCGATCGCGTCATACCGCACCTGGGCAACCTGGCGCGCTGGGCCGAAACCCTGAAACGCCCCAAGCGCATCCTGATTGTTGATGTGCCGATTCACATGGACGACGGCCGGGTGGCGCATTTTGAGGGCTACCGCGTGCAGCACAACGTCTCGCGCGGGCCGGGCAAGGGCGGCGTGCGCTTTCACCAGGACGTGACGCTGTCGGAAGTGATGGCGCTGTCAGCCTGGATGTCGATCAAGAACGCGGCGGTGAACGTGCCTTTCGGCGGCGCCAAGGGCGGCATTCGCGTCGATCCCAAAACCCTGTCACGCGGCGAGCTTGAGCGCATGACGCGCCGCTACACCAGCGAGATCGGCATCATCATCGGCCCCCACAAGGACATTCCGGCGCCCGACGTCAACACCAACGAGCAGATCATGGCCTGGATGATGGACACCTACTCGATGAACACGGGCTCGACGGCCACCGGCGTGGTCACGGGCAAGCCGGTCGATCTAGGCGGCTCGCTGGGCCGGCGCGAAGCCACGGGGCGCGGCGTGTTCACGGTGGGCGCTGAAGCAGCGCGGCACATCGAACTGGACATTGGGAGCTCCCGGGTGGCCGTGCAAGGCTTTGGCAATGTGGGCGGCGTTGCCGGCAAACTGTTCGCCGAAGCGGGCGCGCGCGTGGTCGCCGTGCAAGACCATGGCGGCACCATTTACCGCGAAGCGGGCCTGGACGTTCCTGCCCTGCTCAGGCATGTCGCAGAGACCGGCAGCGTCGCCGGCTTTGCGGAGGCCGACGTCCTGGCCAACGATGCGTTCTGGGACGTTGCGTGCGACATCCTGATTCCGGCCGCGCTGGAACAGCAAATTACCGCCGCCAATGCCGGCCGCATCAAGGCGCGCATGATCATTGAAGGCGCAAACGGCCCGACCACGCCCGAAGCCGACGACATCCTGCAGGAGCGCAATGTGCTGGTGCTGCCCGACGTGATCGCCAACGCGGGCGGCGTGACCGTGAGCTATTTCGAATGGGTGCAGGATTTTTCGAGCTTTTTCTGGGATGAAGCCGAAATCAATGCCCGCCTGGTGCGCATCATGAAAGAGGCCTTTGCCGGCATCTGGCAGGTGGCCCAGGACCACAAGGTCAGCCTGCGCACCGCCACGTTTATCGTGGCCTGCAAGCGTATTTTGCACACACGCGAGTTGCGCGGCTTGTACCCCTGACCAGACAGGTCTTGGGTCGCTTGCCGGCGACCTTGGGCAAGCAGGGTTAGCCCCAGGGGTGTCAAGCGGCACCCCTTTTTCTTACTGCAGGGTTTCCTTGACGGCCGGGGGCAGCAGCAAGGGCATGACCTCAATACCCTCCTCCAGCAGTTCCACGGCTTCCCGTGGACTGGTCTGACCGCGAATGCTGCGCGCCTCCACCTCGCCGTAGTGCATGCGGCGCGCCTCGTGGGCAAATCGGTCCCCGACATCCTCGGTCTGGGCCACCACATGACGCAAGGCCTTGAGGAAAGCGGCCTGCGCGGCAGGATTTGCACCCGCTGGCATGCCCATCACAGCTTCCATGCTGCGCGCGGCGGCGTTGTCAGGGGGCGCAAGGGCTGCCTCGGCTGATCGCGCCTCATGGATACTTTTCTCTGGTGCATCCTGCGTCAGGTGTCCGCCAAGATTGAGCCGCGGCGCGCTGGGCAGTTTTTGAATGCCTTTGTCGGCACACAGCGGGCATTCAATCAGGCCACGCGCCAGTTGTGCCTGGAAATCGTCCTCAGAACCAAACCAGCCTTCAAACGAATGCTGGTACGCACACTGCAGATTCAGGACTTTCATAACGGGATTATCGTCAGCTCATTGCGGCGTGGCCGCTTGCCAATCCAGTGCCCATGCCCCCGACAACACGTTTTGCAGCCATAGAACCCCCGTCAGTGTCTTGGCGTCGGTGACCCGGCCGTTGCCGCACCAGTCCAGCAGTTCGGTGGGGGTGGCCGTGAACACATCCAGAAATTCACCGGCATCGAGCTTGCGTTCACCCAGGGTGAGCCCGCGCGCAAACCAGATGTCTATAAATTCGGTGGAATAGGAAATCACCGGGTGCAGCACACCCGCCCTGGCCCACTGCCGCGCGGTGTAGCCGGTTTCTTCCAGCAACTCGCGCTGGGCACAGGCCAGCGAGGCCTCGCCAGGATCGAGCTTTCCCGCTGGAAATTCGAGCATGACCGATTGCACCGGATAGCGGTATTGGCGCTCCAGCACCACCCGGCCGTCGTCGAGCTGCGCCACGACCATCACCGCACCGGGGTGAATCACATATTCCCGTGTGGCGTGCTTGCCGTCGGGAAGCCGGACGGTATCGCGGAACACATGAAGAAAATGTCCCTTGAGAATTTCTTCGGAGCCCACCCGGCTCTCCAGCAGATGGGCGTCAGCCATGGCGCTTTTCTCATCCGCACCACGCGCGACCATCATGCGCGGTGCTTGAACAGATAACGGTAGGTAAACCCGGGAAATGAAAAAGTGAGGAAAAGCGTGCCCGTGATGGCATAAAACTCCCAGCCCTGCGGCGCATTTTGCCCGGCGCGTTGTTCAAGGTAGAGCCCCAAGCCGCCGACCAGAAAATACCAGACCACCAGTTCCATGAGCCGTACAGCCAGGTTCTTCGGGGTCTTGAGCGCCAGCACCGCGAACAGGCGGTTGCTGATGAAGGGCAGGTTAGCGGCCAGCAAGGCCAGCAGCACGAGCAGCCAGATTGAAGTGGTTTGCGTCATGAATAAAGACCTAGGCTCCGAGGGACTTGATGATGCTGCTGATCGATTGTGCGCACAGGGTCATCAGTCCGCCGGGCGCGATACCCAGAATCAGAATCAGTGCGCCATTGATGGCCAGTACGGCCTTTGCATCCGCCGGGGCCGAAATCGGCTGGGCATTGTGACGATGGGGTGCATCAAAGTACATCACCTTGACCACGCGCAGGTAATAAAAAGCGCCGATCAGCGACATGATGACCGCGAAAATCGCCAGCACCAGATAGCTGGTTTTCTCCGACGCAATCAGCGCCTGCAGCACGCCCAGCTTGGCATAAAACCCCACCAGCGGCGGCAAGCCGGCCAGCGAAAGCATGCTGATGGCCATGACACCGGCGTACAACGGGCTGCGCTGGTTCAGGCCAGCCAGGTCAGAAATCTCTTCGGACTCGTGCCCGGCGCGGGCCAGCAGCAAGATGATGCCGAACGCAGCCAGCGTCGTGAGCACATAGGTCACGACGTAGAACATGGAGGCGCCATAGGCAGACTCGGCATTGATCTGGTTGCCATTGACCACGCCAGCCATCAGGCCCAGCAGCAAAAATCCCATTTGCGAAATCGTTGAAAACGCCAGCATGCGCTTGAGGTTGGTTTGTGCCACGGCCGCCAGGTTACCCACCAGCAATGAGCCTATGGCCATCAAGGCCAGCATCTGCTGCCAGTCAATGGCCAGCGGCAGCAAGCCTTCCACCAGCAAGCGGATGACAATCGCAAAGGCCGCCAGTTGGGGGGCGCCACCGATCAGCAGCGTCACCGCCGTAGGTGCACCCTGATACACGTCTGGCAACCACATGTGAAAAGGCACGGCCCCGAGTTTGAACGCCAGGCCCGCCACGATGAACACCAGGCCGAACACCAGCACCTGATGCTTGACCTGACGGCTTGCAATGGCGCTAAACACTTCATTGACGTCCAGCGATCCGGTGGCGCCGTACAGCATCGACAGCCCATAGAGCAAAAAGCCCGAGGCCAGCGCGCCCAGTACAAAGTACTTCATGGCTGCTTCCGAGGAAGTTGCATCGTCGCGGCGCAACGCCACCAGCGCGTAGCTGGACAGCGTCAGCAACTCCAGACCCATGTAGATCACCAGAAAGTTGTGACCTGAAATCATCACGAACATGCCCAGCAATGCGAACAGGCTGAGCGTGAAGTACTCGCCGCCGCGCAGCATGCCGCGATCCGCGGCATAGGGCCGGCCATAGACCAGCGAGACCATCGTGGCGACGCTGGCAAAGCATTTGAGCCAGTTGCCCATGGGGTCGCTGACCACCATGTTGCCAAAACCATAAATGGTCTGGCCGCCCACCGCATAGAAGGCTTCCATGGTGGCCACCACGGCCAGCGTCAGCAAGGTCAGCGCATAAGTGCCGGTGCGCTGTGGCGTTTTGCTGCCAAGGTCCACCAGCAAAATCACGCAGGCCATGATCAAGAGAACGATTTCGGGGTAGACCGTGATCCAACTGAGTTTGTCAATCATCTGAATTCTTTGGATAGGTTGCTTAGTTCAGTTTCGAGACGGCTACGTGCTTGAGCAGGTCAGCCACCGAGGTGTTCATCACATCGGTAAACGGCTTTGGATAGATGCCCATGAACAGCACGGCAATGGCCAGCAAGGACAGCATCAGGAATTCACGGCCGTTGATATCTTTCAGCGCCTTGACGTCTTCGTTGACGACCGGCCCAAGGTACACGCGCTTGAACATCCAGAGCGAGTAGGCTGCACCAAAAATCAAGGTGGACGCTGCAGCAGCACCGATCCAGAAGTTGTATTTGACGGATGCCAGAATCACCATCCATTCGCCGACAAAACCGGCCGTGCCAGGCAAACCGCTGTTGGCCATGGTGAAAAGCAAGGCAAAGGCGGCAAACTTGGGCATGGTGGAGACCACGCCACCGTAGCTGGAAATCTCCCGTGAATGAACGCGGTCGTAGAGCACGCCAATGCACAGGAACATGGCGCCTGACACAAAACCATGCGCCACCATCTGCACAATGCCGCCCGAAACGCCGAGGTCACTGAACAGGAAGAAGCCCAAGGTGACAAACCCCATGTGAACCACGGACGAGTACGCCACCAGCTTTTTCATGTCCTTCTGTACCAGCGCCACCAGACCCACGTAGACGACGGCGATCAGGGACAAGGCAATCATCAACCAGGCCCACTCGCGCGAGGCATCCGGCGCGATAGGCAGCGAAAACCGCAGAAAC
>NZ_JAUXNA010000065.1 GCF_030682935.1 Polaromonas sp.
CGCCGGGGTGGGCCAGGCGCACGGTGCCGCGCTTCATCGAATCCTCGACATTGCGCACGATCAGCTCGGCGCCCAGTTCTTTGGCGCGCAGATCGCGGAAATCGGTCACTTCGGTGAAATTGTGGCCGGTGTCTATCATCAAGAGCGGGTAGGGAATGCGGCCGACGCCAAAGGCCTTTTCGGCGCATTTGAGCATCACCAGCGAGTCCTTGCCGCCTGAAAACAGCAGGGCCGGGCGCTCGAAGGCGGCCGCCACCTCACGCAGGATGAAGATGGTTTCCTCTTCCAGTGCATCAAGGTGGGCATTGCTCAGCTTGGCCAGCAACTGGGGTTCGGTTCTTGCGTTCATGCGGATATTTCCCGGATAGAGATGATGCTGGAGAGACTGGAATGGGGTTCAAACGCGGCGGGTTCCTGCGCTTCGTGGGTGCCATCAGCGGCCACATGCAGGCCGCACTCCTTGGCGCTTTCCTGTTCCCACCACCAGCGGCCGGAACGGAAGTCTTCGCCCAGCGTCACGGCGCGGGTGCAGGGCGCGCAGCCAATGCTGGGGAAAAACTCGTCGTGCAGCGGGTTGTAGGGCACGTTGTTGACGGCAATAAAGTGCCAGACATCGCCCCAGGCCCAGTCGGCCAGCGGGTTGATCTTGGCGCGCTCGGCCTGCTGCTCAACGTCGTGCACTTCGGCCCTGGCATGGGACTGCTCGCGCCGCAGGCCGGTGATCCAGCCCTTTTTGCCGGCCAGCGCACGCGCCAGCGGCTCCATTTTGCGAAAATCGCAGCAGGTCTTGCGCAAGCCCAGGCTTTTGTACATCGCGTCGCTGCCAAACTCGGCGACAAACTTTTCAGCGACCACCGGATCGGGCTGGTAAATGTCTACCTTCACGCCGTAACGCGCTTCCAGCCGCCCCACCAGCGCCAGCGTCTGCTCGTGCAGCATGCCGGTATCGAGCACAAAAATGCGGGCGGCAATGCCTGTCTCGGCCATCAAATGGCTGATCACCATGTCTTCCGCGCCCAGGCTGGAGGCCTGCGTCAGCGGCGCGTACTGCGCGGCGGCGGACTGCAGCAGGGCTTTGCTGGCTTTGAGCTTTTGGGCAAAGGTCGGCGACGGCTTGGCGTAAAGTGAAATGGCACTCATGGCAGCTCTCCTGGTCAAGCGGCGAAATGGGGGTTGATCTGTACGGCATCGCCCTGGTAGCGGCCGACGCCGTAACCCGGGTAGCTGCCGAGCACGCGCTCGGCCACGGCCAGATCCTGGTCGGCGCGCAGCACCGCGGCGGTAAAACCGCTGCGCTCCATTTGCGCCAACTGGTCGGCCAGCACATCGCCGGTGGCGCGAATCTCGCCCTTGAAGCCGAGCCGGCGGCTCAGCAAAAACGCCTGGCTGAAGGCCCGGCCATCGGAGAACTTGGGAAAGTTCAGGTCAATGCGGTCAACCCCGGCCAGCACCAAATCACGGGGATCGGCATCATTCGCCAGTTCAATGACATTTTGGCCTGTAGCCAAGGTGCTCTGAGCGTTAGTAGCTATTAATTTCATAGTGATTGGGGAATTTAAATGGCTTTGGCTACGGCGGCGGAACCCACGCGGACGGCGTTGGCGGCGGCTTTGAAGGGGTCCGCACCGACCCGGCGCAGCGTGGCAATAAAGGTTTCGTGCTTGTCGCCGATGGCCAGGCGCAGATCGCGGTAGGCGTCCAGAATGGCTTCAATCACCTCGGGCACCTCAGCGGCTGAAAATGAAGGGCCGACGACCTTGCCGGTGGCCGGCGCGCCCGACAGCGCGGAGCCGTCGGAGCCGCCCAGCGTGATCTGATACCACTCCTTGCCGTCTTTGTCGACACCCAAAATGCCGATGTGGCCGCTGTGGTGGTGGCCGCAGGAGTTGATGCAGCCGCTGATGTGCAGGTCGATCTCGCC
>NZ_JAUXNA010000072.1 GCF_030682935.1 Polaromonas sp.
ATCTCCCCTGAACGACTTTCTTAGCGCTTGTGCGCATGGTGACATCCGCCTGTCGTTGGACCTATTCAGGAGTTTTCTGCTGTCTGGGTATACGAATGTAGACGAAATGGTTAGCAACGGATCGTGGAAGTTCCAAATCCACCAAGTCATCAAGCCAGTCATGATTCCGGACCGCTATTTCTATGATGAAGCACTGAGCAATATACCGAATATCTATCAACTGCGCTCTCTTCGTCAATCTTCGCATTTCACTGGCCTCCGGATACTACGAAAAATAAGTAAGGGCCTCGAGAAAAGCTCGCCAGCATACTACGACATAGCGGAATTGAGGAGTTATTTTGCCGAAACGTTTGGTATGGTGGAAGATTTTGAACGGAACGTTGATGTCCTACTTAAGCATGGATTTATAGAGTCCAATAATCGATTGGACTCATTCTCCTCGTCCGTGGATAGTATCAAGGTAACGGCATACGGGCTATACATGGTGCGTGGTCTGGCATTCTATTTTTCGTATCTCGATCTAATCTGTACCGACTGCGGTATTTTTAGTGAGCAGATTAGTCACTACTTAACGGAAGCCGCAAAGAGTGAGTATTCAATGTTTCTTGACGGGGACCGGGTTGAGCGGGTTCAAGTACGTTTGGCTCGAGTTGAAGAGTTTATAAAGTACTTGGAAAAGGAAGAGATCCGCGAGCGGGATATTTACTCTCTTGGGATGCCTGCATCCGAGATGTTCACCGCATTAATAAAGAGTAACTTCGAGGCGGAGAAGCGGCGAGTCATGAAAAGCGCCAAGAGACAAGAAGCAGTACGTCGATTCAGGTAGCAAGGGGTTGCTGGCTTATTCTCGCCGAATCCGGCAGGTCAGACAGCCGTTCTAACGACCGCTCCCGCTGCAAAGGAGTCACTGACGGAACCATATAAAAATGGCAAACACGTTGCCGTCCATCCGCCAGCGGAAGCTGCGGCTTTCTGCACTGAAGTTCACGCACTGGTAATTTGGCGCAATGTCGGGATCGGGGGCGATGTGATGCAGGCGGGCGGTGTGCAAGGGACGCGATTAAAGCGTTGCGGCGCGAGTAATCACCTTGGGGCAGCCAGGGAACGAAAACGCCCAAATCGCTATCAAGTTAATAGCTGCTTGCGCTCGTCCTTATTTGGCTACAGCCCAATTTGATGCTAAAACCTGATGCAAAAATCAGCCCCACCCGCTCCATGCATCCACCACAACGGACCGTGGCCCCCTCATGCAAGCCCCCTCTTCTCCTTCAGCATTTATGCCCACACCGCCGCCTCTCGTTCACATCACCGGGCAAACCCATGACGTCGCCATCGACCTGATCTATGCCGGCGCCGACAACTTCACCGGCCAGGTCATCTACGCGCATGCGCTGTGCTTTTTGCACCCTCAAGCCGAAGCATGCCTGCGCAAGGCCATCGCGGCCGCCCGGGGGTTGGGCTTTCGGCTCAAGATTCTCGATGCCTTCCGGCCGCAGGAGGCACAGGAAGCGCTGTGGGCCGTGGCGCCCAACCCGGACTACATCGCCGACCCGAAAAAAGGCTCGAACCACACGCGCGGCGTGGCGGTGGACCTGACGCTGATCGACGCACAAGGGCAGGCGCTGGACATGGGCACGCCGGTGGACACCATGAGCCCGGCGTCGCACCACTTTCATGCGGCGCACCCGGCGGCCGTTCAAGTCAACCGCATGATGCTGCTGACCGTGATGCTGGAAGCGGGTTTTGTGCATCACCCGCGCGAGTGGTGGCATTACCAGTTGCCCGATGCGCAGCGGTTTGCGCTGATTGACAGCCACGCCTTCATGGCGTGCGTGCCAGCGGTCGAAAACCACGCATTCCATCGCCTTCCTGATTCACCATGAACGGCCGGAGCACCGCCTGGAGCGCCCACCGATCACCTTGTCTTTTTGTTGCAAATGGGCCCCATGATGGCGCGCATCATGACCGTCGTCATCACGCGGGTCCATGTCGGCCCGCAAGCTGACGCTGCGATTTGTTCAAATTCCGTAGCCGTGAACTAAAGTGAGGCTTTTTCTCCCTTCTTTTACTGCGGGCGTCGTGCCCGCGCGCCGCTTTTCCTGAGAAAGACCCGCCATGTGTGAACTCTTTGCGCTGTCCAGCGACGCGCCCGCCACCGTGACGGTCTCGCTCGGCGTGTTTGGCGAGCGCGGCGGCAGGCTGGGCCCCCACAAAGACGGCTGGGGTATTGCCTTCAAGGAAGGCCGCGACTTTCGCCTGATCAAGGAGGCGGCACCCGCTGCCGACAGCCCCTACCTGCGCTTTGTGGAAGCGCACGAGTTTCGCAGCGAAATCGTGCTGTCGCACATTCGGCTGGCCAGCGTGCCGCGGGTGACGTCGTACGCCAACACACACCCGTTTACGCGCGAGTTGTACGGTGCTTGCCATGTATTTGCACACAACGGCAACATGCCGGGTGTTCTGGGCGACAGCCGCCTGGCACCGACCTGGAACTTTCCGCTTGGCGAGACCGACTCGGAGCGGGCCTTTTGCGCCCTGATGGACCGCCTGCGCCATGCGCTGAGGCCCGACGAGGTGCTGAATGTGCACCAAAAACTGCCGGTCATCCAGCACTGGGCCAACGCGCTCGCGCAACATGGCGCCGCCAACTTCCTGCTGTCCGACAGCGAGTATCTCTACGCGCACTGTTCAACCAAGCTGTTCTACATTGAGCGGCAATGCCTGGCGCCCCGCGAATCCTTCGGCAACCCCAACCTGCGCGTGGCGCTGGAACCCGCGCAGGGCGGCGCCCGGCACGTCAGCCTGATCGCCACCCAGCCGCTGACCACAGACGAAGCCTGGATTGCGCTGCCGCCCGGGGAGGTGGTGGTGTTTCAGCATGGCAGGCGCGTCGCTTTATGATGGCTGGCAGCGCCGAAGCACCCCGACTGGCGACGCATGCGCCAGCCGCAGCCCATGGCGTATGCTGCAACGCATGAACGAAAAAATCAACCAGATACTGCTTCAGATGGCCACGCTTGAAGCGGAATTACGTACCACGGTGCAGGCGCAGGAAAGCCGGATGTTCTTCCAGATCAAAGGCAAGCGCGTCGAATTCGAACAATCGGTGAGCCAGGCGCACCGCAAGCTCAAGACCGGCCTGCTGCGCTGGCTGGTGCGCGACCGGCCGCAAAACCTGATCACCGGTCCGCTGATCTATGGCATGGTGGTCCCGCTGCTCATGCTCGATGTCTGCGTCAGCGTCTACCAGTGGGTCTGCTTTCCCATCTATGGCATCACCAGGGTCCGGCGCAGGGACTACCTGGTCTTTGACCGGCGGCATCTGGGCTACCTCAACTCCATCGAGAAATTCCACTGCACCTACTGCGAATACGGCAACGGACTCATGGCCTACATGACGGAAATCCTGGCCCGCACAGAGCAGTATTTTTGCCCGATCAAGCACGCGCACAAAATACTGGGCACGCACGCGCGCTACAACCGTTTCCTGGACTACGGCGAGGCCGATGCCTATGAAGCGAAGCTGGAAGAGTTCCGGGTGGCGCTTGGCAAGGTGAGATGACCCACGTCACGAATTCCCTGCCGGCTGCGCTACCCGCGATCGCCTCACGGCACGGCGTGTCGGTCGAGGCACTCAACAGCGCGTGCTTTTGCATCAGCCTGGACACCGGGGCGCTGGGCCGGGCCCTGGAATCGGAGATGGGCCAGCCCGGCCTGTTTGAACTGGTGCGCGAGCGCTGCCCCTACCTGTTCGCGGCGCGCCCCGTGTTTGTGTCGCAGGCCCACCTGGCG
>NZ_JAUXNA010000097.1 GCF_030682935.1 Polaromonas sp.
ATCCAGCCGGTGGTTTTGCCCAGGCCTGCGCCCAGCTTGCCGGGCTTGCGTTGCAGCAGCGTGATCTGGCGCTCGGGCGGGGTGCTGCGGGGCTTGACCACGCCACCGCGCACCTGGCCGGGGTCTGCCACGCCCCATTCGGCCAGCCAGGCGGGAAGGTCGAGTGCGGTGGAGTGGCCGGGCGCAGTGACCAGAAACTCGGCCACGTCAAAGCCGATGCCGCCCGCGCCTATCAGCGCCACGCGCGGGCCGACCGGCTGGCGGCCCAGCAGCACGTCGATGTAGCTCAGCACCTTGGGATGCTCCTGCCCGGGGATGCGCGGGTCTCTGGGTTTGACGCCGGTGGCCAGAATGACTTCGTCGAACTTTTCGGCCAGCAGGCCGGCGGCCTCGATGCGCGTGTTCAGGCGCAGCGTGACGCCTGTTTTTTCGATGCGCTGGCCGAAGTAGCGCAGTGTTTCTGAAAACTCTTCCTTGCCGGGCACACGTCTGGCCAGGTTGAACTGCCCGCCGATCTCCCCGGCCGCGTCGTACAGTGTGACATCGTGGCCGCGCTCGGCCAGCGTGGTGGCGGCGGCCAGACCGGCAGGGCCGGCACCAATGACCGCCATGCGCTTGCTGGCGGGGGCGATGCGGATGACGAGTTCGGTCTCGTGCCCGGCGCGCGGGTTGACGAGGCAGCTCGCCAGTTTGCCCTTGAAGGCGTGGTTCAGACAGGCTTGGTTGCAGGCGATGCAGGTATTGATTTCGCTGCTGCGGCCCTGCGCGGCCTTGTTGACGAACTCGGGGTCGGCCAGAAAGGGGCGGGCCATGCTGACCATGTCGGCGCAGCCGTCGGCCAGCACCTGCTCGGCGATTTCGGGCATGTTGAGCCGGTTGCTGGTGATCACAGGAATCATCACGCCAGCGGCGCGCAACTCGGTGCGCAGTTTTTGGGTGACCCAGGTGAAGGCGCCGCGCGGCACCGAGGTGGCAATCGTGGGCACGCGGGCTTCATGCCAGCCAATGCCGCTGTTGATCAGGGTGGCGCCTGCCGCTTCGACGGCTTTGGCGAGCAGCACGACTTCTTCCCAGCTGCTGCCATCCGGGATCAGGTCGATCAGCGAGAGGCGGTAGATCAGGATGAAGTCGGGCCCGACCGCTTCGCGGGTGCGCCGGACAATCTCGACCGCCAGGCGCATGCGGTTGGCGTAGCTGCCGCCCCAGTCGTCGGTCCGGCGGTTGGTGTGGGTCACCAGGAACTGGTTGATCAGATAGCCTTCGCTGCCCATGATCTCGACGCCGTCGTAGCCGGCCTCCCGCGCCAGCTGGGCGCAGCGGACGAAGGCGCGAATCTGCCGTTCAATGCCGCGCGCGCTGAGTTCACGCGGTGTAAAGGGGGAAATAGGACTCTGGATGCGCGAGGGCGCCACGCACAGCGGGTGGTAGCCGTAGCGGCCGGTGTGCAGGATCTGCAGCGCGATCTTGCCGCCTTCCAGATGCACCGCATCGGTGACCTGTTGGTGGCGGCGCGCTGCGCCCGAGGTGAGCAGCATGCCGGCAAAGGGTTTGGTCCAGCCCGCGATGTTGGGCGCAAAGCCGCCTGTGACCATCAGGCCGACCCCGCCGCGCGCCCGCTCCGCAAAATAGGCGGCCATGGCCGGAAAGTGCTTGCGTCCATCTTCCAGGCCGGTGTGCATGCTGCCCATCAGTACCCGGTTTTTAAGGGTGGTAAAGCCCAGGTCCAGCGGCGCCAGCAGGTGCGGATAGGGACGGGAAGTGGAGGAAGTCGTGGTGGCCAAGTGCAGTCTCCGGGTCGGGTTTGCCTGCATGGTAGTCGCAGGCAGCGGCGTTCGACACGGCTTGCGGCAATCCAGGGGACAGGCCCTACCGCGCCTGCGGGCAAACCCTGAAAAGCCTGCCAGCCCATAAATTTGCTATAAAAATAATAGCCAACAAGTCCCGTTTTAATTGGGCTATCGGCACTTTTTGATCGCATTTGCGGCTTCGGCGACCAAGGCCGGGCCTTTGTAGATCAGGCCGGTATAAATCTGCACCACGTCGGCGCCGGCCTTGATTTTGGACACCGCGTCCGCACCGCTCATCACACCGCCCACGCCAATGATGGGAAAGCCTTTGCCCAGCGCGGCGCGCAGCTGGCGGATCACGCGGTTGCTGGCTTCGAGCACGGGCGCGCCGCTCAGCCCGCCGGCTTCTTCGGCATGGCGCAGGCCCTTGACGGCGTCGCGGCTCAGGGTGGTGTTGGTGGCCACCACGCCGTCCATGGCGTGACGCTGGAGGGTGGCGGCAATCACCTCGATCTGGGCATCATCCAGGTCGGGGGCAATCTTGACGAAAATCGGCACCCGTTTGCCGTACTGGCTGGCCAGGGCTTCGCGCCGCTCGGCGATGCGGCCCAGCAGGGCGTCCAGCGCCTCGTCGCTTTGCAGCGCGCGCAGGTTCTTGGTGTTGGGGCTGGAGATGTTGACGGTGACGTAGTCGGCATGCGGGTACACGCCGTCCAGACAGATCAGGTAGTCGTCCACTGCATTTTCAATCGGCGTGGCGGCGTTCTTGCCGATGTTCAGGCCGAGCAGCAAGGCGTTTTTAGCACCTTGCTTTCGCACGTTTGACTTCTGCACATTGGCCAGAAAGGCATCCAGCCCGTCATTGTTGAAACCCAGTCGGTTGATGAGCGCATTCGCTTCGGGTAGCCGGAACATGCGCGGCTTGGGGTTACCGGGCTGGGCCTTGGGCGTGACGGTGCCGACTTCGACAAAGCCGAATCCCATGGCGGCCAGGCCGTCAATGCAACGGGCATTTTTGTCCAGACCCGCAGCCAGGCCTACGCGGTTGGGAAACTTCAGTCCTGCCAGCTCGATCGGGTCGCCAACCCGGCTGGTGCAATAGGCCATCTGCAGCGGGGTGCCCTGGGTGCGCGCCAGCGAAGCCATCGTCAGTTCGTGGGCGGTTTCGGGGTCGAGCCCAAATAAAAAAGGACGGGCCAGGGCGTAGGGGAGCAGGGACATTGGATAATTCGGGCAGATGGCTATGGATTGTGCGGCTTGGGCAGGCACTTAAGCCCGCAAGACATGAGCTTTGATTGTCGCAAAAACAACCTGACTTCCTCAATAAAACCCAACATGACACAAGACGAACTCAAAACACTGGTCGGCCAGGCCGCCCTGCATTACGTGGAACCCGGAAGCATTGTCGGCGTCGGTACCGGCTCTACCGTCAACAAATTCATCGACGCGCTGGCGACGATGAAGGACCGCATTGCCGGGGCGGTGTCGAGTTCGGTGGCGTCTACTGAACGCCTGCACGCGCTGGGCATCAAGGTATTTGACGCCACGGAAGTGGATGAATTGGCGGTGTATATCGACGGCGCGGACGAGATCGACCACGCGGGCCACATGATCAAGGGCGGCGGTGCGGCCTTGACGCGTGAAAAAATCGTGGCGGCGCAGTCGCGCCAATTTGTCTGTATTGCGGACGAGTCCAAGCTGGTGCAAACGCTGGGTAATTTCGCTGTGCCGGTGGAAGTGATTCCCATGGCTGAAAAACGCATTGCACGCCAGTTTGCGGCCTTGGGCGGCACGGCGACCTTGCGGCTCAAGGAGGGCGCGCCCCTGGTCACCGACAACGGCCAGCATATCCTGGACGTGACGGGCCTGAAGATCAGCGACCCGCTCGCGTTTGAGTCCCAGGTCAACCAGTGGCCGGGTGTAGTGACCGTGGGTGTATTTGCTTTTCAGAAGGCCAGCGTGTGCCTGCTGGGCACATCGGGTGGCGTCAAAACTTTAGTGTTTTAAGCGGGCGCCCTGCGTCTTGAATGCGGCTTAAAACCTGATGCCCGCCGGGTTGTTGGCGGGTTGTGCGGCGCGCGGGGCCGGGCGTGGATTTGCGCTAGCGGCTGGCGCTGCATCTGCCGCCGGCGCGGCGGGCGCTGCAGCGAGGCGCACCAGCGGCGTGGGTGATGGGAGGCGGTAGTTGGGAGGCAATGCCGATGACGGCGGATAGCCAGCGGCATTCAGGAATTGCGTCCACTCTGCATCCGAGAACCCCTTGAGCTGCTGGCTTCCAATCGTCATGAAGGGCAGCGAATTGTCGCCACTCAAACGCCGGAGCGCCTCGGTATCTTCATTGGTGGTGACCGTTTTTTCACTGAACGGAACCCCCCGGCTGGTCAGCAGCGAGCGGCCTGCGCCGCAAGGCGCGCAATTGTCGCCGGTGTACAAGGTGACCGGGTATTTGGTGGCGACCTGCCGCAACTCGAAAGGCAGGCCCGCCGAGGCGCTGCCTCCCGTGGAACTGGCATTGGCAGTACTGACTTTGGCTTCGCTGGCGGGCGACGGTGGCTTGTCAGAGAAGGTTACCTTGCCATCCGGTCCTACGATGCGGTAAACCGTCTGGGCCTGTGCCGCAGGCGACAAGAGACTGGCTGCCAAAACAATCAGGGCGTTGAGCGTCAAAAATCTAACGGCGTTTGATCTCATGGTTTTCCAGTCGTCTTGAATACAGGTTTTTTTTTCACACTTTCAAGCCATGCCCTGATGGCGCAGCAAGGCGTCAATGGACGGCTCGCGGCCCCTGAAGGCTTTGAACGACTCCATGGCAGGTCGGCTTCCGCCTGCTTCGAGGATGGCCTGCCGGTATTTTCTGCCAGTTTCCACGGTCACGGTCGTCTTGCGGGCGTCTTCGCCAGCACCTGCCGATGAGGCCGCTGCTGCGGTTTCTTCAAACGCGGCATAAGCGTCAGCCGACAGCACTTCAGCCCACTTGTAGCTGTAATAGCCGGCCGCATAGCCGCCCGAAAAAATGTGGCTGAAGGTATGGGCGGTGCGGCTGTAGGCCGGGGCCGAAATCACCGCCGTTTCCTTGCGCACTTCGTTGAGCAGGCCCATCAGGTCATCCGATGGGTTGTGCGAGGTATGCAAGAGCATGTCAAACAGCGAAAA
>NZ_JAUXNA010000106.1 GCF_030682935.1 Polaromonas sp.
GGCGTCTGGCCCTGCTTTACGAGCAAGCCGCCATTTTTCTTTTGCCGCCGCGGCGACCCCGCACTTGCCCCAGACTTGTCAAGCACAGGGCGTCCAAATACCCAAGAAAAATGCCAGTCAGTTCTTAACTGACTGGCATTAGGCTAAAAGCCGGCCTTCATGAAAGCGCAGACCTTTAGCCCTGCGCGCTCTGCAGCGCCGCGATGCGCTCTTCAATCGGCGGGTGCGTCGCAAACAATTTGCCCATGCCGCCGGTAATGCCCATGGCCTCCACGGCCTTGGGCAATTCGCCGGGCTGCATGCCCCCCAGACGGGCCAGCGCATTGATCATGGGCTGCTTGCGGCCCATCAGCTGCGCAGCACCCGCATCGGCACGGAACTCGCGGTGACGCGAAAACCAGGCCACGATGATGGCGGCGGCAAAGCCCAGCACGATGTCGAGCACGATGGTGCTGACGTAGTAGCCAATGCCGGGGCCGGAGTTGTTGTCGCTGCCCTTGCGCAAAAAGCTGTCGACCGCGTAACCAATCACCCGCGACAGGAACACCACAAAGGTGTTCATCACGCCCTGAATCAGCGTCATGGTGACCATGTCGCCGTTGGAGATGTGGGCAACCTCATGACTGATCACGGCCTCGATCTCTTCCCGGGTCATGCCCTGCAGCAGGCCGGTGGAGACCGCCACCAGCGAAGAATTTTTAAACGCGCCGGTGGCAAAAGCGTTAGGCGCGCCTTCAAAGATACCGACCTCGGGCATGCCGATCTGCGCCTTGTCGGCCAGCTTGCGGACGGTCTCGACAATCCAGGCTTCATCGGCATTTTGCGGGCCGTCGGCACCGTTGATCACGCGCACACCGGAACTCCACTTGGCCACCGGCTTGCTGATCAGCAGCGAAATAATGGCGCCGCCAAAACCCATGATCAGCGCAAAGCCGAGCAATGCCGACAGGTTCAGGCCATTGGCGGTCAGAAAGCGGTTCACGCCCAGCAGGCTTGCCACAATGCCCAGCACCGCCACGACGGCAATGTTGGTCAGGATAAACAGAAAAATGCGTTTCATGGATTCTCCGGGGGTCGTTAACTACAGGCAGGGGAGCATAAGGGGGCACACGCCCGCATTGTGCATTTCTAGGCAGAAAGTGGGGGTTTTACAGCCCAAATCAAGGTTTCCGTAAGGACTCTGAACCAAGCCAAGCGCAGACATTTCCAGTTTTTTGTTTTCATCTGCGCGGGCGAAAAACCATGGCGTCATCATAAAAGGAAAAGTCTTCGTTTTCCGGCCACCAGCCCGGCACGCCCAGTACCGGCAAGGGCGCAAAAGGTTTGCCGGCGAGCTTGGCCGCACTCAGGTCACCCGCCACCCAGGCATCCAGCTCTGCTATTGAATCAATAGCTGGCTGATCCCTATACACGTGCGCGGTGATGGGTTTTCGTGGATAGACCAGTTTTTCAAGCAGTGCATGGCCAAACAGCACCAGCTGGGCCTCAGCCCACAACGGGCGCAGCTCGACAAACAGAAGCGGCCAGTCGCGTGCGATCAAAGCGTCCCATAGCGGCTGCGGCGCCAGCAACAAGGCGGCATTTTCATCAAACACGGTCAGCGCGTCGCGCACCGGGCCGCGCAAGGGCGCCACGCCTGCAGCAGCAATTTCGGCAGCCTGCAGCTGATTAAGCCGTTGCTTGGTTTCGGGAAAGCGCATCCAGCACAATCCATTAAAAAAGTCATGCAAGCCCTCGCGAGTAGGGCAGTTTCCGCTATTAAAAATATAGCGCTCGTAGGCCTCTCCCGGTGGCAGTTCGGTTTGCGGCACAAAGCGCACAGGAGCGCTGCGCTCGCGGTTCAGCGCTTCGGGCAAGCCCGCACCAGCCGCGACGGCTTGCATCACCCGCTGGCCCGGCTCGCGCCAGAGGTCCAGCCAGGGCCGGTCCCAGTCAATGGCCTCCAGCGCCGGCAGAGCCACGGAGACAGGCGCATCGGCGGCCATCAGCTCCGGGCCGGTCTGGACAGTCTTTTATCGCGCACCATCACCGTCGATTTGCCTTCATCCACGATATCGAACAGCTGGGTCGCGACCAGCAGCTTGGTGAGCGTGGCATACCCATAGTTGCGATGGTCGAACGAGGCCTGGTTGGCGATCTGGGTGCCAACCGCACCGACGCGCGCCCAGCCCTCGTCATCGGCGGCCGCCTGCACGGCATTGCGCAGCAGCATGACGAGCTTGGCGTCCTGTTTGAGCTGGGCCGGCGTGGCCCGCAAGGGCACGGCGGCCACGGCGTCGGTGTCTTCCCGTCCGCCTGCTGGCGCATCGTTTGCCGCGATCGGCCGCAGCTTGTCGAGGTACAAAAAACGCGAACAGGCGTTGACAAAAGGTTCAGGCGTTTTCTGCGCGCCAAAGCCATACACGGCGGCACCCTTGGCGCGCAGGTGCATCACCAGCGGCGTGAAATCGGCATCGGACGAGACAATGCCGAAAGCGTCAGGCTGGTCGGTGTAGAGCAGCTCCAGCGCATCAATCACCATCGCCATGTCGCTGGCGTTTTTGCCTTTGGTGTAGTCAAACTGCTGCATCGGCCGGATGGCATGTTCGTGCAGCGCTTCCTCCCAGCCCTTGAGTTCGCTCTTTTTCCAGTTACCGTAGGCGCGGCGGATATTGGTTTCGCCGAAGGTTGACAGCTCGTTGAGGATCAGGTCGATCTTGGAGGCCGGCGAGTTGTCGGCATCAATCAGCAGGGCAACACGGGGTTTGCGGTCCATCAGCGGCTTTCTGAAGGCGAATTGATCAGCTTCCACGGCAGCGCCTCGCCGCTGCGCAGCGGCTTGAGCTCGGCCTCGCCAAAAGCAAAACTGACGGGCGGCGTCCAGCTTTCCTTCTTGAGCGTGATGCTGCCCCGATTGCGCGGCAGGCCATAAAAATCAGCGCCGTTGAAGCTGGCAAAGGCTTCGAGCTGATCAAGCGCGCCGGCGGCGTCAAAGGCTTCGGCATACATCTCGATCGCCGCATGCGCGGTGTAGCAGCCAGCGCAGCCCGTTGCGTGTTCCTTGAGATGGGCCGGGTGCGGTGCGCTGTCGGTGCCGAGGAAGAACCGGGCGTTACCCGACGTGGCCGCTTCGACCAGCGCGAGGCGGTGGGTTTCGCGCTTGAGCACGGGCAGGCAATAGTAATGCGGGCGAATGCCGCCGGTAAAAATGGCGTTGCGGTTGTACAGCAGGTGGTGGGCGGTAAGCGTGGCCCCCAGGAACTGGTCCGACTCAGCCACGTACTGCGCGGCTTCCCTCGTCGTGATGTGCTCGAACACGATTTTGAGTTCGGGAAAATCGCGCCGCAGCGGAATCAGCTGGGTATCGATGAACACCGCCTCGCGGTCAAACAGGTCGATCTCGGGCGAGGTCACTTCGCCGTGCACCAGCAGCAGCAGGCCTTCGCGCTGCATCGTTTCCAGGGTTTTGTAGGTCTTGCGCAGGTCGGTCACGCCGGCATCGCTGTTGGTGGTGGCGCCCGCCGGGTAGAGCTTGGCAGCGACCACGCCCGCGTCCTTGGCGCGCCTGATCTCTTCCGGCGGCAGGTTATCGGTCAGGTACAGCGTCATCAGCGGCTCGAAGGTCATGCCCTCGGGCACGGCCGCCTGAATGCGTGCGCGGTAGGCCAGGGCCAGCGCGGCCGTGGTCACCGGCGGGCGCAGGTTGGGCATGATGATGGCCCGACCAAACTGCGCCGCCGTGTGCGGCACCACGGTGTACAGGGCTTCGCCGTCGCGCACATGCAGGTGCCAGTCGTCCGGGCGGATGATGGTGATTTCAGAGGTCATGGGCGCCATTGTCCTAGAGGCTGATCGATTTCGCTTCACATCACGGGAAGATGTGTTGGAAAAAAGTGTCTCACTGAAGCGCCACCAAATTGGAAGTCAAACCCGACCCCTGCAGATTTTTGGTGATTTGCGCAGCAAGGTCGCGTGCGCTGGCCCGCTGGTCGTCGCCTTCCCCCGGGTCGCCGACCGCAGCGGCAACCCGTGCCAGCGCCAGGTGGCAGTCCCACGCGAGCCGGACCTGGCCGATCTGTTTGGCCAGCACCAAGGCCTGCGTCAGCCCCTTGCGCGCGGCTTCGTGCGCATTCACAGCGAGCCATGCCAGACCGCGCAAGCGATGGGCTTGTCCGATCATCTCCCGCATGTCGCCGCGAGAGGCCCGCGTCAGCAGTTGGCCCGCATAAATGAGGCACCCCTGCGCGTCGTCCTCGGCCAGCGCCGACTCGGCCAGCGCCTCCAGGCAGCGTAACGTCAGCCATTCCTCGCGGTAATCCTGCGAATACTGAAGCGCCGCTTGCAGCGTTAATCGATGGCCGGCAATACCGAGCCGCAGCTGTGCAATTGCCAGATTGGCTTCCAGCCTGGGCAGCCAGTACCTGATTCCGGCGTCGCGCGCGAGTCGCAGACTTCGTTCAAAGTGCTGCGACGCCGGGCCGGCATGGTTCAAAGCCAGCAACAGGCAGCCCAGCGCGTCATGCGCCATGATCTGGTAGCGAACCAGCCCCAGCATCTCCAGACGCGGCAGCGCTTCGTTCAGGTCAGCCCAGGCCTCGCCAAACCGGCCCATGGCTGCCCGCACATTGGCGCGCCCGATCAGTGTCGGCCCCAGATGCCACTGCAGGTCAGCGGCTCGCGCGATGACCAGCGCGGCATCGAAATGCGACAAGGCGCGCGGGTAGTCGGCCAGCCCCATGTGGCCGGTGCAGGCCCAGCCGATCATCATCAGGTTTTCCGATTCATAGCTCTTGTCGTCGATGACGCGGGCCAGATCGAGCGAGCGCGAAAATGCGCCGATGGCCGCTGCCGGTTCGGCGTTGGCAAAATAGGCTTCCCCGCGCCCGTGAAACGCCTGCACGGCGACCAGGTCGGTCAGGTGCAGACGCTCGCAGATATCGACCGCTTGCTGGTGATGCGTGATCGCCAGATCGTTGCGGCCATTGCTCCAGGCGACCGTCCCCAAGTGATAAAGCGTATCGGCCACATGCCGCTCATCGCGCGTTGCGCGCGAGGCCGTGAGGGCTTCGTCGAGGCAGGCGACGGCCTGTTCGTAGGCGTCGGCGCGCCGGTACGCCATGCCGAGCTGAATCAGCACATCACATGCATGCGCGTGCTCGCCCAGCGCGCGCGCCGCCTCGATCACGCGCTGAAAGTCGGCCACCGCGCCCTCGGTCTGGCCGGCCTGGGCTCGCGCCACCCCGCGCCGCTCGTACAGCGCAAGTTGCCGGGCTGGCGTGGCCGCTTCGGGATGGGCCAGCAGCAGCCCGACAGCACGGTCAAACCATTGCAGCGATTCGCGCATCGCAAACAGTTTTTGCGATCGATCGGCGGCCAGGCCAAGATACGTCAAAGCCTTGGGCCACACCTTGCCGCGCTCATAGTGCTCGGCAAGGTGGGCATCGTGCCCATGGGTATCGCCTTGGGCATGCTGCTCCAGCAGCTCTGCCACAACCCGGTGCAGCAGCACGCGCCGGGCGCTCCCGATGTCGCGGTACACCACCTCGCGCACCTTGTCGTGGCTGAAATCATAAAAATCCCCGTCCTGCTCCTCGCGCAGCAGCCGGCGCTTGACCAGCGAGTCCAGGCTGTGCAGAAAGCGCTCCTCGGGCATGCGCGTGAGCGCCAGCAAGGTCTCGAAGTCGAAACGATGCCCCAATACGGCCGCGACATCGAGCAATGGCCTGTCTTCAATCGGCACATGGGCCAGGCGGGCGCGCACCGAGTCCCGCAGTGCATCCGGTAGCGGCAGTCTGAGCGGGTCGCTGATCGTGCATTCGCCGTCGCTCAGCGCATGCACGATCGACCCGAGAAAGAAGGGATTGCCCTCGCTTTCCCGGTGCAGCCGCGCCGCAAGATCAGGCGCGCCCAACCTTGGGTCGTTGATTTTGATCAGCAGCGCTTCGGTATCTTCGGGTTTCAGCCGCGCCAGCTCGATATGGCGTGTATGCGGTTCACGGCGCAGGCTTTCAAGCAGGCCGCTGAGTTGTTCGTTGCTGTCGAGTTCCTCGTCGCGGTAGGCACAGGCCAGGAGTATTGGCCGCCGGGCAATCTGGCGTGCCAGAAAATGCAGGAACTGCAGGCTGGCGTCGTCAGCCCATTGAATGTTGTCGATGTTGACAATCAGCTGCCGATTCTGGGCCAGCGCATCGAACAACAGAAGCAGCGCATGAAACAGGCGTGCCTGCCGCGCCTCGGGGAAGTCCGCCGACAAGGGCGGCAGGTCGGCCAGGCGCTCGGCTGCGGCCGGCACCAGTGCGGCGATCTCGGCCAGCAGGATGGGCGCCATCATGCGCAGCCGCGCTTCGGGTGCGGCCATCCAGGCCTGGGTGGCGAGATCGATCACCGGTTGATAGGCTATCGCCTGCTCAATCTCGTAACAGTTCGTGGCCAGCGTCTGCAAATCGCGTTCTTGCGCGTAGCGCCTGACTTCGTGCATCAACCGGCTCTTGCCAATGCCGGCCTCACCCTCGATCAGCACCACATGGCCGCTTCCCGATGTAAGTCGGGCGATCAGCCCGAGGAACTGCCCGTAGTCGTTGTTGCGCCCGACGAAGGGCAAATTCAGATGACTTGCCGGCAGCAGCGCGTCTCTTGCTGGAACAAAGGGGGTGGCCTTGACGGGCGATTCATCGAAATGCAAGCTGTTGTTGACTCGGCGGTTGCGTGCAGCGTCCAGAAACACCGCTCGCTCCTGCGCCGGAATCGCGAGCTGCTCGGCCAGACGCTGAGCCAGTCCCTTGGAGGGCCGGCGCTCCTCGGCCTCAATTTTCTTGATCGCGGCCTGCGAACAACTGACTTTTTGAGCCAGTGCGCCCTGCGTCAGATCCAGCGCCTTGCGTCGTCGGCGCAGCCAGTATCCAAAAGAATTGCTCTGTTCGTCCATGTCCGGCTCCTGCAGGCATCGCCCGCACCGACGCATTTTATTCCCGCGACCGGCGCCGGTGGAGGCTTTTTGTCCCGCTTTCTGTATCCCTGTTTGTCCACTTCGTGGTGACCCTGAATCAGCCTTGTCAGGCGATCATGCAGCCGTACAGCACGGCAACCACAAGGAGAAATTACCATGTCCCAGCAAACCTTTCCAGGACGCTCATTGCAGCCCATATGGCGCTGTTCCCTGGTTTTGTCGTTGAGCCTGCTCAACTCTTTCGCGCTCGCACAGCAGGCTGTTGAGGAGCAGGCGGTGACGTGGACCGCCCGTGACGCGAAGCTGAAGTGGGGGCCCTGTCCGCCGTTCTTGCCCAAAGGGTGCGGCATTGCCGTTCTTCACGGCGATCCTGCAAAGGACAATGTCGACGTATTCCTCAGAGTGCCCGCCAAATCGACCCTTCCTCTGCATTGGCACACGTCGGCAGAGCGCATGGTGCTGGTAGCGGGCGAGCTTCGCGTCACTTACGACGGCCAGAAGACGGCTGTTCTCAAGTCGGGGACTTATGCCTACGGCCCCCCTAAAAAGCCCCACAAAGCCTTCTGCGCAAGCACCGCCCCGTGCGTTCTCTTCATTGCGTTTGAGTCGCCGCTGGATGCCGTGCCGGTCGAAGGCCCATCCAGATAAAACCCTTGCATGCGGCTGCACAGTACCCGTCCTTGGGGAATCACCGACATCAGTCCGACTGACGCCCCCCCCGAACCCCATAAACACCAGCCCTGGAGAAGCATCATGGAAACCTTATCCGCACAGCCTGTTACCGATTTTTCAGCGGTCAAGCTCAAGCAGCATGCCGCATGGTCCTCGGGGGACTACGCCGTCGTTGGAACGACCTTGCAGATCGTCGGCGAGAACTTGTGTGAAGCGCTCGATTTACGCGCCGGCGAGCGCGTGCTCGATGTCGCTGCCGGCAACGGCAATGCCACGCTGGCCGCTGCTCGCCGCTGGTGCGATGTGGTCTCAACCGACTATGTGGGCGCGCTACTGGAACGGGGCAAGGCGCGGGCAAGCGCCGAGGGCCTGGCAGTACAGTTCGAAGAGGCCGACGCCGAGAACCTGCCGTATGCAGATGCCTCGTTTGATGTCGTGCTGTCCACGTTCGGGGTGATGTTCACGCCCAACCAGGAACGGGCAGCAAGTGAACTCGCACGCGTGTGCAAGCCGGGCGGCAAGATCGGCCTGGCGAACTGGACGCCGCCGGGTTTCATCGGCCAGTTATTCAAGCTGATCGGCCGTTACATTCCCCCGCCCGCTGGCGTCAAGTCGCCTTCGCTCTGGGGCACCGATGAGCGCCTGCGCGAGCTGTTTGACGGGCGCATCGGCACGCTCGAAGCGGTCCGCCAGAACTTTGTATTTCGCTACCGCTCGCCACAGCACTGGCTCGACACGTTTCGCACCTACTATGGGCCGGTGCAAAAGGCGTTCGGCGCCGTGGACGCCGCCCAGCAGCAGTCCCTGTCCGCTGATTTCATCGGGCTGGCGCAGCAGTTCAACCGCGCCACCGATGGCGCGATGGTCGTGCCGAGTGAGTACCTTGAAGTCGTGATCAGGACACGGTGAGTCCCAATACCAGCACGCCCCATCAACCATGAGGGCGGCCAGTTTTATCAGCGGGGCATGACAGGACTTCAATGCTGCAGTATCTTGTTCAGGAAGTCCTTGGTCCGCGGCTGCCGGTTCTCGGGATGGCTGAAGAACTCGTCTTTGGAGCAGTCCTCCAGAATCTTTCCGCCCACATCCATGAAAATCACGCGGCTGCCGACCTTGCGGGCAAAGCCCATCTCGTGGGTCACCACCATCATGGTCATGCCGTCAGTGGCCAGCCCCATCATGCAGTCGAGCACCTCGCCGACCATTTCAGGATCAAGCGCCGAGGTCGGCTCGTCAAACAGCATGGCGATCGGGTCCATGCTCAGCGCCCGGGCAATCGCCACGCGCTGTTGCTGGCCGCCCGACAACTGACCGGGAAACTTGTCCTTGTGCGCCATCAGGCCAACCCGGTCGAGATATTTCAGGCCATGCGTTTTGGCCTCGTCAGGTTTGCGTCCGAGCACCTTGATCTGCGCCAGCGTCAGGTTTTCGGTGACATTCAAATGGGGGAACAACTCGAAGTTCTGGAACACCATGCCGACGCGGCTGCGCAGCTTGGGCAGGTCGGTTTTGGGGTCGTGCACGGCCTGGCCGTCCACAAAAATCTCGCCCTTCTGGAAAGGCTCCAAGGCGTTGATGACCTTGATCAGCGTCGACTTGCCCGAACCGGAAGGCCCGCAGACCACCACGACTTCGCCTTTTTCAATGCGGGTGCTGCAGTTGTTGAGCACCTGCACATCACCGTACCATTTGGAAACTTCTTTCAACTCAATCATCTGATTCTCCAGTGTGCTTTTTGCGACTTATTGTGCGTTGACAATAGGTTCAGCGAATGATGGCGATCCGGCTCTGCAGCCGCTTGACCAGGTAGGACATGCCGAAGCAAATCACGAAATAAACCACCGCGGCCAGCAGGTAGGCCTCTTCGGTCCGGCCATAAATCTTGCCGGCGGTGGTAAAGCCCTTGAGCAAATCGTAGGCGCCAATGGCATACACCAGCGAGGTGTCCTGAAACAGGATGATGGTCTGCGTCAGCAGCACCGGCACCATGTTGCGAAAGGCCTGCGGCAAGATGATCAGCCGCATGTTCTGGCTGTAGGTCATGCCCAGTGCCCGCCCGGCGTTGACCTGCCCGCGCGAAATGGACTGAATGCCGGCCCGCATGATCTCGCTGAAATAGGCGGCCTCAAAGGCCACAAAGGTAATCGTGGCCGAGAGTTCGGCCCCGATCGGTTTGCCAATGATGGCCGGCACCAGCAGAAAGAACCACAAAATCACCATCACCAGCGGAATCGAGCGCATGCCGTTGACATAAATCGTCGCGGGAATCACCAGCGCTTTCTTGCCTGACAGGCGCATCAGCGCCAGCAGCGTGCCCAGCAAAATGCCGCCCAGCGTGGCAATCACGGTCAGCTGAACGCTGAAAATGAAACCGTTCTTGACGAACTTGGAGATGATGTCCCAGTTGAAAAAACTCAGGTCGAGTCCCAGCATGTCAGTGTCCTCCGCCCGCTGATCCGGCCACCACGAAGCCCGGTATCTGCATTTTCTTTTCTACGAAAGCCATCGCGCGATTGACCGCAAATGCCGAGATGGCGTACAGCGCCGTCACGGCGATGTAAATCTCGACGCCGCGCGAAGTCTCTTCCTGCGCCTGCATGGCAAACATGGTGAGCTCAGCAATCGACACGGCAAAGGCGACCGAAGAGTTCTTCAGCAGGTTCATGGACTCGCTGGTCAGCGGCGGCATGATGATGCGAAAAGCCATCGGCAAAATCACATAGCGGTAGGTTTGCACCGTCGTCAAACCCAGCGCCATGCCCGCGTAACGCTGACCGCGCGGCAGGGCCTGCACGCCGGCGCGCACCTGCTCGGCAATCCGGGCCGAGGTAAAAAACCCCAGCGCCAGCACCACCAGCACAAAGCCGGGCACCTGCATCATCACCGGAAACATTTTTGGCACCACAAAGTACCAGATAAAAATCTGCACCAGCAGCGGGATGTTCCGAAACAGTTCCACCCACGCGTTGCCCAGGCGCACCAGCCAGGGGCTGTTGGGCAAGGTACGGAAGGTCCCCATGAGGGCGCCCAGCAGCATGGCCACGATCCAGGCCAGGCCGGCAACGGACAGCGTCCAGCCCCAGGCGTCCAGCATCCACTGCAGATAGGTGCGGCCACCCCCGTCGTCGTTTAAAAATATTTTCCAGTCCCAGTTCATGGCGGCTCCAGCCTGTTGTCGTGCGCTATTGAATCAATTTTCGCCAGATCAAACAACAAACCCCGCCAGCATCATCGCCAGCGGGGTTTGTTGGGATCACCAAGCAGAATTACTTGGTGACGTAAGCTTCCATGGGCTTGTCATTGGGCGTTGCCCAGGCCGCTTTGATGCTTTCGCTCACAGGCAGGCCGACACGGACATTCTTGGGAGGAATCGGCTCCATGAACCATTTGTCATAGGTCTTGGCCATGTCACCCGACTTGATCATGTCCTTGATGGTGTCATCGCCAATTTTCTTTAAAGCCGCATCGTCCTTGCGGATCATGATGGCGATGGGTTCCACGCTCAGCACTTCACCCACGATCTTGATGTCAGCCGGATTCTTGGACGAAGCGATATTGCCCGCCAGAATGGAGCCGTCCATCACGAACGCGTCAGCGCGGCCGGATTCGAGCAGCAGGAAGCTGTCAGCGTGGTCCTTGCCAAAGACTTCCTTGAAGTTGACGCCGGTGGCACGTTCATTTTTGCGCAGGGTCTGAACCGAGGTCGTGCCAGTGGTGGTGGCCACGTTTTTGCCGTTGAGCTGGGCAATCGAGGTGATGCCTGAATTGGCTTTGACCGCAATCCGGACTTCCTCGACAAAGGTGGTGTTAAGAAAGGACACATCCTTGGCGCGGGTCGCGTTGTTGGTGGTCGAGCCGCATTCGATGTCTACGGTGCCGTTTTGAACCAGCGGAATGCGGTTTTGCGACGTGACCGACTGGTATTTCACTTCGAGCTTGCGGCCCGCTGCTTTTTCCAGGTTGGCAACGATGCGGTTGCAGATCTCGACGTGGTAGCCGACATATTTGCCATCGCCCAGCGTGTAAGACAGCGCGCCCGACGAATCGCGAACGCCCATGGTGACGACGCCGGAGGCTTTGACTTTGGCAACGGTGTCATTGGCCTGGGCAAATGCAGTGCCGCCCGCGAGCAGGGCGACGGATAAAGCGATGAGCTTGAGTTTCATGGGATCTCCTGTAATGAACGAAACGATTGATAAACTATTTTAGGAAGTGGGTAACTCAGCCTGGCCTAGATTTACCCGCACTCTTTTAACACGGTGTCGAGCAGATTTGGCGCGGTGGCTATTTTTGCAACACAGAAAAATCAACAATACCTGGCGTTTCCAAAATGGTGCAGGCCTGAAATCCCAAAACGACAGACGGCCTGCAAGCAGTCTTTGTGCCAGTTCCTGGCTGAACGGTGCGTTCCGGTATCAAGGCACGAGGCTGTAGCCGGTAAAACGGGAGTAGTGCATCATAGGCAGCCCTCAAAATTTGAACGTCCCGCACTTTAAATTTGGGGACATCAAAACGCCAATGCCGTTTCAGGCCACCGTCATGCATTTTTTTTATAACAGCCCAGGGTAACTACCCGGTCGTGACCGGGCCCGGACGTTGCCGACTTTTTATCCGGGCGCAGACGGGTCGCCGCCCCGGCTGCCGGCTTTGCCCTTCTGTCTGGCGCTGGTTTGCGACTGCAAATACGCCCACAGCGCCTGGGCGTGAACTTTGGCGACTTTCTTGGCGGTGGGCCGCTCGCGGTACACGCGCAGATCCAGCGTCATCTCCAGCTGACTGCCGGCGCTGACCAGCTTTTTGGCCCGCAGCTCTTTCTTGACCGCGCTGAGCGGCAAAAATGCAATGCCGTGTCCCTCCAGCGCCATGGCCTTCAGGCCCTCGGCCATGTCGGTTTCATAGACCCGGTCCAGATGAATGGCGGTGCTGGACTGCTTGAGGATCAGGTCCACCATCCGCCCCAGGTAGGCACCCGGGGCATAACCCAGGTAAGGCAGCGCTTGCCCGGCGCGGCCCGGCAGGCTGAACGCCGGCTCGCCAGCGGCATTGGGCCGGCAAAACGGCGCCAGCACTTCCTGGCCCAGCGACACCATTTCATAGCGGTCAGGGTCCAGCTGGAAGGGCTGGGAATCATGGTGGTAGGTCATCAGCAGGTCGCAACTGCCTTCGACCAGCCGCAGCACCGCGTCATGCACATTGAGCGCGATCAGACGGCTTTTGATGGGCCCAAACTTCTCGCGCAGGCTGCTGACCCAGGCCGGGAAAAACGTGAAGGCCAGCGAGTGCGGCACCGCAAACTCGATGAAGTCCTGCCCCGCCGCGGTGTGGCCGCGCAGCATGGCCCGGGTGGACTGAAGACCCTGCAGCATTTCCAGCGACTGGGTGTAGAGCGTTTCGCCCGCCGGCGTCAGGCGCGTGGGGTAGGAGCTTCGGTCCACCAGGTCGGTGCCCGCCCACGCCTCCAGCGCCTGGATGCGCCGCGAAAACGCGGGCTGCGTGACGTGGCGCAGTTGGGCCGAGCGGCTAAAGCTGCGGGTATCCGCAAGACTGACGAAATCTTCAAGCCATTTGGTTTCCATGATGAGATTATCGGCGTGAGGGCGAGGCGGGCGACCAGGAAAACGTCACGGACAAGCCCATCAGGGGTTCGACGGCCATGGGCGCGCAGGTCAAGGTCCGGCGCGTCGCCCGCCAAGTCACTTCATTTTTAATAGCTGCTTGCGCCCGGCCTATAAGGGCTAGACCCCGATTTCATCAAGAATATGCACTTTCGACTGCTGTTGCAGGGCCTGTCTGTCGACGTAACAGGCTCAAACCGGCCGGCTTGCTTACCCGCCAATGCTGAACGCGGGATGCTCTTTCAGGACGCTATCGGCCCGCATCACCATAGTCTGCGCCTGGCGCAGGCATTCCTGCAAGGCCGCGTCAGTGACCATCTCGCCGTCGTAGTCAGACAGGTTGCGCTGCTTTCGCAAGCCATCCAGTATGCGGACCGTGGCAGCGTCAACGCCCAGAGTGTGCGACAAGCACTGAACCGCCGTCTGATGATGCCCTGGCTTGCTGGTGGAGGTGCGAAATCCGTTGAGATGTAGCCCTATATCAGCGACCACCCGAATGGCGGTGTAGGCGCAATCAAAACGTGTTTCGGGGCTGTTCTGGGTGAATTCGGCATCGCGCAGGCGCTGCTTGGCCGATAGCAGCATGCGCTTGACCAGATCGACCGACAGCGGGACCGGATCAAGCTGGCCGATTTTGGCCAGATTGAGCAAGTTGATCGAGGTCATGCTGGTTTCCAATCAGGAATATTTTCGGTTTTGTCAGCACATCGAGAACGAAGGATGACTTGGCTTGAAGCTTTGCACGCCATTCTTCAGCTCCAAAAACCTTGGGGTTGATTTCCCGGTGCAAGGTGGCCTGTGCGTCGTACAGCAAGTTCACCGCCTCGCCGAAGTCAATGTCGCCGATGATCATCACATCAACGTCACTGTCTGCGGTATCGGCGGATCGGGCCACCGAGCCAAACACAAACGCAACCGTGATGCGATCAGCGGCTGGCGCCAAGACTTGTGTGAGCACATCTGCCAGGCCCACTGTCTTGCGTAGCAAAGCGCTGAGCTCCTGGAAAACGGGATGCAGGGGGTTCGCCGTGAACTGGATTTGATTGCCGACGCGCCGCTTTTCCAGCAAGCCAGCGCCGTGCAGCCGGTCAAGCTCCTTTTTCATGGTCCCCGCCGTGCTATCGGTCAAGCGGGATATCTCCCGCAAATGTAGCCACCGGCCGGGCCGCAGCAGCAGCAAAGCCAGAACCCTGCGCCGGTATTGATGAGGGAACAGCAGGTCGGAGACGGAGTCAGATGTTTCTTTCACAAAAACGATTGTATCTTTATAAGAAACAAATACTCATTTTTACTCCGTTTTTAATAGCTACTTGCGCCCGCTGCATATGCGCTAGACCCCTATTTCATCAAGAATATGCTCGCTCGCCTGCTGCTGCAGGGCCCACATCTCGGCATAGCGCCCGTTGGCGGCCAGCAGGGCGGCGTGGTTGCCGCGCTCCACAATGCGGCCAGCGTCCATGACCAGGATCTCGTGCGCGTCGACCACTGTGGAGAGCCGGTGCGCAATCACCAGCGTGGTCTTGTTTTGGGCGGCGGTGCGCAGCTCGGCCTGGATGGCGCGCTCGTTGGCCGAATCGAGGGCCGAGGTGGCTTCGTCAAAAATCACCACGGGCGGGTTTTTCAGCAGGGTGCGGGCAATCGCCACGCGCTGCTTTTCACCGCCCGACAGTTTCAGGCCGCGCTCGCCCACCATGGTCTGGTAGCCCAAGGGCGTGGAGGCAATGAAGGCGTGAATGCGCGCGGCGCGGGCGGCGGCTTCGACCTCTTCATGGCTGGCGCCGGGCTTGCCGTAGGCAATGTTGTATTCGACCGTGTCGTTGAACAGCACGGTGTCTTGCGGCACGATGCCGATGGCGTGCCTCACGCTGGCCTGGGTGACATGCTTGATGTCCTGCCCGGCAATCGTGATGCGGCCTTGCTGCACATCGTAAAAGCGGTACAGCAGGCGCGCCAGCGTGGACTTGCCGGCGCCCGACGAACCCACCACGGCCACGGTTTTGCCGGGTGGAATTTCAAAGCTGACGCTGTGAAGAATCGGCCGCGCCGGGTCGTAGGCAAAGCTGACGTTTTCAAAACGCACGGCGGGCGAGGCGTCAATGCGCAGCGGTGGCGCACCGGGCTCGTCAGCAATTTCGCGCTCCCGCTCCATCAGCGTGAACATCTTTTCCAGGTCGGTCAGGCTTTGCTTGATTTCGCGGTAAATCACGCCCAGAAAACCCAGCGGAATGTAGAGCTGGATCATGAAGGCGTTGACCATCACCAGGTCGCCCAGCGTCATGCGGCCGTCGACCACGCCTTGCGTGGCGCGCCACAGCATCGCGACCAGGCCGATGGCAATGATCAGCTGCTGACCGGCATTGAGCAGGCTCAGCGTTCGCTGGCTCTTGATGGCGGCCTGGCGGTAACGCTTGAGGTTTTCGTCGTAGCGCAGCGCCTCAAACTCTTCGTTGTTGAAGTACTTGACGGTTTCGTAGTTCAGCAGCGAGTCGACAGCGCGGCTGTGCGCCGACGAGTCGAGCTCGTTCATGGTCTTGCGGAACTGCGTGCGCCATTCGGTGACCTTGACCGTGAAAAAGATATAGAACACCAGCGCGATGCCGGTGATGCCGGCAAACCAGACGTCGAACTTGACAGCCAGCAGCGTCAGCACCAGCGTCACTTCAATCAGCGTGGGGATGATGCTGTAGAGCGAATATGAAATCAGCGAATGCACGCCGCGCGTGCCGCGCTCGATGTCGCGCGTCATGCCGCCGGTTTGCCGCTCCAGATGAAAGCGCAGGCTGAGCGCGTGCAGATGGCGAAACACTTCGAGCGAAATGCGCCGCGCCGCGCCTTCGGTGGCCTTGGCAAACACCAGCTCGCGCAGCTCGGTGAACAGCGTGGTCGACAGCCGCAGCAGGCCGTAGGCCAGCAACAAAGCCACCGGAACGACCAGCACGGCCTGCACATCGCCGGGCTTGAAATTCATGGTGTCAACCAGGTTTTTCAGCAGCAGCGGCACGCCCACGTTGGCCAGCTTGGCGCCCACCATGAAGGCCAGCGCCGCCGCCACGCGCCACTTGTATTCCCATAAATACGGAAATAGCCGCTTCAGCGTACCCCAGTCCGAACGCTCCGGGGCCGTCTGGGGGCCGGCCGGCGGCCCGCTGCTGCTCACGGAGGGCACGTGAAGGGAAGAATCAGCGGTAGTAGCTCGGGAGCGCATGAGTGACAATCGTTGGGATTTTTAAAATTTCTTGTGAGATTGTGCCTATGTCTTCTGAATCAAGCGCACCGACGGGCAATACCGCCCAAGCCACCGCCGACGCCGACGCCGAGGCCCTGAATGTCCAGCTTCCCACCGACAAGGAACTGGTGCTCAAGGTGATCCCGATGCCCCGCGACTGCAACGCCAACGGTGATATTTTTGGCGGCTGGGTCATGGCCCAAGTGGACCTGGCGGGCGCCGTCGTGCCGGCGCGCTACGTGGACGGCCGCATGGCGACGGTGGCGGTCAACCAGTTCGTCTTCAAGCAGCCGGTCCGGGTCGGCGACATTCTGTCGTTTTTCTCCAGCGTGACCCGCATCGGCACCACATCGATCACGGTGCAGGTCGAGGTGTACGCCGAGCGCTTTCGCTCGCAGGGCCGCTACATCAAGGTCACGGAAGCCAGCCTGACCTATGTGGCGATTGACGATTTTGGCAAACCGCAGAAAATCACCAAGACCGGACAGCTATGTAATTAATAGCTGTCAGTGCCCGCAGCATATTGGCTAGAGGCACTTTTTATCCAAAAATTAAAGTAAAAAGTGCTGATTCAGGGCAACACCGTCCAAACGCGCTAAATTAAGGCCTATGAAAAAAATCCTCATCCTCGGCGGTACCGGCTTTGTCGGTCGGCATGTTTGTGAAAAACTGGTCGAAGCGCAATGCCGCGTGACCGTGGTCACGCGCCGCCGCAGCAACGCCCAGCACCTGCTCATGCTGCCCATGGTCGACGTGATCGAGACCCCTGCGCATGACAGCGCGTCGCTGGCGGGCCTGCTGGCCGGGCACGACGCGGTGGTCAACCTGATCGCCATCCTGCACGGCTCGGAAGCCGCATTTGAGAAGGTGCATGTGCAATTGCCGCTGGCGCTGGCGCGTGCCTGCGAGGCCAGCGGTGTCAGGCGCATCGTCCATATCAGCGCACTCGGCGCATCGCTGGATTCGGCCTCGATGTACCAGCGCAGCAAGGCGCGCGGCGAGGCGGTTTTGCGCGGTGCCGGACTGGACCTGACGGTGCTGCGCCCCAGCGTGATTTTTGGCGCTGAAGACAAATTCCTCAACACCTTTGCCCGGCTGCAGCAGCTGTTTCCGGTGATTCCGCTGGCGGGCAGCCAGGCGCGCTTTCAGCCGGTGTGGGTCGAGGACGTGGCCCGCGCGGTGGTGCACTGCCTGCAGACCCCCGACACCATCGGCCAGATTTATGAAGCCTGCGGACCCGAGGTGTTCACGCTCAAGCAACTGGTGGAACTGGCCGGGCGCTACGCCGGCATCAAGGGCGGCAAGGGCCGCACGGTGATCGCGCTGCCCGACGCGCTGGCGCGCGTGCAGGCCCGGCTCATGGAACTGGCGCCCGGCGAGCCCCTGCTGAGCCGCGACAACCTCAACGCCATGAAAACCGACAACGTGGCCAGCGGCCAACTGCCCGGCCTGCAGGCACTGGGCATCCAACCGGCCGCACTGGCGGCCATTGGCCCCACCTACCTGGGCGCACAAGGCTTGCGCAGCGGCCTCACGGCCAAACGCAAGACGGCCGGGCGCTTTTAAGGTTACAGCCCCCAACCGGGGGCAAAAAGACCGCCCCTCATGTCAGCAGATCAGGACCCCCATGCTCAAGCTCTACATCGGCAATAAAAACTATTCCTCCTGGTCCATGCGGCCCTGGGTGCTGCTCAAGCAGGCCGGCATTCCGTTTGAAGAAATCAAGCTGCGCTTTGATTCTTTTGACGCCGATTCGGGCTTCAAGACGCAAATCGGCCCGGTCAATCCGGCAGGCAAGGTGCCTGCGCTGGACGACGACGGCCTGGTGGTGTGGGATTCCCTGGCGATTGCCGAGTACCTGGCCGAGCGCTTTCCCGACAAACACCTGTGGCCCGCCAGCGTGCCGGCCCGTGCCCGGGCGCGCAGCGTTTGCGCCGAAATGCACAGCGGCTTTGCGGCCCTGCGTTCGGCCTGCCCCATGAACATTGAAGCCGACCTGGCGGACGTGGGCCAGCTGATCTGGCGCGACAAACCCGCCGTGCGCGCCGATGTGGAACGCCTCGTGGCCATGTGGCGCGCGTTGCTGGCCGAGCACCAGGGCCCATTGAGCAACGCCGGGCCGCCCCAAGGTGCGAACGCCCCCTTGGGGGGCAGGGAGACGAAGCCGACCGTGGGGGCTCAGTTCTTATTTGGCGACTTCAGCATCGCCGACGCGTTTTTTGCGCCGGTGTGCATGCGCCTGAAGCGCTACGCCCTGCCCGTGCCCGCCGACATCGCCGCCTACATCGAGCGCCTGTGCGCCCTGCCCGGCGTGCAAGCCTGGGTGGCCGACGCGCTGGCGGAGCGCGACTTCCGTGCGTTTGAAGAGCCCTACCGCCTGCAGCACTGAGGGCCTGAGCCGCTAAACTGCCGGCATGAAAATTTACATGGTCGGGGGTGCGGTGCGTGATGCCTTGCTGGGCTTGAAGGTAACAGACCACGACTGGGTGGTGGTGGGCGCCACGCCCGAAGAACTGACGGCCCAGGGCTATCTGCCGGTAGGCCGGGACTTTCCGGTGTTTTTGCACCCGCAGACCCACGAGGAATACGCGCTGGCGCGCACCGAGCGCAACACGGCGCGCGGCTACCGCGGCTTTGTGGTGCATGCAGAACCCGACGTGACGCTGGAGCAAGACCTGGCGCGGCGCGACCTTACTATTAATTCAATAGCTGCTCCTGCCCGTCCTGCCTGCGCCAATGCCGTATTTGAGCCTGATTTCGGGGCCTTGATTGATCCGTTCGGCGGGCAGCAGGATCTTCAGAACAAGGTCTTGCGCCATGTCACAGAGGCCTTCCGCGAGGACCCGGTCCGCATCCTGCGGCTGGCGCGCTTTGCCGCACGGTTTCCTGATTTTTCAATCGCCCCCGAAACCGGGGCGCTGATGCAGGACATGGTGGCCGATGGCGAAGTCGATGCACTGGTGCCCGAACGTGTGTGGCAGGAGCTGGCGCGCGGCCTGATGGAGGGCACCCCCTCGCGCATGCTGGAAGTACTGCGCGAATGCGGTGCCCTGCACAAGCTGCTGCCTGAAGTCGCCGCGTTGTGGGGCGTGCCCCAGCGCCCCGAATACCACCCCGAGGTCGACACCGGCATTCACCTGATGCTGGTGCTGGACATGGCGGCCCGGCTGCAGGCCCCCTTGCCGGTGCGCTTTGCCTGCCTGTGCCACGACCTCGGCAAAGGCACCACGCCGGCCGGGATGCTGCCCAGGCACATCGGCCACGAGGAACGCAGCGCGCGGCAGCTCTTGGGCCTGTGCGCGCGGCTGCGTGTGCCCACCGACTGCCGCGAGCTGGCCGACGTGGTGGCGCGCGAGCACGGCAACATTCACCGCAGCGGCGATGTCAGCCCGGCGGCCCTGGTGCGCCTGCTGGAGCGCTGCGATGCGTTTCGCAAGCCCCAGCGCTTTGCCGACATTTTGCTGGCCTGCGAGTGCGACGCGCGGGGCCGCCTCGGGCTCGATCAGTCGCCCTACCCCCAGCGCCCGCGGCTGCTGGCGGTGCTGGCTGCGGCCCAGTCGGTGGCGACCGATCAGGTGGCGGCCGAGGCCCAGGCGGCGGGGAAAACCGGCCGGCAGATCGGCGAATCGATTCACCAGGCGCGGGTGACCGCCGTGCGCCGCAGCCCCTGCTTTGCGACGGCGCCGGTCAGCTGAAGCCGCAAAAAATCGACCCCGGCCTACAGCCGTTTCCAGGCAGGCCTGCTAAGGTGAGGCGCATATGGCGATGCAGTCTTCCCCCTCCGTTTCATTTTCCTTGCCGGACATTGGCCCGCAAACTGCGCTTTTTCTGGACTTTGACGGCACGCTGGCCGACCTGGCGCCGCAGCCCGAAGCGGTGCAGCTCGTCGCCGATTTGATTCCCGTATTGACGCAACTCGCGGCGCAGCTGAACGGCGCGCTGGCCATCGTGTCGGGGCGCAGGCTCGCAGACCTGGATGGCTTTCTGGCGCCCTTGCAGTTGACCTCTGCCGCCGAGCATGGTGCGCAACGCCGCCTGGCCCAGGGCCAGGTGATCAGCCTGGCGTCACCCGATTTACAGGAGGTGGTGCGGCTGGCCACGGCGCTGGCAGCGCGCCACACCGGCCTGCGCGTGGAAATCAAATCGGCGGCTGTCGCCCTGCACTACCGCCACGCACCCGAGCTGGAAACGCTGGCCCAGCAGGTCATGCGGGACGCAGCCCACGGCACGCCAGGCCTGGAATTGCTGCGCGGCAAATGTGTGTTTGAGGTCAAGCCGGCAGGCATCAGCAAGGGCACAGCGATTGAAGCCTTCATGGCGGCCGCGCCTTTTGCGGGCCGGCTGCCGCTGTTTGCGGGCGACGACACAACCGACGAAGCCGGATTTTCGGCCGTGCAGCTTCTCGGCGGCCAGGGTATCAAGGTCGGCAAAGGCGACTCACGGGCGCACTACCGCTGCCAGACGCCTGCAGCGCTGCGGCAATGGCTGCGCCTGGCCTGCCACGACCAGCCAACCCCCACTGCCCCCAACCCACCGGAAAAATCGATGAACAGGAACGAAAAATGAGCGTTGCAAGCGACTCCACGCACTTTGCGCCCCCCGCCGAACCGTCGCTCGCCATGGGGGTGATCGGCAACTGCGCTTTCAGTGCCTTGATTGATGCCCGCGGGCGTATCGTCTGGTGCTGCCTGCCGCGCTTTGATGGCGACCCGGTGTTCAACGCCCTGCTGGAGCAGGGCAGCAGTGACACAGACCAATCCAGTGCCTTTGCCATTGAGATCGAGGACTTCGCCCAAGCCAAGCAGTGGTACGAGCCCAATACCGCCGTGCTGCGCACCCAGTTGCTTGACAAAAGCGGACAGGGCATAGAGATCACCGACTTCGCACCGCGTTTTTTCAGCCACTCGCGCTTCTTCAAGCCCATGACGCTGGTGCGGCGCGTGCGGCCCCTCCATGGCGCGCCGCGCATTCGCGTGTCACTCGACATCCGTTTTGACTGGGGCCGCCGCCAGCCCCTGATCACCCAGGGCAGCAACCACCTGCGCTACGTGGGCGATGCACTCACGCTGCGGCTGAGCACCGACGCCCCGCTGTCGCACCTGCTGTCCAAGCAGCCTTTCGTGCTGACGCGCGAGCTCAATTTTCTGCTGGGCGCCGACGAGTCGCTCGCCGACGGCATTGCCGACACGGCGCGGCTGTTTGAGCAGGAAACCGTGTCCTACTGGCGCCAATGGAGCCAGCGCCTGCACATTCCGCTGGAATGGCAGGACGCCGTGATCCGCGCCGCCATCACGCTCAAGCTGTCGCTGTTTGAAGACACCGGCGCCATTGTGGCGGCCATGACCACCAGCATCCCTGAGGCACCCGGCAGCCAGCGCAACTGGGACTACCGTTATTGCTGGCTGCGCGATGCCTTTTTTGTGGTGCGCGCGCTCAACAGCCTGTCGGAGGTCAGCACCATGGAAGACTACCTGCGCTGGCTGAGCAACGTGGTGGTGCAAGCCAGGGGCGGACACATCCAGCCGCTGTACGGCATTGGCCTGGAGCGCGAGCTGCCCGAAGCCGTCATGGATCACCTGAGCGGCTACCGGGGCATGGGGCCGGTGCGCGTGGGCAACCAGGCGCAGGAGCATTTTCAGCATGACGTGTATGGCAATGTGGTGCTGGGTGCGGCGCAGGCCTTTCATGACCAGCGGCTGCTGCACCGCGCCGGCCTGGCCGAATTCAAGCGCCTGGAGGACGTCGGCGAGCAGGCCGCACGCACCTACGACAAACCCGACGCCGGCATGTGGGAGCTGCGCACGCGCGCCCGGGTTCACACCTCTTCCGCCCTGATGTGCTGGGCGGCGTGCGACCGGCTCGGCAAAATCGCGCTGGTGCTGGCGCTGCCCGAGCGTGCGGCCTACTGGCAGGACCATGCGCGCCGCATGCAGGAGCGGATTTTGCGTGAGGCCTGGAGCGAAGAGCGCCAGGCCTTTGCCGAGAGTTTTGGCGGCCGCGATCTGGACGCCAGCGTGCTGCTGATGATCGAGGTCGGCTTCATCGACCCGAAAGACCCGCGCTTCATTGCCACCGTCGACGCACTGGAAATCCATTTGTGCGACGGACCCTATATGCGCCGCTACGAAGCCCCCGACGATTTTGGAAAACCGGAAACCGCGTTCAACATCTGCACCTTCTGGCGCATCGATGCGCTGGCGCGGATTGGCCGCAAAGCCCAGGCCCGCGAAATTTTTACCACCATGCTGGCAGCGCGCAACCACCTGGGCCTGCTGTCGGAAGACACGCACCCGGTCACGGGCGAAATGTGGGGCAACTTCCCGCAGACCTACTCGATGGTGGGCATCATCAACGCAGCCGTGCGCCTGTCCGCGCCGTGGGACTCGCAGGTATGAATATTTTGCCCCCACGCTTTTCACTTCGTGTAATGCGCTGCCCCCCAAGGGGGCTGTGCTTGCTCGGGGCGGCCCTTCGCGGCGCACGTCACCCTCAGCGTCTTTCGCTCCTGATGGGGTCACATGGCTAGATTAGTCGTGGTGTCCAACCGCGTGGCCGACCCCAGCCAGGCCGTGGCGGGCGGCTTGGCCGTGGCGCTGGGCGACGCACTGCATGCCACGGGCGGACTGTGGTTCGGCTGGAGCGGCGCCATCGCCGAGGGCGGTGCGCCCGGCGAAGGCGCGCTGCATGTGCAACAGGCCGGCAACGTCACACTGGCCACGGTGGACTTGTGCGAGCAAGACCATGCCGGCTATTACCTCGGGTACAGCAACAGCGTGCTGTGGCCGGTGTTTCACTACCGGCTGGATCTGGCCCGCTTTGATGCGGGCTACATTGGCGCCTACCGCCGCGTCAACCAGCTGTTTGCGCGCCAGCTGATGACGCAGCTCTTGCCCGACGACATCATCTGGGTACACGACTACCACCTGATTCCTCTGGCGGCCGAACTGCGCGCGATGGGCTGCACCCAGCGCATCGGTTTTTTTCTGCACATTCCGCTGCCGCCGCAGCCGGTGCTGGCGGCCATTCCCCAGCACGAATGGCTGATGCGCGCGCTCTTTGCCTACGACCTGGTGGGCTTTCAGACCGAGGCCGACCTGCTGCACTTCTCGCGTTACGTGCAGGCCGAAGCGGGCGCCGAGGACCTGGGCCAGCACCGCTTTCGGGCTTTCAGTCGCACCGTGCAGGCGGGCGCTTTCCCGATTGGCATTGACGTGGACGAGTTCGCCGCGCTCACGCATGCCAAGAGCGCGATCGACATGTACAAACACATGAAACACGAATACGGCCGCCGCAAACTGCTGCTGGGCGTGGAGCGTCTGGACTATTCCAAAGGCCTGCCGCAACGCCTGCGCGCGTTTCAGGCCCTGCTGAAAAAATACCCCGAAAACCTGCGCAGCGCAACGCTGATCCAGGTGGCCTCCCCCAGCCGTGAAGACATGGGGACCTACACCGATTTGCTCCAGGAACTCGAAGGCCTGTGCGGCGCCATCAATGGCGACTTTGGGGAACTGGACTGGATGCCGATCCGCTTCATGCACCGCAACGTGGCACGCGAATGCCTGCCAGGGCTGTACCGGGTGGCGCGCGTAGCGCTGGTGACACCGCTACGCGACGGCATGAACCTGGTGGCCAAGGAATTTATTGCAGCGCAAGACCCGGCAGATCCGGGCGTGCTGGTGCTGTCGCGCTTTGCGGGGGCCGCCGCGCAACTGAAAGAAGCCTTGCTGGTCAACCCCTACGACACCGACGGCACGGCAGACGCCATACAGCGGGCGCTGCAGATGCCGCTGCAAGAGCGGCAGGCGCGCCATCAAAAGCTGCTTGAAAACATCAGGACGCAGGACGTGCACTGGTGGCGCAAAAAGTTTCTGCAAGCGCTGGGCGAGGCCGGGCGCACTTGAGGCGCTCAAAAAAACGTTGGCCCCAGCACCACGTACTATGAAACGATGTAAGCGGCCGCCGCCGTGGAAAAGAGTTTGCCATCGGCGCCCAGAAACTCCATGCGCGTGCTGGCCACGCGCGACCCCAGGCGCAGCACCTCGGCCCGCAGTTCAAAATACTCGCTGATGCCCGGGCGCAAATAGTCCACCCGCAGGTCAATCGTGCCGAGCTTGGAAAAGCGCTGCAAGCGCTGCGAAGGAGTTTCGTCCATGTGCCGCGCGCCAATGGCCGCCATCACCGCCAAGCCGCCCATGGCGTCCAGCCCGGCACTGATGACGCCGCCGTGAATGCGGTTGTAGGCCGGGTGGCCTATGAGTTCGTGCCGCATGTCAATGCGCGCCGTGACCCGATCCGCCTTGAGCGACGTGATCTTCAGGCCCAGCACCTGGTTGAAGACGATTTTTTCTTCAAAAATGCTTTTCAGGCCGGCGATGAACTCTTCTTCGAATTCAGGGACTGGAACTGAGGCGGGGAGCGAAGCTTTGATCATGCGCTCCATTGTCGCGCAGAGTGCGCGTGATGGCGGTGCGTCACGCCGCCCACCGCTGAATCGGAAAATCCCATCAAACGGCAGAAAAATCAGGCTTTCGCTTTTCCATGAAAGCGCCAAATGCCTCGCGCGCTGCCGGCTCCTGCAGCATGCGCCCGAAGCTGGCGCCCTCTTCGGCCATGCGCTCGGCCACGATACCGGCGTTGCCTTTTTTCATGAGGCGTTTGGTCTCCAACAGGGAGCTCAGTGGTTTGGCGACCAGCTTGAGCGCCTGCCTTTGGGCCAGCGCGTTGGCCTCGGCAGGCGGCACGATGCGGTTGATCAGCCCCACCTCCAGCGCGGTTTCAGCCGAAAAGGGCTCGCCCAGCAGCAGCGCTTCCGCGGCACGCGGATAACCCATCAGCTGCGGCACCAGAAAACTGGACGCCGCTTCCGGGCACAGGCCCAGATTGACAAAAGGCATGGAAAACGCCGCGTTGTCGCCCGCATACACCAGGTCGCAATGCAGCAGCATCGTGGTGCCGATGCCGACCGCCGGGCCGCACACGGACGCCACAATCGGTTTTGGAAAGCTGCTGATGCCGCGCAGAAAGCGAAATACCGGCGAGTCCTGCGTGGCGGGCGGATTCTTCAGAAAGTCGCCAATGTCGTTGCCGGCCGAAAAAATGCTTTCATGGCCCTGGATCACCACCACGCGCACGGCAGCGTCGTGGTTGGCAGACTCCAGCGCGTCGGCCAGGGTGCCGTACATGGCGGCGGTGATGGAGTTTTTCTTGTCGATGCGGTTCAGGGTGAGGGTCATCACACCGGCGTCAACGTGGGTCAGAATTTCTGCGGGGGTCTGGTGGGTGGTAGTCATAACGCTAGAGGATAAGGGATAAAAGATTCATCTTCGTGGCTCGGCCGTTCTGGTCCGCGCCGCACTCAGACGCGCTCGAAGATACCGGCGGCGCCCTGGCCCATGCCCACACACATGGTCACCATGCCGTACTTCAACTGGTGGCGGTGCAGCGCATGAATCACCGTGGCGGCGCGGATCGCACCGGTAGCGCCCAGCGGATGGCCCAATGCAATCGCGCCGCCCATGGGGTTGACCTTGGCCGGGTCCAGCCCCAGCGTGTGGATGACGGCCAGCGACTGCGCCGCAAACGCCTCGTTGAGCTCGAACCAGTCCATGTCGTCCTGCTTCAAGCCGGCATAACGCAGCGCCGCCGGAATGGCTTCAATCGGGCCTATGCCCATGATGTGGGGCGGCACGCCTTTGGCGGCGTAGCTCACAAAGCGCGCGAGCGGCTTGAGGCCAAATTCCTTGACAGCTTTTTCGCTGGCCAGAATCAGGGCCCCCGCGCCATCGGAGGTTTGCGAGCTGTTGCCCGCCGTGACCGAGCCGCGCGCGGCAAACGGGGTCTTGAGTTTGGCCAGCCCTTCCAGCGTGGTGTCGGGGCGCGCACCCTCGTCAAGGCGCACGGTACGGGTGGTGGCAATGACTTCGCCGGTCTCCAGGTTGGCGCTGCGGTCGGTCACTTCGACCGGCGTGATTTCAGCGGTGAACTCGCCGGCCTGCTGCGCCTTCAGGGCCTTCATGTGGGACGCGTAGGCAAACTGGTCTTGCGCCTCACGCGAGACCTTCCATTGCTGCGCCACCTTCTCGGCCGTCAGGCCCATGCCGTAGGCAATGCCGACGTTCTCGTCATTGGCAAACATGGCGGGCGACAGCGACGGCGAGTTGCCCGACATCGGCACCATGCTCATGCTTTCAGTGCCAGCCGCGATCATCACGTCGGCCTCGCCCACACGGATGCGGTCTGCGGCCATCTGCACGGCCGACAGGCCCGACGCGCAAAAACGGTTGACGGTGATGCCGCCCACGCTGGCAGGCAAGCCGGCCAGCACCGCACCGATGCGGGCAATGTTCAGGCCCTGCGGGCCTTCCGGAATTGCACAGCCGCAGATGATGTCTTCGATCGCCTTGGGGTCCAGCGTCGGCACCTGGGCCAGCGCCGAGCGCAGGACGCTGACCAGCAGGTCGTCAGGACGGGTATTGCGGAAGAAGCCCCGGTGCGAGCGCCCGATGGGCGTGCGCGTGGCGGCGACGATGTAGGCGTCCTGGACTTGTTTCATGGGGTGCTCTTTCTGGATGAATCGGTAGAAGGTTGGTGACTCAAGGGGCGGGTGCGGGGAGGGGGGCCTGCGCGGCCAATTCCGTCAGCCGGTTGTAAATCGCCTCCACCATCGACTGCAAACCCGAAAAAGGCAAGTTGGCCGGAAAGCGCAACATGTCAAAGCCGTGTTGCCTGAAAAACATATCGCGCCTGGCGTCATAAGCCTGCTGATCCGCATGCTGAGACCCGTCAAGCTCAACAATCAGCCGGGGCGCAAGACACGCAAAATCAGCCACATACGAACCCAGCGGATGCTGCCGCCGGAATTTAAAACCCATCTGCTCACCACGCAGCCGCTGCCATAGCCGCCGCTCGCCATCGGTCATCTCCCGGCGAAGGGACTTGGCGAACTTTCTCGCATTGGCGCTGGCCTGGTTTTGCATGTCGCCTATTGCTTCTTCAGCTTTTCCGCGGACCGGACGGAATCCAGGCCCACACAAATTCACAGTCAACCGGATGCACACCGGCCTCGTCGGTCACCGTGACCGCCACATTGACTTCGCCCTCGTCACTGGCCTGCATCAGGGCTTGCTGTTCTGCCGTGAGGACGGCAACCGCGCGCATCGAACCTGTGGCGCGTTTTTTGAACGCCATCTTGAGTTCCTTGGCCAGCGGAATGCAGTCGTCGCGCACATTCATGCCGACCACCATGCCGGTGGCGGTTTCGGCCAGCAGGTGCATGGCCGAAGCGTGGATGCCGCCAAGGTGGTCCTGGACTTTCTTTTCGTTCTTGAGGCCGATTTCCACGCGGTCCGTAGACATCTGCAGAAAGTCCAGGCCTGCCGTGCCGGCGAAGGGCACAGCGCGGCGCAGCACCACGTTGCGATACCAGGGACGCGCAAAGGCGGGCACGTCGGAAAGCCGATCCAGCTGGCGCTCCAGCCGGTTGGGGGGATGGTCAGGGATGGTCATAAAAATAGAGGGTTCGTGATTGAGAAAGCGTAGCGAGGAGCCGTCAGGCTAGGCGCGGGCGCCCGATATCCACCGGAACGTACTTCAAGTACGTGAGGATGGGGCTTGGGCTGCAACGACGCATGGCGCTTCCGTAGTAGCTTTATCAATTACGAACCGGTTTGCCGGTGCTCATCATGCCCATGATGCGTTCCTGCGTCTTGGGGTGCCCCAGCAGCGCGCAAAACGCCTGGCGTTCCAGCGTCATCAGGTACTCCTCTGTCACCAGCGTACCGGCATCCACATCGCCACCGCAGACCACGCCCGCGATCAGGCTGGCAATGTGAAAGTCGTGCGCGCTGATGAAGCCGCCGTCGCGCATGTTGACGAGTTGCCCCTTGATGGTCGCCAGGCCGTTGCGCCCCGCCACGGGAAACATCCGCTTGTGCGGCGCGCGGTAACCGGAATTGAACATCGCGCGCGCTTCGTTCAGCGCTACAAACAGCAGCTCGTCCTTGTTCGGCACAATCACGTCGCTGTCCAGCAGGTAGCCGATCTTGCGGCTGTCAATAGCGCTGGTCCCGACTTTGGCCATGGCGGCGGCGGTGAATCCTTCGGTCAGGAAGGGCAGCATGTCCTTGCCGGTTGACGCAGCTGAATTTTCAGCGGCGCGGCGCGCAATATAAGTCAGGCCGCCGGCGCCGGGCACCAGGCC